>NZ_CP137550.1:735975-1103963 GCF_033335955.1 Streptomyces sp. N50
GTTCGACGTCGAGGTAGTAGTACTGCTTGCTCCACAGCATTCCGGCCAACGCCTGCCGGACCAGGCGTCGTTCGTCGGCCGAGGTGTCGGGGGTGGTGATGCCGTCGTAGAACTCGTCGGCCTCGGCGCGGCGTTGGGTCATGACCGTGTCGAAGTCGCCGGTCCAGTCGGGCAGTTCGGCGGCGGTGAGGCGCAGGCGGACGGTGGCGCTCTCGCCGGCCGGGATGGTGAGCACGTGGTGGACGGCTGCCTTGGTGCCGGTCCGGTCGGGGTTGACGGCTCCCGTCTCACCTCCGACGACGTAGCGGTCGATGCCGTCCTTGACGTACGGGGAGGAGTTCGAACTGCCGAAGATCTTCTCGTTGTTGGTGTCGTTCTCGGTGAACAGAGTCTCGGCGCCCGCGTCGCAGTACAGCCGGCGCGGGCCCAACTCGTCGTGGTCAGCCCGGAGTTGGCCACCGGCCTCCTGCTGGATGGAGGGGACGGCGGTGCCGCCGGCCCAGGACCAGGTGTGCCGGAACCACAGGGTCGGCAACAGATGCAGGGGTGCCTCGTCGGGGCCGCGGTTGTGCGCGGTGATCTCGATCAGCAGGTCCTCGGGGCCCGCCTTCGCGTACTCGACGAACACGTCGAAGTAGCGGTCCTCGTCGAAGATGCCGGTGTCGAGGAGTTCGTACTCGAAGTCACCGCGGCCCCGGGCCTGGTTGGTGGCCTTGAGGTCCTCGTACGGGAACTCCGACTGCGGGTATTTGTAGAGGTACTTCATGTACGAGTGCGTGGGCGTGCTGTCGAGGTAGAAGTAGTACTCCTTGACGTCCTCGCCGTGGTTTCCCTCGGAGTTGGTGAGTCCGAACATCCGCTCCTTGAGGATCGGGTCGCGGCCGTTCCACAGCGCGAGCGCGAAGCACAGCCGCTGCTTGTCGTCGCTGACACCCGCGATGCCGTCCTCGCCCCAGCGGTAGGCGCGGGAGCGGGCCTGGTCGTGGGTGAAGTAGGACCAGGCGTCGCCGCTGTGGCTGTAGTCCTCCCGTACGGTCCCCCACTGGCGCTCGCTCAGATAGGGGCCCCAACGGCGCCAGGGCACCCCGGAGTCGTCGGCCTCGGCCAGCCGTCGCCGCTCGGCATCCGACGTGTCACCGCTCGTCCCCATCGTGTGTCCTCCTCGTGGCCCGGCACCTTCCCCAAGACTCCGGTGTCTTGCGCGCGACGGCAACGGATACCGGGCCGATCACGCGGATGGTCCCCTCTCGTTCATCTCCGGGACCGGCCCGAGCGTTCGGCTCCGGGTACGGGTGGCGTGGCCGAGGACCACGGCGACCGCCAGCAGCAACGCCGCTGCCGCCGCGACCGGCGCCACCAGGAACGCGCCCGCGCTGCCGTGGCCGTCGGCCAGGAACCCGGCCAGCGCCTGCCCGGTCGCGGTGCCGAGCGGACCACCCGCACACAGGATGGTCAGGGCGACGGTCGCCCGGTCGGCGGGGGCGAGTCGTTCGGTGAGGGCGTAGAGGCTGATCAGGTACGGGCGACGGTCACCCCCGCGACGGCCATCGCGGCGGGAAGCGCGTGTCCCCGCTCCCCGGCGACCAGGGTGAGCGCGCCCAGCAGCAGCGTCGCGGCGAAGGTCACGTACCGCCGGCGGAGGCTGAAGCCCGCGGGGAGCCAGGCGCAGGCGGCGCCTGCCAGGGCGCTGCCGATGCCGAATACGGCGTAGAGGAGACCCGCGCCGCCCGGGTGCCCGCTGTCATCCGCATACGCGGTGACGCCGGTCTGTACGGCGCCGAAGATCGTGCCCATCGCGGCCATGGCGAGGAACATCGCGGCAAGTGGCAGGCGGGGCAGGGGAGTTCGCGCGGCGCGTGTGCTCTGCCGGTGCTCGCTGCTCCCCTGGGTCAGGGACAGGGCGAAGGGCAGGGTGGCCAGGAGGAGCAGGGCGATGGCGGCCAGGGTCGGCGCGGTCGGGCCGAGGGCGGTGAGCAGTCCGACGAGTGCGGGTCCTGCGACGAAACTGATCTCGTCGGCGGTCGCCTCGTACGAGAAGGCGGTCGGGATGAGGTCGGGCCGGGCGCGGGCGTGCAGCAGGCGGGACCAGTGGACCCGGATCAGGGGGCCGACCGGGGGTTGGGTGAGTCCGGACAGGGCGGCGGCCGTCAGCATGCTCGCGCGGCCGGTGTGGCTCGCCGCGACGAGGGCGGTCAGGGCGGCGGCGTTGGCGAGTGCGGTGACCGTCCCGACGAGGCGGTGACCGTGCCGGTCGGCCAGGGTTCCGGCGATCGGGCCACCGAGCGCGTTGGCGATGCCCTGTGCCGCGGCGGCGAGTCCGGCGAAGGCGTAACTGCCGGAGGCGGCCTGGACGAGGACGAGCGTCGCGAGCGACGAGGTCGCGTAGGGAAGGCGGGCGAGAAAGCCCAGCGGGAAGAAGGCCGCGCCGGGCACGCGCAGCAGGGATCGGTACGCCATCGGCGTCTCCAATGAGCACGTCGGAGAGACGCGCTACCCAGCCACCGGCGCGTTGACGATCCCGTTTCTGTCGCGCAGCCTAGCGAGCGGACCGGCCCGTCACCAGAGCGGTCAGTCCCCTCCGTGGTCGCCGTAGGCGGTGACGGACAGGAAGCGGACGGGGAGTTCGACCAGTTCCTGGGGTCCGTGCGCGCCCTCGCCGTCGAGTTGGAGGGCGTCGCCGGGGCGCATCGTGTAGGCCGCCTCTCCGTGGCCGTAGACCATGACGCCTTCGAGCATGAACAGCAGCTCGGTGCCGGGGTGTTGGAAGAGGGGGAAGACCTCGCTGGACTCGGTGAGGGTGACCAGGACGGCTTCCATGCGTTTGTGGGGGCCGCGCAGGGCGCCGAGGAGTTCGTAGAGGTGGCCGACCCGGCTGCCGCGGCGGATGATCTGGGCGCCGTGGCCGGCGGGTACGTAGACGGCCTCACGTTCGGTGTCGACGCCTCGGAAGAGGGCCGTGACGGGGACGTTGAGGCCGGTGGCGAGACGGCCGAGCGTGGTGAGGCTGCACGAGGTGTGCGCGTTCTCGATCTTGGAGAGCATCGCTTTCGAGATGCCGACCCGGGCCGCCATCTCCGCCACCGACAGACCGGCCGCGATCCGGTAGCGACGCACCTGGCGGGCGATCGCGGTCTCCAAGTCCACTGCCCCGTCGGCCTGTTCGGGGGTGATCTCCCGGTCGGGCAGCGCGGGTGCCTGGTCGTGGTGGTCGGTGCCCATGGCGGTCATTCTGCCTGAGGGGCCGTGGTCCGCCGGGACTTGCCGAGCGCGAAGCGTGGATGCGGCTCGGCGCGGCCCAGGGCGAGGTCGGCGGCCATTGCGCCGATGAGCGGGGTGAACTTGGCACCGTGGCCCGAGCACGGGGAGACGACGACGAAGGGGCCCGTGCGGTCGAGCACGAAGTCCTCGTCGGGGGTGGTGGTGTAGAGGCAGCTCGCCTCGGCGACGGGTGAGGGGTCGAGGCCGGGGAGCGTGCGTTCCACCCATGCGGTCACCTTGTCGCGCGAGGCCGGATCGACAACGCCGGTGCGGGTGTCCGCAGTTGTGGGCGTGCCCTCGTCGTGCTGGGCGACCTTGAACGCCGGGAGCGGTCCGCCGTCGCTGCCGGACGGGAGGCCGTAGAGGTTCAGTTCGTCCTTGTGGACGAAGACGGGCCAGGCGGTCGTCTCCGGGTCGCGGCGCCGGAAGTGGAAGACCTGCTGCTGGGTCACCCGGAGGGGCGGCAGAGACCCGGGAATGCCTAGGGGGACGGCGAGTTGAGGCAGCCAGGCGCCGGACGCGACCACGACCGTGTCGGCTACGAGAGTGTGGTCCTGTGTGCGTAGATCCACGCGGCCGTCGTCGCGGATCTCCGCGCCGGTGACACGGGTGCCGGTGAGGACGCGGGCGCCCAGTTCGGCGGCCCGCCGTACCGCGGCGGCCACCGTCGCGTCGGCGTCGACCGTGCCCGCGTCCGGGTGATGCAGCACGGGACCGTCGAAGCGGAATTGCGGCCAGCGGTCCGCCGCTTGGGCCGCGGTGAGCAGTTCGTGCGGTACGGCGGCTGCCGCGAGGATGTCCGCGATGCCCTCGGGGTCGCGGTCCGCGCCGAAGTCCAAACCCCCGGTGAGACGCAGGAGTTGGGTCCCGGTGTCGTGCTCCAGTTCCTGCCAGAGTTCGCGGGCCTCGCCGGTCAGTCGGACGTAGAGGGGGTCGGCGTAGGCGCGGCGGTAGATGCGTGAACTGCCATGGGAGCTGCCGGACTTGTGGCCGATCTCGTACGCCTCGACGAGGGTGACCTCGTGGCCCTGCCGGGCGAGTTGCCAGGCCGTGGCCGCGCCCATCAGGCCTGCTCCTACGACGGCGATCACAGGGCGGCTCCGGAGGTGCCGGGGATCCAGTCGGTGCCGGCGAGGGGGACGCGTGCCATGGCGGCGGACTCGATGGTGAGGGCGACCAGGTCCTCGGGTTCCAGGTGGTGGAGGTGGGCCTTGCCGCAGGCGCGGGCGAGGGTCTGGGCCTCCATGGTGAGGACGCGGAGGTAGTTGGCGAGTCGGCGTCCGCCTTCGACCGGGTCGAGACGGGCGGCGAGTTCCTCGTCCTGGGTGGAGATGCCGGCCGGGTCGCGGCCGTCCTGGAAGTCGTCGAAGTAGCCTGCGGCTGAGCCGAGTCGGCGGTACTCGGCGTCGTGGCGGGGGTGGTTGTCGCCGAGGGCGATGAGGGCGGCGGTGCCGATGGCGACCGCGTCCGCGCCGAGCGCGATGGCCTTGGCGACGTCGGCGCCGGTGCGGATGCCGCCGGAGACGACGAGTTGGACCTCGCGGTGGACGCCGAGTTCCCGAAGTGCCCGTACCGCCTGGGGAATCGCGGCGAGGGTGGGGATGCCGACGTGCTCGATGAACACGTCCTGGGTGGCGGCGGTACCGCCCTGCATGCCGTCGACGACCACGACGTCGGCGCCCGCGTGGACGGCGAGCTTCACGTCGTAGTAGGTGCGTGTGGCGCCGACCTTGACGTAGATCGGCTTCTCCCAGTCGGTGATCTCGCGGAGTTCGCCGATCTTGATGGTGAGGTCGTCGGGACCGGTCCAGTCGGGGTGGCGGCAGGCGCTGCGCTGGTCCACGCCGACCGGCAGGGTGCGCATCCCGGCCACCCGGTCGGTGATCTTCTGGCCGAGCAGCATGCCTCCGCCGCCGGGCTTGGCACCCTGGCCGAGGACCACTTCGATGGCGTCGGCCTTGCGGAGGTCGTCGGGGTTCATGCCGTAGCGGGACGGCAGGTACTGGTAGACGAGGTGCTTGGACTGGTCCCGCTCCTCCGGGGTCATGCCGCCGTCGCCGGTGGTGGTGGAGGTACCGGCCGCACTCGCCCCGCGCCCCAGCGCCTCCTTGGCGTTGGCGGAGAGGGCACCGAAGCTCATGCCCGCGATCGTGACCGGGATGTCCAGGTGAAGGGGGTGCTTGGCGTTGCGCGCGCCGAGGACGACGTCGGTGTCGCAGCGCTCGCGGTAACCCTCCAGCGGGTAACGGGACATGCTCGCGCCGAGGAAGAGCAGGTCGTCGAAGTGCGGGAGGGGTCGTTTGGCGCCCCAGCCCCGGATGTCGTAGACGCCGGTCGCGGCGGCCCGTTGGATGGCGTGGATGGTGGCACGGTCGAAGGTGGCCGACTCGCGCAGGCCGCGGGATGCGAAACTCATATCCGTATCCATGTCCATGGTGCAAACAACTCCCTCAGTACGCCGTCGAGTTGTCGACCTTGAAGTGGTACAGCTGCCGGGCCGAGCCGTAGCGGCGGAAGTCGGTGGGGTCCTCGTCGAACTCCGCCGCCTTCAGCAACTCGGCGAGTTCCACGAGGTGTTCGTCCCGCATCTCCTTCTCCACGCAGTCCGCGCCGAGGGACTTGGCCGTGCCCTTGACGTAGATCCGGGCCTCGTAGAGGGAGTCGCCGAGTGCGTCACCCGCGTCGCCGCAGACGACCAGCCGTCCCGCCTGCCCCATGAACGCGCTCATGTGACCGACGTTCCCGCCGACGACGATGTCCACGCCCTTCATCGAGATCCCGCACCGGGCGGCCGCGTTGCCCTCGATCACCAACAGGCCGCCGTGTGCGGTGGCCCCGGCCGACTGGGAGGCGTCCCCGCGTATCCGGACCGTGCCGGACATCATGTTCTCGGCGACGCCCACACCGGCGTTGCCGTGCACGGTGACCGTGGCGTGCTGGTTCATACCGGCGCAGTAGTAGCCGACGTGGCCCTCGATGTCGACGGTCACCTCGTCCTTGAGACCGCAGGCGACGCTGTGGGCGCCTCGGGGGTTCAACACCCGCCAGGACGGCGCTGGTCGGGGTGCGTGGAGCGCCTGGTTGAGATCGCGGACGGAGGACACCGCGAGGTCGGCGGTCTCCACCCCGGTCAGCGCTGCCATACGTACACCTCTTCCGGCTCGGGTTCGAAGATCCGGGCGTGCTCGATGCCCGGCAGGACGTCCAGGGCGCGGTACTCGGAGGCCATCGCCACCCAGGCGTCGGTCTCGGCGACCAGCGCGGGCTTGCAGGCGATGGCGTCGCGGACGACCGCGAAGGAGTCGGTGGTGGAGACCAGCAGCGTGTAGAAACCGTCGAAGCGCTCGCACAGCAGCCGCAGCGCCTTCTCCAGGTCGACGCCCTGGGCGAGATGGTGAGCGACGAAGCGGGCGCCGACCTCGGAGTCGTTCTCGCTGTCGAACTGCACGCCCTGGGCTTGGAGTTCGCGTCGGATGGTGGCGTGGTTGGCGAACGACCCGTTGTGGACGAGGCATTGACCGGGGCCGACGGAGAAGGGGTGCGCGCCTTCGGGGGTGACGGCCGACTCGGTGGCCATGCGGGTGTGGCCGACGCCCTGGTAACCGGTCACTCCGGAGAGCCCGAACGAGTCGGCCAACTGGACTGGATTTCCCGTGCCCTTGAGCACGGCGAACCCCTCCCCCGAGCCGATGACGGTGGCCTGGGGCAGAGCGGTCACGATGGTGGCCAGCAACTCCGGGACGGGCGACTCCGCGTGGACCACCGTCGTGGCGTCGGCTGCGACAACCACCGCACCCGGCAAGGCGATTGACGCCTCCTCCGGGGTAACTCCCAGCAGCGAGACGACACCGCGCCCGGGCGGTGACAGGCGCGGGTCGCCGTAGACCGCGACGCCCGCCGAGTCCGGGCCGCGTTCCACGACTTGGCCCAGCATGGCGGTGAGCAGTTCGCCGAGCCGGGGTTCGAGGGAGGGCTCACGCAGATGGAGCCCGACGATTCCGCACATGCGGCTCTCCTCATGACGAGATGCGACACGAGATGGGACAGGTGGAACGAGGGGGGCAGGTGGGACAAGGGGATCACGTGGGACAAGGGGATCAGGTGGGTCAGAAGGCGGTGAGGTAGCGGTCCAACTCCCAGGCGCCGACGGTGCCGTGCCAGTCGAAGAACTCCTGCCGTTTGACCTCGCCGAAGTACTCGCTGACGCCGGGGCCCGCCGCGTCGAGGGCCCCGGTGATCACCGGATCGGCGGCCAGTGCCTCTACGGCGTGCAGCAGAGTTGGCGGCAGTTCGGGGCGGGCCGCGGTGGCCGCCGTGTCTCCCGGTTCGCCGGGGTCGATGGTGCGCTCGATTCCGTCGAGTCCGGCGGCCAGGGCCGCGGCTGCCGCGAGGTAGGGGTTGGCGGAGCCGTCGCCGCCGCGCAGTTCGACGCGGTTGCCGTCGGGGACGCGGATGAAGTGGGTGCGGTCGTTGCCGCCGTAACCAGCCTTGCGGGGTGACCACGTCGCGCCCGAGCGGGTCGAGGTAGCGCCGGTGCGCTTGTAGGAGTTGACGGTGGGCGCGATGACGGCCTGGAGGGCGCGGGCGTGGTCGAGGATGCCGCCGACGAAGGAGTAGGCGAGCGGGGACAGGCCCAGGCCCCGGCTGTCGGACGCGTCGGGGAAAGCGGGTTCGCTCCCCCGCCACAGCGACAGGTGCATGTGCATCCCGGAGCCGGTGCGGTCGGTGAACGGCTTCGGCATGAACGTGGCTGTCATGCCCCGCTGTTCGGCCAGTACCGACACCAGGTACCGCATGGTGATGACCCGGTCGGCGGTGGTGAGGGCGTCGGCGTAGGCGAAGTTCTGCTCGAACTGGCCGTTGCCGTCCTCGTGGTCGTTGGCGTAGTTGCCCCAGCCGAGGGAGTTCATCGCCTTGGAGACGGCGGTGAGGTGGTCGTACATCCGGGTCAACCCGCGTGCGTCGTAACAGGGTTGGGCGGCGGTGTCGCGGCCGTCGGCGACGGAGAGCGTGCCGTGTTCGTCGCGGTTGACGAGGAAGTACTCGATCTCCGCGCCGACCGCGAGGGAGAGTCCGAGTTCGGCGGCTCGCGCCAGTACGGCGCGCAGGATGACGCGGGGCGCGTAAGGCCACGGCTTGCCTTCGACGTGCGGGTCGCAGTGCACGAGGGCAAGTCCCGGGCGTACGAAGGGCAGCGGGGTGTAGGACGCGGGGTCGGGGATCGCGATCACGTCGGGGTCGCTGGGCTGCTGGCCGAGGGCGCCGGCCGCGTAGCCCGCGAATCCCACGCCGTCGGACTGGAGTTCCTCGACCGCCTCGACGGGGACGAGCTTGGCGCAGGGTTTGCCCGCGAGGTCGACGAAGACCGCGAGGACGAACTCGACGCCGTCGGCGCGGACTTGGGCGGCGAGGTCGGATTCGGGAGTGGGCCCGGTCGTCGGTGCCGGGTCGGTGGTCGTGGGCGGTGCGGCTGCGGTGTCCATCGCCATGGGAGGCTCCCGGCATCCGTGGGTTTCCTGATGTGAATCTCGATTTCTCCCGAGGAAACCGCGCGGGCATTTCCGAGCCGTTTCCCGCACGGAAGCAGCCTGTTGCCAACTGCCGGGCGGGCCGCCCGTGTTGAAGGACCGGTCTCCGGTGACGAATATGGCGTTCTCAATTAGCGAGAGGTAGCCTCTCACTTCATCGTCACAGCTCGTTCCGTCTCGTCAACGTCTCGCCGGGGAGGCCGTCATGGCAGGCACGATGCAGGGCAAGGTCGCCGTGATCAGCGGAGGTTCGACCGGCGTGGGGCGGGCCGTCGGGGCGCTGCTCGCCGAGAACGGGGCGCAGGTGGTGCTCCTCGCCCGGCGTGCCGACCGGCTGGAGGCGGCCGCGCGGGAGATGGCGGGGCCGGTGCTGACGATCCCCACCGACGTCAGCAGCGGCGACAGCGTCCGCGCGGCGTTCGCTCAGGTCGAGGAGCGGTTCGGGCGGGTGGACATCCTGGTGAACAGCGCCGGGGTGGCCCGCATCCGCGCCATCGAGGACACCGCCGACGAGGACATCCACAGCTGCATCGGCACCAACCTCCTGGGCCCGATCCACACGACCCGCTCAGCCGTACCGCTCCTGCGGGCGGCCGGAGGTGGTGACATTCTCAACATCTCCTCCGAGATCACGCTGGACCACATGCCGCTGATGGCGATGTACGCGGCGAGCAAGCACGGCCTGAACGGCTTCACCGCCGCGATGCACAAGGAGTTGCGCGGCGACGGCATCCGGGTCGCCCTGGTGATCCTCGGCTCGATCTCGGACAGCGCCTTCATCGAGAACTTCCCCGGCGAGGACCGGCAGCGCGCCGCGCCGGTGTGGGAGGCGGACGGCTATCTGACCAGGGTGGGAGCCATGAAGCCGCTCCCCTCCGCCACCGTCGCCCGGGTCATGTTCCAGTTGCTCAGCACGCCGCCCGAGGTCGTCCAGGACGTGGTGCACATCCGCCCGGCGGGCTGAGGCCGGCGGTCCGGAACGCGTGTGCCAGACTCCGCCGACCCGCGCGGCGACAGCCGACCCATGCGTCAAGCTTCGCCACCCCATAAGTCGGCCTTATGAGGTCATAGACCGGACCCGCATACCGAGTTAGGCATGCCTTAGTTTAGGCTTCCCGTCGAGTCGCTTGTTTTCGCTCGAAGGGAACCTGATCATGCCGCGCCCCCTGCGGGTAGCCATCGTCGGAGCCGGCCCCGCCGGGATCTACGCCGCCGACGCCCTGCTCAAGTCCGAGGTGGCCGCCGAACCCGGCGTCTCCATCGACCTCTTCGAGCGGATGCCCGCGCCCTTCGGCCTGATCCGGTACGGCGTCGCCCCCGACCACCCGCGCATCAAGGGCATCATCAACGCCCTGCACCAGGTCCTCGACAAGCCGCAGATCCGCCTCTTCGGCAACGTCGACTACCCGACCGACATCAGCCTGGACGACCTGCGCAGCTTCTACGACGCGGTGGTCTTCTCCACCGGCGCCACGGCCGACCGCGAGATGTCCATACCGGGCATCGAGCTCGACGGTTCCTACGGCGCCGCCGACTTCGTCTCCTGGTACGACGGCCACCCCGACGTCCCGCGCACCTGGCCGCTGGAGGCCGAGAAGGTCGCCGTTCTCGGTGTCGGCAACGTGGCTCTCGACGTGGCCCGCGTCCTCGCCAAGACCGGCGACGAGCTGCTCCCGACCGAGATCCCGCCGAACGTCCACGAGGGCCTCAAGGCGAACAAGGCGCTGGAGGTGCACGTCTTCGGGCGCCGCGGCCCGGCGCAGGCGAAGTTCTCCCCTATGGAGCTGCGCGAGCTGGACCACTCGCCGAACATCGAGGTCATCGTCGACCCCGAGGACATCGACTACGACGAGGGCTCGATCACCACCCGGCGCGGCAACAAGCAGGCCGACATGGTCGCCAAGACCCTGGAGAACTGGGCGATCCGCGATGTCGGCGACCGCCCGCACAAGCTGTTCCTGCACTTCTTCGAGTCCCCCTCCGAGATCCTCGGCGAGGACGGCAAGGTCATCGGCCTGCGCACCGAGCGCACCGCCCTGGACGGCACCGGCAACGTCAAGGGCACCGGCGAGTTCAAGGACTGGGACGTCACCGCGATCTACCGCGCGGTCGGCTACCTCTCCGACAAACTCCCCAAGCTCCCCTGGGACATCGACTCGGGCACGGTCCCGGACGAGGGCGGCCGGGTCATCCAGGAGACCGGCGAGCACCTCCAGTCGACGTACGTCACCGGCTGGATCCGGCGCGGCCCGGTCGGCCTGATCGGCCACACCAAGGGCGACGCCAACGAGACGATCGCCAACCTCCTCGACGACCACGCCAACGGCCGTCTGCACACGCCTGTCTCGCCCGACCCGGCGGCCGTGGAGGCGTTCTTCGCCGAGCGCGACGTCCGCTTCACCACGTGGGACGGCTGGTACCAACTGGACGCCGCCGAGAAGGCGTTGGGCGAGCCGCAGGGCCGCGAGCGCGTGAAGATCGTCGAGCGTGAGGACATGCTCAGGGCGAGCGGCGCGTAAGCCTCAACCCCCGCATACGCGTAAACCTCACTCCCACGCAGCTGACACCGAGGGGCCCGGCGGTACGTACGTACGTGCCGCCGGGCCCCTCGCGCACGTCAGCGTGCCGCCCTCCCGTACCGGGCGAACACGGTGTGGGCCGTCCTCTCGATCTCCTGGCACTCCAGGTGGAGGGGCGGACCGCCCGCCGGGAAGAGCCGTTCGCCGGTGCCGAGGACCGTGGGGAAGGTGATCAGCCGGTACTCGTCGACCAGGTCCTGGGCCATCAGCGTGCGGACGACGGGCAGGCTGCCGATGACGATCACATCCCGCTCCTCACGCTTCACGGCGTCGACGAGGTCGCCGTCGAGGACGCTCGAATTCGCCCACGCCGACACATCGGTCAGGGTGCGGGACGCGACCAGCTTCGCCCCGGCGTTCATGCGCGCGGAGAACTCGTCGTCGCGGGCCGGCCACAGCCGCGAGAACGCCTCCCAGGTCCTGCGGCCGAGCAGCATGACCCCGCCGTCGAGGGTGCTGCCCAGCCGGAACTTGTCGCCGTCGATCTCCTCACGGCCGTAACGGAAGATCCAGCCGCCGTCCGGGGTGCCGTCGGACCCGTCGGGGTCGGAGACGATCCCGTCCAGGGTGGTGAACTGGATGACGATGACGCTCATGATGGATGTCCTTTCGGTCGGTGCTCACCGGTACGTACCGGTGGCGTCGGCCGAACTCATCGCGGCGAGCGGGATCAGTTCGCGGAAATCCTTCGGGGCAGCTCGAAGGCGTCCAGCACCTGCGGATCGGTGAAGACGACATTGCGGGTGACGCGGTCGCCGGTGACCGCGAAGACCTGGAGGCTGTGCAGCCGATGCCCGCCCGCGGGGTCCTGTGCGTACGCGGCCAGCGTGGGCTGGCCGTTGGCGACCAGGCGCCTCAACACCCAGTCGGTACCCCGGAGTTCGAAGACCCGCCGCATGAACGCGCCGTAGTGCTCGGTACCCCGGAACCAGAGCGGGACCGGCGGCATCTCCAGGACCACGGCGTCGGCCAACAGCCGTACCAGGGCGGGGACATCGGCCGCTTCGAACGCCCTCAGGTAGCGGTCGACGACCTCCCGTGCCTCGGGGTCGTCCGGTTCGGCGATCGCGTCGTCGTCGACCTCCGTGAGGGCGGCGCGGGCGCGCTGGAGTGTGCTGTTGACGGCCTGGACGGTGGTGTCGAGCTGGTCGGCGACCTCGGCCGCGCTGAACTGCAGCACCTCGCGCAGCACGAGCACGGCCCGCTGCCGCGCGGGCAGCCGTTGCAGGGCGACGACGAGGGCGAGCCGCATGTCGGCGCGGGCCTCCATGTCGTAGCGCGCGTCGGGGAAGGGCTGCAGCCAGGGGATGTCGGCCGCGGGCGTGAGCGGTGTTGCGGGGTCCTCGCCCGGTGCGCCGAGGCCGGACGGAAGGGGGCGGCGGGCGCGGCCTTCGAGCGCGGTGAGGCAGACGTTGGTGGCGATGCGGTAGAGCCAGGTGCGCACGGACGCGCGTGCGGGGTCGTACCGGTCGCGGGCCTTCCACGCGCGCAGCATCGTCTCCTGCACCAGGTCCTCGGCCTCGTGGTAGGAGCCCAGCATCCGATAGCAGTACGCCACCAGTTCGCCCCGGTACGGCTCGAAGTCCACCCACCCATCATGGCGTACGGGGCTGCTAACGTCCCCCGGTGTTCTCCCTCCTCGAACCCCCGTTCCTCAGCCGTCTGCGCGATGCGCGCCGGATCCTGGTCGCCGGTGCGGGCGGCGGCTTCGACGTCTACGCCGGGCTGCCGCTGGCCCTCGCGCTATGTGCGGCCGGCAAGGAGGTGCACCTCGCCAACCTGTCCTTCGCCGACCTCTACGGCCTCGACCAGGACGTGTGGGTGGACCGGGACGTCGCCGCCGTACGCCCGGACACGGAGGCTCGTGGCGACTACTTCCCCGAGCGGACCCTGGCACGGTGGCTCGACCAGCACGACCTGCCGTCCACGGTGTACGCGTTCCCGCTGACCGGTGTGCAGCCGCTGCGGGACGCGTACCGCACGCTGATCGGACATCTCGGCGGTGTCGACGCCGTCGTGCTGGTGGACGGCGGCACCGACATCCTGATGCGGGGTGACGAGCACGGGCTGGGCACGCCGGAGGAGGACATGGTCAGCCTCGCGGCGGTGAACGGGCTCGACGAGGTGCCGGTGCGGCTGGTGGCGTGCCTCGGGTTCGGTGTGGACGCGTATCACGGGGTCAATCACGCGCTGGTGTTGGAGAACCTGGCCGCGCTGGATCGCGAGGGGGCCTATCTCGGCGCGTTCTCGCTGCCGCGCGAGAGCCGGGAGGGGCAGCTGTATCTCGATGCGGTGGCCCACGCCCAGGAGTCCACGCCGGACCATCCGAGCATCGTCAACGGTTCCGTCGCGGCGGCCGTGCGCGGGGACTTCGGTGACGTCCGCTTCACCGAACGCACGCGCGGCGGCGAGCTGTTCATCAATCCGCTGATGGCGCTGTACTTCTGCGTGGACGCACCGGGCCTCGCGCGCCGGAACCTCTACCTCGACCGGTTGGAGCGAACCGCGCTCATCCGCCAAGTGAGCTCGCTCATCGAGGAGTTCCGCGACGAACTGCCCCGGCAGCGGCCACCGCGCGCCTATCCCCACTGACCGAACCGGGCAGCAGGCGTCCCCTCACGCCCACGGCGGGGGTGCGGGCGGACAGAACACGCAGGCTCACGACCGTGGTGGCGGCGAAAGCCAGCATCCCGCACCCGATGGCGACCCCGGCCGACAGAGCCGTCAACCGGTCGAGTCCCAGGGCGCGTTGGAAGACCGGAGCGGCACCGACCGACAGCACCGGCGCCAGGCACAGCGCCGTGAGGTGCAGCCGCCATTCCTCCCGGGCCCACGGTCGACCCTCACGTCCGGCGCGGCGGGCGTTGACGGCCATCACGGCGTAACTGACCGCGTAGGGAAGGAGATAGGCCCACAGCAGCCGCCGTCCGGTCGCGCCGAAGTCGAGATACGAGCGCGCGATCCACAACAGGGCGCCCGCACCGGCGAGTTGCGCGACGGCGAGCACGGGCAGCGGCACCCAGGAACCCGACACGCCCTCCACCGTCGTACGGCGGTCCCGTGCGCGCGAGGCGATCAGCGCGCCGAACGCGACCACCGAGCCCAGGTGCATGATGGCCACCTGGTTGATCTGCTCCATGGTCAGGCCGGGCAACAGCCTTGGCAGGAAGCCCCATTCGAGGCGCAGCAGCGGGGCGGTGAGGAGGAACGCGTAGCAGAGGAGCATCCAGCGCTGGTGCAGGTCGAAAAGGCCGCCGATCGCGGCGAGGATGCCGAAGGTGACGCTCATGACGGTGCCGACCAGCAGGGTGGCGAGCACGATCCAGAACGCGGGGCCGCTGAACGCGTCTTGGGGTGCGGTGCGTGCCAGATAGATCCCGGCGCCGGCCATCGAGACGTACACCGTGACCGCGAAGATCACGCCCAGCGTGCGGTGCAGGCGGGCGCGTCGGCGGGCGGCGGTGAGGAGTTGGGCAGGGCCGAGGAGCATGAGGGCGCCGCCGAGGACCGAGTGCACGATCATCGGGACGAGGCTGTGGCGGTAGGGCGCGACGCGGCCGGCGAGGGCGTCGGTGACGTAGCGCGGATTGACGACGTGGCCCATGACCCATTCACCGAAGGCGGGGGCACCGGGGCGGGCGTAGGGCCAGAGTTCGGTCATCGCGATCGGCGCGTAGGCCAGGCACACGGCCGTGACCGCGATCATCGTGGCGCGGCGCCAGGCGCTGTTCGTCGGACGACGCACGGCGGCCCCCCTGCTGGCTCAGGGCCGCGGTCCGGCCCTCGATGGTCTCTTCTGGACTATCGAGACGGTAGGGCCGACCGTCGTCGCGGTCAACGGTCCTGCGTGCGTTCGTCGCGGTGCCGCACCCACTGCCAGAAGTCGACCATCATCCGCTCGTACCGGATGCCGAACTCCAGCGCCTCGCGCTGCCCGGGGGTCAGCAACTCGCCCACGCCGTCGGCGAGTTCCTCGTAGCCGCGCAGGGTCCTCTCGTGCTCGCCGAGCTGGGCCGGGGCCAGGACGTCGGGTCGGCCGCCGAACCAGAGCTTCAGAATGCCGCGTTCCCTGGCCTCGACCGGCACGAACTCCGGGTCGTCGAGCCAGCTCCGGAGGACGGACCGGCCCTGGCCCGTGAGGGTCAGCACCCTGCGGTTGCGGCCGCTTTCCTGCCGCACCTGGGACAACAGCCCCGCCTCCAGCAGCCGGTCGCACTGGGCGTACACCTGCGCGTGCGGCACCGACCAGAACGGCGCGACGGTCCGCGCGGCCTCCGTCTTCACGTCGTACGGGCTCGCCTCGCCGAGTCTGTCGATGATGCCGAGGACCAGGAAGGAGGACGTGGTCAGCCGCGCGTCAGACATACGCCGACCGTATCGCGGGCTCGAACGAATACTTCAGGGCCGCAAATGATGTGAACTGCCCCGTGACGGGTAGTTCTTAACTCAGCTAGCCCTTAACTCAGCGCCTCTTCCGCGTGAACACCTCCACTCAAAGGAACTGTGGTCTTGGCTCTCGCGTACCCTGACGCCCCGTCAGCCCGTCGACCCGGGCGTACCTGGACTATTCGCATCACAGGTCACCGCGACCGTACCGCCTCGGTCAGCTGCTCCTCCGGGTGCGGCATGCCCGCCCGGTCGCGCGACATCGCGGCCCTGCGCCGCTTCGCCGAAGCCCATGCGGCGGCCCACGTCAGAGCGGCGACCGTACGCCCCGACGCGGCCTGCGGCTGCCGTCGCCAGCGGTGCGCGGCGCACGAGGGGACCCGGGTCGACTGCTCGGGCTCGGTGCTGCTCGTGCTGCGCCACGATCCCGCGGTCGGCCAGGTGTGGACCCTGGCCGAGGTCTGCGCGGCCTGCGCCTCGCTGATGACGCACACCCGCGTCGTCGGCAAGCCGCTGCCGCGCACCCGGCCGCCGCGCGAGGAGACGGTCGTACCCCTGCAGGCGCCTCCCCCGACGAGCGCCCGTTCGGTACCGGCCGGCTTCAGCGCGCCCCCGCCCGAACCGGGCGCCCCGTCCCGGCCTGGCGCATCGAACAGGCGCCGGGGACGGTGAGACCCGGCGGCACACGGAAGGGACCCGCCCCGAGCGGATGGTGGGCGGGTCCCGTCCGCTCCACCATTCTGCGGACAGGTCCACGTCAGAGGCACGCGTGAAACCCGGCCGCCCGGAGTGAACGGATCACACCCCGCGCGTAAGCTCGCGCGGTATCCCTGGAAAAACGGGCATACGAGACTCCACGACCCCTGCTCGACCCCCCGCTTGACCCGTCAAGATCTCCGACGGTGATACTGGTGGGTCAGCACCGCCCCCGCCCGCAGATTGGCCTATGTCGAACTCCTCCACAGCTTCGCCCACGATCCCCCACACGGTGTGGCTGGCTCGCGGCCGCCACGTCGGGTCCGCCGACGCCGCGGACGTCGTACGGCGACAGTTGCAACGGCTCAAGGACCGCGAGGTCATCGACGACCACCTGGAACCCGACGAGGACCAGCACGAGGATCCGCGCGAGCGGGTGTTCGAGGCCCGGTGGCGCGTGGAGGGGACGGTGACCGTGCGGGCGCGCCTGACGTTCCCGCCCGCTCCGGAACCGGCTTCGGCCGCTGCCGCCTCCGTCGCGGTCGAGGAACGGGAGTGGCTCCTTGTCGCGGAGGCCGAGCGGGTCTGGGATCCCCGGTGGCCCTCTCCCGCGACCATGTTCTGGCCCGACAACTCCGAGGAAGCCGACGCGGGTTGGGACCATGTGACGGTCCCGGGGCTGCGCTTCGGACAGGTCAATCCGCTGCCGTCCGACGAGAAGGAGCTGCGGCGCCTGTTCCGCAGCTGCGCGCAGGACGGCTGGAGCATCCACGTCGTCGTGCACGAGGCGATGACCCCGGACGCGCACGGCCGCCAGCCCCTGGCCCGGCTGCTGCCCGCGAGCCTCCAGCACTGCGTGGTGGAGCACCGGGCCACACCCGACCAACTACGGTCCGTCAACTGGGCGTTGCTGCGCGAGTTCGACTTCCAGGTGCCGCGCGGCGGTGCCGTGATCCTGCCCACCAGCCCGGTGGCCCCCTCCTACGACGTGCGCGAGTTCTCCGTGCGCAGCGTCTTCCTCGACGGCTCCGAACCCACCGAACTCGTCGACGTCCTCTGCCGCTACGCCGCCTCCGCGCGCCCCCTGCCGGACGGCGGCCAG
This sequence comes from Streptomyces sp. N50, assembly GCF_033335955.1. GTDB lineage: Bacteria > Actinomycetota > Actinomycetes > Streptomycetales > Streptomycetaceae > Streptomyces. The sequence continues at coordinate 753,525 of NZ_CP137550.1, forward strand.
GAGGCCGTCACCGCGCTGCACGAGCAGTGGAAGCTGATGACGATGGAGGAGGAACTGGCCCGCGAGCGCAGGCTCGTGGCCATGTACGCCGAGGCGCTCGAAGCGATGACCAAGTCCCGGGACCTGTACCGGGAGTCCGCGGACCGGGCCAACGAGGCGCTGGCCGCGCTGCGCGACTCCGCCGGTGCCGCCGTGCCCGGGGCGCCGTCCCAGCCGGGCGGGTCCCCGTTCCAGCGGACGTTCGGTCGGCTGAGGGACGCGACGAAGGCGCTGCGCCCCGCCGCACCGCCGACCGACAGCGAGCACGCCGATCCGCCGAGTGACGGTGAGCGCTCGGCCGAGGAGCGGTAGGCAGTCGACCGCGGGGCCCGAGGCAAACGTCGTCACGCAGATGACGTCCTGGCCCCTCGGTCGCGCCGAAGGCCTACGCAGCGCGACGCCGATGGTGAGAATCGACCACCAGTGGTGATCACCACCCACGCGCGCCCCGGACGCTCCGCCCTAGTTTGGCGGCATGCCGATGCAACCCTGGTTCCGCGATGCCAAGTTGGGCATCTTCGTCCACTACGGGATCTATGCCGTCGACGGTGTGCCGGAGTCCTGGTCCTTCTACTCGGGCCAGGTCCCGCACGACCAGTACATGCGCCAGCTCGACGGGTTCACCGCCGCACGGTACGAACCACGGGCCTGGGCGCGGCTGTTCGCGCGAGCGGGTGCCAAGTACGCGGTGCTGACCGCCCGCCACCACGACGGCGTGGCCCTGTGGGACACGGCCCACGGTGACCTGGACGTGGTCCGCCGCACCCCGGCGGGCCGCGATCTGATCGGACCGTACGCGGAGGCGCTGCGCGAGGAGGGCCTCAACGTCGGCCTGTACTACTCCCATTCGGACTGGAACCACCCCGACTACGCCAGCACGGCGCACCCCCGGCCGCCCGACGAGGAGATCCGCACCAACCCGTACGCCTCCGCACAGCCCGGCCACGAGGACCCGGCCGCCTGGGCGCGCTACCTCGCCTACCGCGACGGCCAGGTCGGCGAGCTGGTCGACCGCTTCCGGCCCGACCTGTTGTGGTTCGACGGCGAGTGGGAGCGCGGCGAAGAGCAGTGGGGCATGCGGGAGTTGGCGGGGCTGATCCTCGCCGGGAACCCCGACACCGTCCTCAACGCCCGCATGCTCAGCCACGGCGACTACGCGACGCCCGAGCAGGGGGTGCCGCTGCAAGCGCCGGACGGGCCGTGGGAGTTGTGCCTGACGGTCAACGACTCGTGGGGTTTCCAGCACGGGGACGAGCACCACAAGTCCGTGCGGCAGTTGGTGCGTTACTTCACGGAGACGATCGGGATGGGCGGAAATCTCCTCCTCGACGTCGGCCCGATGGAGGACGGGACCATAACGCCCGCACAGACGGAGCGACTTGAAGGACTCGGCGCGTGGATCGCCCGGCACTCCGAGGCGGTGTACGGCACAGTCGCCGGTCTGCCCGCCGGGCACCACTACGGCCCCAGCACCCTCTCCGCCGACCGCCGCACGCTGTACCTGGTGTGCTTCGATCCGCCGCGCGAGTCGGTGTCGGTGCGCGGGCTGCGTACGCCCGTCAAGCGGATCACCGTCCTCGGCACCGGTGCCGAGCTCGGTCACGACGTCATCGGCGGGCTCGGTGACGTGCCGGGCGTGACGTGGATCGACGCCCCGGGTGCGGCCGACGTGGACGAGTCTGCGACGGTCCTGGCGGTCGAGCTGGACGGGGAGTTGGACCTCTACAGAGGTGCGGGCCGGGACTGACTCACGAGGCACCGGCGCGAACTGCCCTGGGTGAAGCCCCCAGTTCGCGCCTGCACGCCTTGTTGAAGGCCTGGAGGTCGCCGATGCCGACGGCGGCCGCGATCGCCGGGATGGACAGGGTCGACTCACGCAGCAGATGCCGGGCGCGTTCCATGCGGCGGTGCCGGAGGTAGGCGACGACCGTGGTGCCGGTCTCGGCACGGAACAGGCGGATGAGGTGGTTGTGGGAGACGCCGGCCGCCTGCGCCACGTCGGGGACGGCCAGTTGGGCCGCGAGGTTCGACTCGATGTGCGCCATGGCCAGGGCGAGTGCCGGGTGGGGGCCGGTGGTTCCGCCCGCCTCCGGGGTCGCCAGGTCCGCCACGCGCCACAGCAGCGTCCACAACTCCGCCGCCGCGCGTGCGGAGTTGCGCGGCGCCGCCGCGACCGCACGCCGCATCAGGTCGGTCAGCACGGGCGTCTGCGTACCGGCGTCCTGCATCACGGGCACGGTCAACCGCTCACCGGCGGACGGGAGTTCCAGGTGGGCGAAGAGATGCTCGGAGCGGCCCCGGTAGTGGAACCGCACCAGTGCGCCGGGCGGCACCAGGCTCACATGGCCGGGCCTGATCTCGTGCGCCACCCCGTCGACGGTCAACTCGGCCTCGTAGGCGTACAGATGGAGCTGCCAGAGGTCGGGCAGCCGGAACACGTCGCGCGGGCTCACCGTGCCGTGCACGCCGACGCCGAGGCCGGCCACGCGTGGTGGGGCGTCGAGGCCGATCCGTACATGGGTTCCAGGGCCGTTGGTCGCGCTCACGGTGAAAACGTACCAGCACCCGACAAGGGGTCAACGGCTGTCAAGGCCCTTCGAAGCGTTCGGGTGTGATGTTCCCCTCGTCGGCCATACCGGGGCCGTAACCGGGCATCCGGATAGGGCACATGCCGTGCGGCCGGACCGGGAAAAGGGGCGCCAGTGGACTCGACCACGACCGTGATCGTCATCGTCGCGGTGCTCGCGGTGATGCTGCTCGCCGTGGCCCTCGGAGTGTTCGTGCGGCTCGTCCGTACCCGGCGCTCGATGCGGCGCGCAGGCCTTCCGACCGGCCCCAAATGGGTTTTCTGGGGTGCCGTCCTCTACTTCGTGCTGCCCACCGACCTGATGCCCGATCCCGTGTATCTGGACGACATCGCCGTCCTCCTCCTCGCTCTTCGCACGATGCGCAACTCCCTCGGGGAGCAGGAGAAGGGGCTGCCGGGCGAGCTCGACTGACCCCGGTACGCGTGGCGCGCTCCTTACTTTGACTACGCAGAGTAAGGAAACCATTCACTCGTTCGATTCGTATAAGTCTCTGGAAGCAGACGGAAGTCAGCGGGCCAAGCGACCTCGCAGGGTGGCCACCGCTTGCACGAGGCAGTACCGACGAGGGAGAGACGATGCAACCGTTCGCGCTCAACTACGCTCGCCCGGCAGCACAGTTGGAGCTCACCGCTCCGTACAGCTACGACTCCGGACTGCAGTTGAACGTGCTCGCCGACGGACGGGTCGCCGCCCATGATCTCGCTCTGCTGAGAGAACTGGGGACCACGACGTCCACCGCGGGATCGAAGACTCACTTCGACGACTGAACACGGAACGACGAAAATGACCGTCCTGGTCCTTACCTGCGAAGAGGACGTCACAGCGGACATGGTGGTGGTCCACCTCCACGCGTCCGGCGTCCCCGTGGTCCGGATCGATCCCGCCGACCTCACCGGCGGGGTCGCGCTGTCCGGGGAGTACGTGCACGGAGCCTTCCGCGGTCATCTGTCCGCCGGGGGGCGGCTGGTGAGCGTGAGCGGACTCCGGTCCATCTGGGTGCGCAGACCGGGCACTCCGGCGACCCGCGCGCCCCAGCCCTCCGCGTGGCTGACCGAGGAGGCCTCCCAGGCGCTCTACGGCATGCTCCGCGGCTGTGGCGCCCGCTGGATGAACCACCCCGACGCGTCCCGCCGCGCCCGGCACAAGCCCTGGCAGCTGCGCCACGCCCAGCACAGCGGCCTGCCCGTGCCGGCCACTCTGATCACCACGTTCCCGCAGGCCGCCCGCGAGTTCTCGCGGCGCTTCCCGGACCTGGTGGTCAAGCCGGTCTCCGGTTCCCATCCGCAGGATCCGCCCCGCGCGGTGCCGACGAGCCGGGTCGCGCCGGACACCGACTTCGCCGCCGTCGCGTTCGGCCCGACGCTGCTGCAGCGCCGGGTCGCCAAGCGCGCGGACATCCGGCTCACCGTGGTGGGCGACCGGATGCTCGCCGCCCGTACGGTGACCGCCCCCGACGCCGACCCCGCCGAGGTCGACGTCCGTTTCGCCACCTCCGCGCAGCCCTGGTGCCCCGTCGAGGTCCCGCCGCGCATCGCCGCGGCCGTCCTGACGTACATGCGCGATGCCGAACTGGCCTACGGCGCCTTCGACTTCGCCGAGGACGGCGACGGCACCTGGTGGTTCCTGGAGTGCAACCAGTCGGGCCAGTTCGGCTTCGTCGAGGCGGAGACCGGCCAGCCGATCGCCCGGACCATCGCGGAGTGGCTGGCCCTGCCCGCCGCCTCGGAACGGGAGGGCCTCGTCAACGGGTCGGACAGCGCGGTCGGTTGAGCAGTAACGGTTCACCTGAGGCGGAAGGGGCGAGCGCCCCGGGTCAGGAGTGGCGCTCCGCCCCGTATGTCCCCAACAGGGAGCACACCGCGTCCTCTTCGACCGCGCGCACCTTGGCCAGGAGTTCCGGATTCCCCGCCTGGTTCACCTGAGTTGTCAATGAGAAAGTGAGCGAGCGTCGGCCGTCGGGGGTGGCCGCGATCAACTGTGTGTAACCGAGGGTGTTCCCGGTATGTCCGAGTACGACCCCGCACCGGGTGTCGTAGCGGAAGAGCGCGAGTCCGGCGCTGTTGCGGCCCGGGCCGGCCGGTTCGGAAGCCCCGGGGATCCAGTGCCGCTGTTCCTGGACGACCGCCTTCGAGGTGAGGGCCCCGGCCGCGTAGCCGCTGATGAACGCCGTCAGGTCGCGGGGCGAGGAGGTGATCCCGCCCGAGGCCCACACGCCCGACATCCCGATCGCCTCGCTGACGTCCTCCGGTCCGGACGGTCCGCCGACCGCGTATCCGTGCATGTAGGGCTCCGGCATCTCGTACCCCTGCGGCAGGCTCGTGTCGCGCAGCCCCAGCGGCTTGTAGACGTCGTGGCGCAGCAGGTCCTCGTAGCGGGTACCGGTCGCCGCCTCCGCCATCAGCGCTACGGCGATGTTGTCGGAGTTGGAGTAGCGGTACTGCGAGCCCGGCGTGAAGCGCAGCGGTTCGCCCGCCACGAAGTCGAGCAGGCGCCGTGAGTCGAAGTGATGGTGTGGGTCGGCCTGGATGAGGCTGCGGAAGCGGGTGCTCTCGCTGAAGTCCGGGAGTCCGCTGGTGTGTTGGAGCAGCTGGCGCAGGGTCACCTTCCGCCAGGCCTTGGGCTGGTGGGGCAGCCGGGTGCCGATCGTGTCGTCGAGGGCGAGCCGGTGCTGTCGTACGAGGCTCAGGGCCACCGCCCCGCTGAACGCCTTGCTGGTGCTCGCGGTCCGGGTGTGGTCGTTCGGTTCGAGGGGGCGGCCGGTGGTGATGTCGGCGGTGCCTGCGCGCAGGACGCGTTGGTGGTCACCGTCGCGGAGCACGACGATCACGCCGGGCGGGCCGTCGGGGGCGGCGACCAGTTCGTCGAGGCCGCGCTGGAGGGAGTGGTCGTCGGCCGCGGCGGGCGAGGCGGGGACGAGGGCGCCCACGCAGGTGGCGACCAGGAGGGAGACGAGGCGGAGCGGGAGGGGCATGGAGTGTCCTGAGGGCTGTGGGGTCGGGGCACGACCAGAATCCGGGGGTCCGTCGGCGTCCGCACGGGCGTGTGCTCCATACGGCCCCCTTCGCCTGTTCACCTCGCGCGGTGTTGCCCTGCGGGGCGGGCTGTGCCGTAATCGGATGACCCGTGGTGCGGATCTTGGCGGTGCCGTGCCGCGCCGGAAGGAGCGGCTGGGATGGACGCTTACGGTGCCGGGGACGGTGTCCCGGCCGCCCCGGGCGGGCTGCTGGACCTGTTGCGGGTCGCGGCGGTGGTGCTGGACGCCGGCGGGTACATCGGGCTGTGGAGTCCCGAGGCGGAGCAGTTGCTCGGCTACTCCCCCGAGGAGGCGCTGACCCAGCGCGCGGACCGGCTGCTGGTGTCGCCCGACGACCGGGTCAGGGCGCGTGAGCTGTTCGCGCAGGTCGGTACGGGTGCCCGCTGGGCGGGGGTGTTCCCGCTGCTGCACCGGGACGGCACGGAGCGGTTGGTGGAGTTCCGCACGATGCGGCTGCGCGACAGCCACGGTCAGCCGCATCTGCTGGGTCTCGCGGCGGACGCCACGACGGTAAGGGGCGTGGAGCGGGACCTGGCCCTGTCCCACAGCCTGGTGCGGCAGACGCCGGTGGGCATCGCGGTGTTCGACACCGACCTGCGGTGGGTCGGGGTCAACCCGGCGCTGGAGCGCATCAACGGCGTGCCCGAGGAGCAGGTCGTCGGGCGCCGGGTCGGTGAGATGCTGCCCGGTCTCGACGTCGCGGCCATCGAGGCGCGGATGCGGCACGTGCTGATCACCGGCAAGCCGCTGCTCGACCAGCAGACCGTGGGCCGGACCGCGGCCGACGTCGTGGACCGGGCGTACTCGGAGTCGTACCACCGCATCGAGGACGCGCAGGGCCGGGTCCTCGGGCTGGCGATGGCCGTCCTGGACGTCACCGAGCGGGAGCAGGCGGCCGCCGAGGTCGCGCAGGCGCGCCAGCATCTGTCCGTCGTGGCGGAGGCCGGGGTCCGGATCGGCACGACGCTGGACCTTCAGCAGACCGCGCGGGAGCTGGCCGACGTGGCGGTCCCGCATGTGGCCGACCTGGCCGCCGTCGACGTACTCGAATCGGTCGTCACGGACGGCACGATCACCCCGGTGACCGAGGACGCGCAGGTCGAGTTCCGCGCGCTGGCCGTCGCCGCCGGATACCTGACCGACGCGATCCACGCGGCGGACCCGGTGGGCGAGTTGGCCACCTACGGCCCCAACCGCATCATCACCCAGTGCGTCCGCGAGGCCGGCCCGATCCTCGTCGAACGGGTCGACCCGCCGACCATGCGCCGCATCGCCCGGGACGGCCGCGCCGCCCAGACCCTGCGCACGGCAGGCGTCCACTCCTACCTGGCCGTCCCATTGATGGCCCGCGGGGAGGTCCTCGGCACGCTGAGCCTCTACCGCACCGTCAACGAGCGCCCCTTCGACGAACAGGACCGCGTCCTCGCCACGGAACTCGCCGCGCGCGCCGCGATCTGCATCGACAACGCCCGCCTCTACGGCCGCGAACGCACCACCGCGCTGACCCTCCAGCGCAGCCTGCTGCCACCCGCCCCGGCCCGGCAGGAGGGCCTCGACATCGCCGCCCGCTACCTCCCGGCACTGAGCGAGGTCGGCGGCGACTGGTACGACGTGCTGCCGCTGGGACCGGGCCGCACCGGTCTCGTCGTGGGCGACGTGATGGGCAAGGGCGTCCAAGCCGCCGCCATCATGGGCCAGTTGAGCACCGCGACCCGCGCACTGGCGCGGCTCGACCTCCCACCCGCCGAGTTGCTGCACCACCTCGACGACCTCACCGGTTCCCTCGGCGACGCGATCGCCACGTGCGCGTACGGAGTCGTCGACCTGGGCCGGGGAACCTGCGCGCTCTCAAGTGCCGGGCATCTGCCGCCCGTTCTGATCCATCCCGACGGCAACGCGGAGCTCCTCGACATCCCCGGCGGAGTCCCCCTGGGCGTCGGCGGCGTCGACTTCGGGACCGCCGAAGTCGACTTCACCACAGGCGCGTTGCTCGCCCTCTACTCCGACGGGCTGGTGGAGAACCGCGGCGAGAACATCGACGTCGGACTGCACGCGCTGACGCGGCTGTTGCAGAGCTCCCGCCGCCCTCTGGAGCAGACGAGCGACATGCTCCTCAACGCGCTGCGCCCGGAGCCCGACGACGACGTGGCGCTCCTCCTGGTCCGCGTCACCGGCTGACCGGTCAGGCGCCCGTCGTCGAACCGGGGCGGATGATCATGAGGACGGTGACGGTCGCCCACAGCAGGTTGAAGATGCCGGTGAACATGGCGAGTTGAACGGTCCCGGAACGCTCCACGGCCTGCTGTGCGCCGAGTTGCTCCAGGAGTTCGTCCTGGCGGGGCAGCACGAACGCGATCAGGATGCCTGCCGCCACCGCGGTGAGCGTGATGGAGGCGATGAGCCAGCCGCTGCCCAGGACGCCCATCGCGGAAGCGGTCGCGAAGCCGAAGAGGGGCACCGCCAGCCCGACCGCGCCGTAGACACGGCAGATGCGGTGCAGCAGTCGTACGGTGGTCACGCCCGCGTCGGGGCCGTCCGGGCCCGTGAGAGCGCGGCGGGCCGCCGGTGGGAACATGCTGGCGGCGACGGTGACGGGGCCGACCGCGACGATGGCGGCCAGGACGTGCAGAGTGAGAAGGATCTTGGTCACCGGCTCAGATTAGGGACGTCCGGCACGGGAGCACAGAGGCTGAAACGACAGCTTCCAACGGATTCCCGCCAGCCCCTCTCAATAGGCAGCTACGTCAAAAGGCCTTGCAGAATGCTTGGCGGGAATCCGTCTATCGTGGTGTTCATGCACACCGTCGCGATCCTCGTTCTCGATCATGTGGTGCCGTTCGACATGGCGACACCGATGGAGGTGTTCGGCCGTACCCGACTGCCGGACGGCCGCAGCGCCTACCGGGTGCGGGTGTGCGGCGAGACGCCGGAGGTGCGGACGGACGGGTTCGCGCTGCGGGTCGATCACGGGCTCGAAGCGCTGGCGGACGCCGACACCATCGTCGTCCCGGGCCGCTCGGAGCAGGCCGCGCCGCCCTCCCCCCGGGTGCTGGCGGCACTGCGGGAGGCGGCAGCGGCGGGGACGCGGATCGTGTCCATCTGCGTGGGTGCCTTCGTGCTGGCCGAGGCCGGACTGCTGGACGGGCTGCGCGCCACCACGCACTGGGTCGCCGCCGACGCGTTGGCCCGGTCCTACCCTCTGGTCGAGGTGCAGCCGGACGTGCTGTACGTCGACAACGGACAGATCCTCACCTCGGCCGGGGCAGCGGCCGGCCTCGACCTGTGTCTGCACCTCATCCGGCGGGACTACGGCTCGGCGGTCGCCGCGGACGCGGCCCGGCTGTCGGTGATGCCGCTCGAACGCGAGGGCGGCCAGGCCCAGTTCATCGTCCACCAGCACCCGCCGGTCCCGCAGGGCTCGACCCTCGAACCGCTGCTCCGGTGGATCGAGGACAACCTCTCCCAGGAGGTCACCCTGAGCGCGCTGGCTTCGCGATCGGGCATGAGCGAGCGGACGTTCAGCCGCCGTTTCCGTGAACAGACGGGCAGCACACCGCTTCAGTGGCTGCTGCGGGCCCGTGTGCGACGCGCCCAGTACCTGCTGGAGAACAGCGACCACACCGTCGAACGCATCGCCCAGCAGGCCGGGTTCGGCTCCCCCACCGCGTTCCGCGAGCGCTTCCGCCGGGTGGTCGGGACCAGCCCGCAGGCGTACCGCTCGGCGTTCCACGGCAGGAAGGTTCCCGAAGTCGCCTTCTCCTGACGGATCTACGCCACGGCGCGGCCGTCCTCAACCACACCGCCCGGTGTGCTGCGCGCCGCCGCCAGCAGGGCGTCCGCCTTGACGATGGCCTCCCGGATGCCGGTGGTGCCCATCATCACGCAGAGCGTGTAGACGACGTCGTTCAACTCGGCGGCCGCCTGCGGCCGGTGGCGCTCCGACTGGGAGATGCGCAGCACCGCGTACCGGGTGAGCAGTTTTCTGACGGCCTTCGGGTCCGGCACCAGCACGAAACGCCCCTCTCTCGCTTTTCGCTCCGTGTGCCCAGCCCGAGCCGATCCAACCAAACGGCCGCGAGATCCGGTCAGGCGACCTGCCCGCTGTGCAGCGCCGTGTACGCCCCGCCCCGGCGCAGGAGTTCGTCGTGCGTGCCGACCTCCAGGATCTCCCCGTCGCCCATGACGACGATCCGGTCGGCGCTCCGGACGGTGGACAGCCGGTGGGCCACCACAAACGTCGTACGGCCGCGCAGCAGCCGCGCGAGGGCCTGCTGGACGAGGGCTTCCGAGCGGGTGTCCAGGGCCGAGGTCGCCTCGTCCAGGATCAGCACCTTGGGGTCGCGGATCAACGCCCGTGCGATGGCGAGGCGTTGACGCTGCCCGCCGGACAGCCGCGCCCCGCGCTCGCCGACCAGAGTCTCCAGGCCCCGCGGCAACTTCTCCACGAACTCAAGGGCGTTGGCGTCCCGCAGCGCCGCGCGCACCGCCTCCTCGTCGGCGTCGTCCATGCCGTAGGCCACGTTGTCGTGGATCGTGCCGTCGAAGAGGATCGACTCCTGGGGGACGACCGAGACGAAGCGGCGGTACGTCCGCAGGTCGAGGGTGCTCATGTCGGTGCCGTCGAGAAGCAGTTGGCCGGCGGTGGGGCGGATGAAGCCGATGACGAGGTTGAGGACCGTGGACTTTCCGGCGCCGGACGCGCCGACGAGGGCGACGGTCTCGCCGGGTTCGACGGTGAGGGTGAAGTCGTGGACGGCGGGCCGGAGTTGGTCGTTGTCGTAGGTGTGGCCGACGTGCTGGAAGGTGACGGCTCCGCGTACCTCGGCGACCTCCGCCTTACCCGCGTTGTCCTCCAACTCGGGTGCCTGGAGCACCTCGCCGACCGAACGGACCGATTCCAGGCCCTTGGTGATGACCGGGGCCAGGGTCGTGAGGGAGGTGGTCGAGTTGGTGAGGGTGGTCAGGAAGGCGCTCAGCATGACGACGTCGCCGGCGGTGACGCCCCAGACGCCGTAGTACGACACCAGGGCCGCGCCGGCGAGGACCAGGACGCCGACCACGTTGAGGACGACCCAAGCGAGCGAGCCGAAGCGGCCGTTGAGGAGGTCGAGGCGGTTTCCGGAGGTGAGGAGCCGGCGCAGGGTGCCGTCCATGCGGCGCAGGGCCTTGCCCTCCAGGCCGTGGGCACGGGTGACCGGGATGAGGCGGGTCATCTCCGTCACGCGTGAGGACAGGGTCTCCACCTCGTGGCGGAAGTGCTCGTTGTGGGTGCGCAGGCGGGCCCGCAGCCGGGACACGAGGAACGCGGCGACCGGCACGACGACGAGGAAGACGGGCACGAACTCCGGTGTGCGGAAGGCGATGATGACCAGGCCGCCGGTGAGCACGGTGATCGCGCCGAGCCCGGTCTCCGCGGTCTGCTGGACCATCTGCTCGACCGTCTCCACGTCCCGTACGACCTTGGCCTGGAGGACTCCGGCGCTGACCCGGGAGTGGTAACCGATGGAGAGCTGCTGCATGCGCGTGCACAGGGCCGAGCGCAGGTCGGTGCCCATGCGGCGGACGCTGCCGTAGAGGAGGCGGACGTAGAGCACGTGCAGGGGGTAGTTGATCAGCAGGATGAACAGGATGATGCCGGTGCTCGTCCAGAGTCTGCTGACCGGCTGGTGCTGGACGACGGTGTCGATGATGGACGCGGTGATCAGCGGGAGCAGCCAGATGGGGCTGTGCTTGACCGTGAACACGACGACGGCCAGGGCCAGTTGTCGTCGGTCGGCGTGGAAGAGGTAGGCGAGGGTGCGGATCGGGTGTTCGTCGCGGTAGCGGTGGTCGAGCGGTTTCTCCGTGGTCGATGCCATCGGTGGTCCTCCCCCTGTGACCGGTCGGCCCCCTGCGACCAGGAGGCGGGCAAGCGCTTTCTGCCCTTGCCCACCCCTACTACACCTCAGACATCAGGGTCTTCTCAAACGGCGTCCAGCTCCGCGACATCGTCGGCGGAGAGGGTGAGTTCCGGTGCGGCGGCCGAGTCGCGGATCGTCTCGGGGCGGCTGGCGCCCGGGATCGGCACGACGACCGGGGACTTGGCGAGCATCCAGGCCAGGCAGACGCGCTGCGGGCTGACGCCGTGCTTCTCGGCGATGGTGGCGAACGGCGCGTAGGCGGAGCCGAGTTCACCGGCGCGGGCGATACCGCCGAGGGGGCTCCAGGGCAGGAACGCGATGCCGAGTTCGTCGCAGAGGTCCAGCTCCGGCTCGCTGGAGCGGAAGGCCGGGGAGAACTGGTTCTGCACGGAGACCAGCCGGCCGCCGAGGATCTCGTTCGCCAGCCGGATCTGCTCCGGGTCCGCGTTCGAGATGCCGGCCAGGCGGATCTTGCCCTCGTCGAGCAACTCCCGTACCGCGCCGACCGATTCGGCGTACGGGACCCTCGGGTCGGGGCGGTGGAACTGGTAGAGCCCGATGGCCTCCACGCCGAGTCGGCGCAGGGATGCCTCGCAGGCCTCCTTCAGGTAGGCGGGGCTGCCGTTCAGGGTCCAACTGCCGTCCCCGGGGCGGAGATGGCCGCCCTTGGTGGCAACCAGGACGTCCGCACCCCGGTCGTGGGAGGCGAGGGCCTTGGCGATCAGGGTCTCGTTGTGCCCGACCTCGTCGGCGTGCAGGTGGTAGGCGTCGGCGGTGTCGATCAGCGTCACGCCCGCGTCGAGTGCGGCGTGGATGGTCGCGAGGGAGCGTGCCTCGTCCGGCCGCCCCTCGATCGACATGGGCATACCGCCCAGGCCGATCGCACTGACCTCGACGTCACCGATACGGCGGGTGTCCATGCGGGTGCTCCTCCTCCGGCTGTCACGCGGAAACGTGCCGTCCCGCACCGCTGGAGCCCGAACCCGGATCTCGGATCGGGGTCACGACGGGCAGGACGCGTCCTCCAGCCTGTCCGGCCCGGGTCCGCAGGTCCAATAGAAGAAATCGAACGGATCCAGCAGCGGGACTGCTCAATCGGGAGCACCGAGTAGCGAGGGGTCGATTCGGGACCGCTCAACGGGCGGCGACCCTGGCGATGAACGTCGTGACGTTGGTGACGGTCCGCTGGATCTTCTCCTCCAGGGTGAGCGACTCGGGCAGCCGTGCGCCGACGCCCGCGTCCTTCTTGCCCCGCACGTAGAGCGGGCAGGCGAGGTCGCTGCATATGTAGGCGCCCACGGAGTTGCCCTGCTGCCCCGCCTTGCCCGCCCTCGCGGCGGTCATCAGCGAGACGCCTCCGGTGTGGGTGGTCGTGCACATCGAGCACATGCTGCGCCGCGTCTGCCAGGAGGCGGCACCGGGCGAGCGCAGGGCGATCGCCGTCGGGCGGCCGTCCAGTTCGATCGCGAGGTAGGCCCGGTCGGGGGCCTGGGGGTCCCGCCAGCCGAGGAAGTCCAGGTCGTCCCACGGCCGTTCGGCCAGGTCCCGGGGCACGGACAGGCGCTTGGCCTCGCCCTTGGTGCAGTTCACGAAGGCGGCGCGGATCTCCCGCTCGGTCAGTGGTCTCATGGACGGCACGCTAGTTTGCCTAAAACCTTTAGGCAAATACATAATGGCTATCGTCGAACGGGAGGAAGGTTATGGCCAGAGCAGGGCTGACGCCGGAGCGGCTGACCCGGGCGGGGGCGGAGCTGGCCGACGAGGTCGGCTTCGACCAGGTGACCGTCTCGGCGCTCGCCCGGCGCTTCGACGTCAAGGTCGCGAGCTTGTACTCGCATCTGAAGAACTCCCAGGAACTCAAGACCAGGATCGCCCTGTTCGCGCTGGCGGAACTCGCCGACCGGGTCTCCGACGCGGTGGCCGGGCGGGCCGGCAAGGACGCCCTGGCCGCCTTCGCGGACGCCTACCGCGACTACGCCCGGGAGCACCCCGGCCGGTACGAGGCCGCGCGGCTCCGGCTCGATCCCGAGACGGCGGCCGCGAGCGCCGGGGTGCGGCACTCGCAGATGACACGGGCGATCCTGCGCGGCTACGACCTGGCGGAACCGGACCAGACGCACGCGGTCCGGATGCTGGGCGGCGTCTTCCACGGCTACGTCAGCCTGGAGCTGGCCGGGGGCTTCGACCACAGCGCGCCCGACGCGCGCGAATCCTGGGCGTGGATCATCGATTCGCTCGACGCACTGCTGCGGAACCGGGCCGCGCCCCACATCTGACGTACTCCTGATCCGGCGCGTCCCGGTTCCGGATCCGACGTACTCCGATTCCGGGCTCGACGAACTCCGATTCCGGGTCCGGCCCATTCCAGCTCCAGGTCCGGGCTATTCCAGCTCCGGGTCCGGGCTGTTCCAGTTCCGGGTCCGGGCTATTCCCCTCCGGGTCCGGCCCCTTCCGGTTCCGGACATCTTGATCAACAGGCTGAGGCGATGAGCACCGAACACGACACGATCACCACCCCCGTCACCACCGACATGCTGCGCGGGTTCCTCGACGTGGAGACGACCGCGCACGGTCTGCTGCCGCACCGGCTGCCCGCCCGGGCGCGCCGCCAGATCCCCGACGACCAACTCGCCGTGGCCGAGGCGCAGCCCTCCGGTGTACGGCTGGTCTTCCGCACCCGGGCCACCACGATCGAACTGGACACGCTGCCCACCAAGCGTGTCTACCAGGGGTTCCCGGCCCCGCCGGACGGCGTCTACGACCTGCTGGTCGACGGCCGTCTCGCCGCCCAGGCCACGGTGGCCGGCGGCAACGTGCGCACGATCACCGACATGATGACCCAGGCCTCCGAGTTCACCGAGGGGCAGCCCGGCACCGCCCGGTTCGCCGACCTGCCGACGGGTGACAAGGACATCGAGATCTGGCTCCCGCACACGGAGACCGCCGAGCTGATCGCCCTGCGCACCGATGCCCCCGTCGAGAAGGCGCCGGACAACGGGCGCAAGGTGTGGCTGCACCACGGCAGTTCGATCAGCCATGGCTCCAACGCCACGCATCCGACGGCCATTTGGCCCGCTCTGGCTGCCGCCGAGGGCCAAGTGGAGCTCGTCAACCTGGGGTTCAGTGGCAACGCGCTGCTCGACCCGTTCACCGCCCGGGCGATGCGGGACACCCCGGCGGACCTGATCAGCGTCAAGATCGGCATCAACATCGTCAACGCCGACGCGATGCGGCTGCGCGCCTTCACCCCGGCGGTCCACGGCTTCCTCGACACCATCCGCGAAGGGCATCCGACGACACCGCTGCTGGTCGTGTCCGCCATCCTCTGCCCGGTCCAGGAGGACACGCCAGGCCCTCTCATGCCCGACTTCGACGGCGGGACCCTGCGCTTCAGGGCGATGGGCGACCCGGCCGAACGCCCCCTAGGGCGCCTGACACTCACCGTCATCCGCGAGGCACTCGCCCGCGTCGTGGAACAGCGATCGGCCGACGACCCCAACCTGCACTACCTCGACGGCCGTTCCCTCTACGGCGAGGAGGACCACGCCGAGCTGCCGCTCCCCGACGACATCCATCCCGATCCGGCGGGACATCGGCGCATCGCGGAGAACTTCGGGCGGTTGGTGTTCGGCGAGGGCGGCGCTTTCGGGATCGGGACCCGTTGAGGCTTTCGCACACCCGCGGAGCAGCCGCCCGGTTGCGCCCTAGCCCAACCGGGCGGCCACGAGCCCGGCTTCGCGGCGGTCCGCAGAACCGGTCGAAGACGCAGACGGTCTCTTTCCGCACCGGTGGATGCGCAGACGAGGCTGTTCAGAACGTCCCGTCGTCGCGCGTGTAGTTGGGGCTGAGCTTCAGCAAGGCGGCGACGGCGGGGCTCGGTTCGCGGCCCGCACGGACCGCGAACGACAGGGCGAGCGAGGGCACGGGACCGGAGACCGGCTTGATGACCACCTCGGCGGTATCCACCGGCTCATAACGGGGTACGACGGCGGCGCCACCGATGGCTCGCACATATGACGCGGCCGAGGCGATGTCCGTGATCTCGACGGACACGCGGCGCGTGATGCCGAGTTCACCGAAGGCCCGGTCCATGGCGGCGCGCGACCCGAAGCCCCTGGCCCCCGAGACGAAGTTCTCGTGGGCGAGGTCCTTCAGCGCGATGCGGTCTCGCTGCGCCAGCGGATGCCCGGACGGCAGGATCACCACGTACGGGATCGTCGCGAACTGCCGTAAGTCGAGGTCGTGCGCCTCGGAGGCGGGCAGGGCCACGACGCCGACGTCGAGGCGGCCGCGTCGCACGTCCTCGGCGATTCCGCCCGCTCCGGACCCGGAGACCTGGATCCGTATGTCCACCAGGGGGTGGCGTTGGCGGAAGGCCCCCACCAGGCGCGGCAGGTCGAGAGCCGTGATGCGGGTCATCGTGCCGACGCGCAGGCTGCCCCGCAGGGTTCTCGACGCCTCGCCGACCGCTTCCCTCGCGCGCTCGGCGGCCGCGACGACCGACTTGGCTTCCGGCAGAAACACCTCGCCCGCCGGGGACAGCGCCACCGTCCGGGTCGACCGATCGAAGAGTGATACCTGAAGCTCCTCCTCCAGGGTGCGGACAGCTGCCGACACGGTCGACTGAGCTGCGAAGAGGCGCGCCGCAGCGCGGGTGAAACTGAGTTCTTCGGCCACGGTGACGAAATAGCGCAACTGCCGTAATTCCATCCGTCAATTATCGATTTCTTCGATAACAGCTGTCAATGATTTTCGTTGGACTCGATATACCTTCTGCGCCAGGGTGTCGTCGACAGCAACTCCCGCTGCCTGACGAAGGGATGGTCATGAGCAAGCAGGTTTTAATCGTCGGAGGTACATCCGGTATCGGCCGCGAACTGGCCGCGACTTATGCACGGCAGGGCGCCTCCGTGATCATCGCCGGCCGCGACAGCACGCGCGCGGAGAAAGTGGCCGCGGAAATCAATACCGAAGTGGATTCCCATCATGTGCGGGGTATTGAGGCCGACCTCTCCAGGCCCGAGGGTCTCAAGGAGGCGCTGAACGGCATCGAGCACATCGACTCGATCGTTCTCACCGGCATGCGGCGCGACAACAACACGATCACCGACTACGACATCGCCGGGGCGACGGAGTTGGCGATCGCCAAGATCGTCGGTTACACCACGGTCGTCCACGCACTGCGGTCGCGCATCTCCCCCACCGGTTCGGTGCTGCTGTTCGGCGGCCTGGCCAAGGACGTGCCCTACCCCGGTTCCACCACGGTCACCGCGGTGAACGCCGGTGTGACAGGCCTGGTGGCGACGCTGGCCAAGGAGCTCGCGCCGGTCCGCGTCAACGCCATCCATCCCGGCATGGTCGGCGACAGCCCGTACTGGGCCGGCAACGAGCCCGTCCTGAAAGCGGCACGTGCCCGCATCCTGACCGGTGTCATTCCCACGATGCGGGACATCGTCGAGGGCTCCGTGTTCCTGCTGGAGAACCCGGCGGCGAACGGCGTGAACCTCGACCTCAACGGCGGCCACGCGTGATGGACGCCCTGCCCACGCTGGCCGTGATCGGCATCGGCCGCATCAGCCGCCCCATGGTGGTGCGCCTGCGCCGGGCAGGGCACAGCGTGACCGTGACCAACCGGACCCGGGCCCGCGCCCTCGACGTCGCGGCAGAGACCGGCGCCCGCGTGCTCGGCACCCCGCGCGAGGCGGCCACCTCCGCCGACATCGTCATCGTCTGTCTGACCGACGACACGGCGGTGGGCGAGGTCTATCACGGGCCCGACGGCATCCTCGCCGGGGTACGCCCGGGAACAACCGTCCTGGAGACCAGCACCATCGCCCCGCAGACGGTCAGGACCCTGGCACCGCTGGTTCGCGAACGCGGCGCCACTCTCCTCGGCACACCGGTGTCCGGCTCCGTCGAACTCGCCACACGGGGCGAACTCACCTTCCTGGTCGGCGGCCCCGAAGAAGCACTCGACCAGGTACGCCCCGTCATGGACGTCCTGGCCACCCGCGTCCTCCACTTCGGGGAATCGGGCAACGGCAACATCGTGAAACTCGCGATCAACTCACTGCTGCTGTCCATGGCAACAGCCTTGTCCGAAGCGCTGGTTCTGGCAGAACGCGCCGGGATCGACCGCGCCGCCGCCTACGACGCCTTCACCCAGAGCGCGGCCGCGGCACCCTTCGTGCTCTACAACCGCGACAACTTCGTACGACCACAGGAAGCGGCCATCCACATGACGCTGTCGCTGGTCGCCAAGGACCTGACGCTGATCGACGCCCTGGCATCGTCCGTGGGAGCGCCCATGGCCCAACTGGACGCGAACCGCAAGCTCATCGACCAGGCGATGGCCGCAGGACTGGAAGACCGCGACGGCGTCTCCGTCCTGGCCGAACTCCTGCGGCACAACGCCACGACCCAGGCACGACAGCAGCCGGGACAGCCGAATCCCAGCCGTTGATGAGCATGCGCCGAGTGGCAGGGAGGGCTTGCGCACCTGCCCTGTTCATGTGGCACGCTCACCGGCGTCCGGCCGGTCGCAATGGCTCCGGTCGCGTCACCAGGTTGGACCGTGGAAAGGCACCGCTATGCGCATCGGACTGCTCGGCACCGGCCCTTGGGCCCGGATGGCACACGCCCCCGCCCTCAGTGGGCACGACGCGTGGGACTTCGCGGGCGTCTGGGGCCGCCGCCCCGACGCCGCCAAGGAGTTGGCCGACCAGCACGGCGTACCGGCCTACGACGATGTCGACGCCCTGCTCGCGGACGTGGACGCCGTCGCCGTGGCACTGCCGCCGTCGATCCAGGCCGAGTTGGCGGTGCGGGCCGCGCGGGCGGGTCGGTATCTGCTGCTGGACAAGCCCCTCGCGCCGACGGTGGAGCAGGGACGGGCCGTGGTCGACGCGGTGCGCGAGACCGGGGTCGCGTCGGTCGTGTTCTTCACCACCCGCTTCCAGCCGGAGACCGAGGCGTGGATCACCGAACAGGCAGCCGCGGAGGGCTGGTTCACCGGCCGGGCCGAGTGGCTCGGCTCGGTGTTCACCAGTGACAGCCCGTTCGCGGCCTCGCCCTGGCGACAGGAGAAGGGCGCGCTGTGGGACGTGGGCCCGCATGCCCTGTCCGTGCTGCTGCCGGTCCTCGGTGACGTCCGCCGGGTTGCCGCGGCCGTGCGGGGTCCCGGCGACACGGTCGTGCTGGTCCTCGACCACGTCGGCGGTGCGTCCAGCACGCTGACGCTGAGCCTCACCGCGCCGACCGCGGCGGCGGGAGCCACGGTCGAACTGCGCGGTACGGCCGGGGTGACCAGCCTTCCGAACAGCTCGGGCGACGCGGTGTCCGCCCTGGTCCGGGCCGCCGACGCGCTGGGCGAAGCCGTACGCACAGGTCGGCCGCACCCGTGCGACGCGCTCTTCGGGCTCCGGGTCACCGAGATCCTGGCCGAGGCCGAGGCGATGGTGGACAGCGAGCCTGTCTGATCAGCGGCTTTGATCAGCCACCGGGGTCAGCCACCTGATCACTCGCCACCGGGCGGCTCCTCGTCCTCGTCGAACGGCTCGTCGCTCCACCGGAACCAGGCCCGCTCCCCCTCGATGTGCAGCAGGAACTCCGGTACGGGACCGTCCGGCGAGGTCAGCGTCACCTGTCGGCTGATCTCGTCGTAGGCCTCCTCCCACCGTGCCCAGTGCCCGTCGTCGTCCGCCTTCGTCAGGGCCAGTTCCCGCGCGAACAGCTCCTCCACGTCACCGAACGCCGGACCGGCGGTGAACTTGCCCGACAGCCAAGGGAAGTCGGCGTCGTCGATAAGGATCTCCCCGACCGACTCCTCGCCCGTACGCACCTGCCAGACCTCGCCGACAAACCCCATGCCCGCCTCCATCCCGCCGTAGATCGACCTGCCGCCAGGATGGCACCCGGCACTGACAGTCGGCCCGGAACTGATGACAGCCCGGGCCGACCGCCATATGCCCCTACGGATCTACGGGCCTATGGGTCTGTGGGTCTGTGGGTCTACGAATCGACGCGTCTACCCGACGAAATTGAAGCTGGCCCGTTCCCGGATGACCGGATAGCCGACCTCGGCGAAGTGCGCGGCCATCGGGAAGTTGCCCTGGTCCGTGGCCGCCGCGATGAACTCGGCGCCGCGCTCGACGAGATAGTGCGTGCACTCGGCCAGCAGGTCCCGGGCGTAGCCATGACCGCGCTGTTCCGGCACGACTCCGATGAAGCCGATGCACGGGCCCGACGGATTGTGGGCCGGGATGTGGATGCCCGCGAGGTCTCCCTCGGGGGTGCGTGCGACCTGCCACCACTCGCGCGGGGACGGGCACCAGCGGAAGAAGTCGATCTCCTCCTGTGCGGCCTTCTCAACTCCCCCTTCTCGGATGGCCCGTTGGGCGTGGGCGTCGAGGGTGACGGAGTGGATGCGGCGCAGCGCGTCGACGAAGACGTCGTCGTCCGGTTCGGGGGCGAAGACGAGACGGCCGGGGCGTTCCGGCAGGCCGCATTCCGAGGTCCACCGGTAGATGAAACGCTCGACCAGGAGGTCGTAACCGGCCGCGCGCAGAGCGCTGAAGCGTGCTTCGGCCGCCGCACGGAGTCCGGGGCTGTCGCGCCACCCTGCGGGCAGGTTCAGTTCCACGTCGACGCGCCAGGGGGTGCTGCGCAGGAGTTCGGCCCCGGCCTCCTCCTCGCCCTCGATCAGGTCGAAGCAGTCGACGGCGAGGGGTTCGGTGTCGTTCGGGCCGCCCCACCAGGCGGCGCGTGCGACGACCGTGCCGTCGCGCAGGGCCACCCGCTGCCAGTCGGGCCGCCAGGTCGTCAGCCGGTGTGCGGCGCGGGCGCCGAGGGGGTCGGGAAGGGTGTCGAAAAGATGGGCGTCGCTCTCGTCGAGCGCGCGAATGACCAGATCGGTCATGGGTTTCCTCCGGGAGGGGTACTGCGTGGAGCGCTCCCGGTCAGGTCAGGCGTGGCACACCGGGTCAACGGGGAGGGAGCGCAGGGGTGTCGTGAATCTCATGGCACTCGCCTCCTTCCGTTGGTCTCAGGGCGTGCACGCACACGGTAGGTGGTTGATCTCCAGCCCGTCCACCGTATTTCCTGGGCCGGCCCGGCGGAGCGGGACTCCGCCGGGCCGGTGTGCGTCACTTCGGGAGTTGTCCCGGGTCGGTCGCCCAACTCGTGTTGGGCTCGGTGGCGAGCCGGAAGTCCAGCCTGCCGCCCTTGAGCGTCAGGCCCGCGCCGGTCCACGCGCGCGTGAGGTCACGGCCGTCGAGGCGTACGGCGTCGACGTACTGGTGGGTGTCGTCGGCGTCGGGCGCGGTGATGACGATGTCCGTGCGGCCCGGTCGGTCGACGACCGCCTTCGGGAAGAGCGGTGCGCCGAGCAACAGGTCGGCGCTGCCCGGGGTGCGCGGATAGATGCCGAGGGCGGAGAGGACGTACCAGGCGGACATGGTGCCGAGGTCGTCGTTGCCGGGCAGGCCCTTGGGACCGGTGCCGTAGGCCGTGTCGAGGATCTGGCGGACGGTTGCCTGGGTCTTCCAGGGCTGGCCGAGGGAGTTGTAGAGCCACGGCGCGTGGATGTCGGGCTCGTTGGTCGGGTCGTAGCGCAGGGCGTCGCCGCCCCGGACAGACCAGGCGCCGTCGGCGGTGTGGAAGAAGCCGTCGAGCCGGGTGGCGGCCGTCTCGCGTCCGCCCATCGCCTCGGCCAGGCCCTGGACGTCCTGCGGGACCATCCAGACGTACGCGGCGGCCGAGCCCTGCGCGAAGCCTTGATCGCTCGCCGGGTTGAACGGGCCGACCCAGGAGCCGTCGAGGTTGCGTGCCTGGATGTAGCCGGTGGCGGGGTTGAAGACGTTGCGCCAGTAGGCACCGCGCTCGGTGAAGGTCTTCGCCTCGGCGGTACGGCCCAGCAGCTTCGCCCATTGGCCGAGCGCGGAGTCGGCGACCGCGTCCTCCAGGGTCTCGGCGGCACCGCCCCAGCAGTGGCACGCGTCCTGGGCGGCGTAGTGGGAGGTCATGTACTGGGCGAGGTTGGGGCGTTGGCCCACGCACTGGCCGGGGCAGCCCGCGTCCGACAGCTCGTCCGGGTTGGGGACGGTGGCCTGGTGGACGAGGGAGTCGAAGGCGCCCTTGTAGTCGAAGTTGCGGACGCCCATGGCGTAGAAGGTGGCCAGGGTCGCGGCGGACGGGTCGCCGGTCATGACGTGGGTGGCGCCGCTGATGTGCACCCAGCGGTCCCAGATGCCGCCGTTCTGCTTCGCGAAGTTGTAGAGCGACTGAGCGAAGTCGCCCGCGACGGTGGGCTTCAGGAGGGCGAGCAGTTGGATCTGAGCGCGGTACTGGTCCCAGCCGGAGAAGTTGCTGTACTGCGCCCGCTGCCCGCGCGCGAGTCGGTGCACGGCCTGGTCCATACCCCAGTAGCGGCCGTCCTCGTCACTGATCAGGTTGGGCTGCATGAGGGCGTGGTACAGCGCCGTGTAGAAGGTCTGGCGGCGTGCGGGAGTGCCGCCGTCGACGCGTACGGTGCTCAGTTCGCGGTCCCACGCGCGGGCGCCCGCTTCCGCGACGTCGGCCACGCGTGCGTGCGGGGCGATCTCCTGGCGCAGATTGGACTCGGCTCCCCCGGGGCTGACGTAGGAGATGCCGATCCGCATGCGGACATCGTTGTCAGATGAGGTGTCGAAGCCGACCCAGCCGCCGGAACCGCGGCCCGCGCGGTCGGCGCCGGTGGCGTATCCCTCGCCTCCGGAGGCGGTCGTCGAGCCGGGTGACACGGTGTTGTCGTGCCAGGTGCCGACGGAGGAGAAGGCGCGGTCGAAGGAGGCGCTGAAGTAGAGCTTGTAGTAGCTCTTGCGGTTGTTGACACCGCCGTTGGCGCGGCGCCCGCAGAAGGCTCCCGTGTACACCCAGCCGGTCACCCTGCGGTGGGCGGTGTCGATGTCGACGTGTGCGTCCTGGCTGCCGTTGAGGGAGTTGGAGACGCGGAAGAGCAGGTTCGCCGAGCGGTCGGCGGGGAACGTGAAGTCGGCGACTCCGGCGCGCTTGCTGACGGCGAGGTCGGCGGTGGCTCCGGAGGTGAGGCCGAGGGTGTAGCGGCCGGGGGTGGCCTTCTCGTCGGCGTGCGAGAAGTTGGACGCGTACACGGCGTCCTTGGTGTCGGCTGAGGGGGACGAGGTGACGTCGCCGACGAACGGCATGATCGGTACGTCGCCCGCCGCGCCCGGGTTGCAGCCGGCACCGTTGACGTGGGTGAGGCTCAGTCCGCGGATCCGGGTGGCGCCGTACTCGTAGCCATTGGCGGCGCCCGTGCTGGTCTGGTCGCCGGTGGTGCTGGTCGGGGACCAGGCGATCATGCCGTACGGGAGGGTGGCGCCGGGGTAGGTGTTGCCGCCGTTGCTGGAGCCGATCAGTGGGTCCACGAGCGAGGACGGCCGGACGGACGGGACGGTCGTCGCGACGGCGGGGAGCGGGGCGGACGCGGCGAGCGCGGAGGTGACCGCCGCGGCCGCGACTCTGACACCGAACCGTCTTGCCGTGCCGAGGAGTTGGTGACGCATGCGTCAGGTCGCCTTTCGAGGAAGGGACGAGGAAGGACATGGAGACGGAAAAAGACAGGGGGCGTGGCGAGGCTAGGAGGCCACGTGATGGGAGGGAAGAGGCGCCCGGATACGGGTGGTGAAGCACGGGTGAACGCTTCGTCGGGCGCTTAAGCGGCCCTTAAGTGGGGGTTAAGCCACCCATCTCACCGCGTCTGCGCAGGTCAGCGCGGTGACGACTTCCCGCAGAACCATTGGCCCAGCCCGTGGTCCTGCGTAACATCGGGCCCCGGCGGCGGTGCCGACGCACGCTGTGAGAGCGCTCTCAAAGCGTCGGCACCGTCCGCTCAGAACAGCCCGACTCGCCCGGAGGTCCCCCCACATGACTCCCCGTCACCAGCGCACGCTCGGCCGCCGCAAGCTCCTCTTCGCCCTCGGCGGCGCGGCGGTGGCCGCCCCCGCCGTCGCGGCACTCGCACCGCACGCCCTCGCGGACACCAAGTCCATGGAGACCAGCGGCGCTCAGGCGGGCGCCCTTCCGCTGACGCTGGTCAACAACAGCGGCTCGTTCGACGACGCCAACGTGCACGTCTACGTCGTAGGAAACGTGGACGGCAAGCAGGTGCGGGTCACTCCCGACGGGACGATCGCGCCGATCGCGCTCTCGGACAACGGCGCGGACGGTTTCACCGACTACGCGATCAGCCTCGACTCCGGTGCGGAGACGACGATTTCGCTCCCGTACCTGTCGGGCCGCATCTACGTCTCGCTCGGCGCGAAGCTCAAGTTCAAGGCCGTGGCGGACGGCAACGGCAACCCCGCGTTGCAGTACCCGGCCGGCTGGGTGACCTCCGACCCCAACTACGGGGTGCTGCACGACTGCGCCGAGTTCACGCACAACGCGTCCGGCATGTTCTGCAACACCACGATGGTCGACATGTTCAGCGTGCCGCTGAGCATCCGGCTGACCGGCGCGCAGGACCAGACGACGGGCACCCTGCGCTCCGGCGGCCGGGCGTCGGTGTTCGACGCCGTACGGAAGGTCGAGGCGTTCGCCCCGCTGATCGTGGGCGACACTCGGGTCATCGCGCCGGGACATGGCCTGGACGCGGGCCTGTTCGCCGCGAACTACTTCCAGCCCTACATCGACGAGGTGTGGAGCACCTACACCGGCAAGGACCTCACCGTCACCACGAACGCGGGCGCCTTCACCGGGCGGGTGCGCGCCGGCCAGTTCACCTTCACCGGACCGGCCTCGGTCTCGTTCGCCAAGCCGTCGACCCGGGACGTGCTGTTCTGCGACGGCAACCTGGCCGCCCCGAACGACGGCACCACGGGCCCGGTCGCTGCCGTCCTGGGCGCCGGTTTCAACCGCTCGACGCTCCTGTCGAACCCCGCGCAGCCGACCACCGACGCGTCGGGCTTCTACGCCACCGACCTCACCAACCACTACGCGAAGGCGGTCCACGCGGCCACCGCCGACGGCAAGGCGTACGGCTTCGCCTTCGACGACGTGGCGGACTTCGCGTCGTACGTCCAGGACACGGCGCCCACCGGGATACGGCTGACGCTCACGCCGTTCTAGGTCGTGTCCGCAAAGTCCCGTCGTCCGCCCGGAGGGCGGGCCTCGCGGCGTCCGGTGCGTGCTCTCGGCGTGCCAGGCGGAAGCCCTCGTACTGGTTGTACGTGGGCTTTCGTCCGGTGCGGCGAGTGGGGGCACCTCCCACGCCCTTAAGGCAGTGGGGGAGCGTGCCGGGCGTCGCGAGGCAGGCGGGACTTTGCGGATACGGCCTAGGCGCTCGGCGTGCGGGGCCGGTCCCGCCGTAGGAGCGTGGTGGTGTGGCAAAGGTGCGCGTGCCGTCGTTCCGCCGGGTCCGGGAGCCGGCCCGGCGGGGGTGGCTTCGGGGCGCGCCGGCGCCGCGGTGGGTGCGGGTGCTGCCGGGGGCGCTGGTGGTGGGGGTGGGCGTGGCGACGCTGGTCAGCCCGCACTCGCTCGACATCGGCTTTCTGCTGGGCGCCATTCCGCCGTTGGCGGGGCTGTCGTACGGTCCGCTCGCGACCGCGCTGATGGGCGCCGCCACGGTCGGCCTGCTGACCATCCCGGCGTTCCACCTCAACGATCCCGGTGAGACCGATCTGCTGACCGTGCTGTTCGTCGCGGTGCTGAGCGTGTTCGTGTCCTTCGTCCGCAGTCGCCGTGATGCCCAGCTGGACCTGGAGCGGACGGTCGCCGAGGCGGCGCAGCGGGCCGTCGTGCCGCCGCTGCCGGAGCGGGTGGGCCCGGTGGGGTGCGTGGGGCTGTACCGGGCGGCGCAGCGCGGGACGCTGGTCGGCGGGGACTTCTTCGACGTGCGGGCCGGGCCGTACGGCGTGCGGGCGGTCATGGGCGATGTGCAGGGGCACGGGCTGTCGGCCGTCGCGACGGTCGCTTCGCTGCTGGGCGCGTTCCGGGAGGCGGTCCTCGACCTCCCGGACCTGGACGCGGTCGCGGGGCGCCTGGATCGGCGGCTGATGGTGGACTCGGCGCGGTCGGCGCACGCGGAGCTGTTCGCCACGGCGGTGCTGCTGGAGTTCACGGCGGACGCGGGGGCGGTACGCATCGTGGCCTGCGGGCACCCGGCTCCGGTGCTGCTGCGCGGCGGCCGGGTCACCGAGATCGACGTCGAGGCGTGGACGCCGCTCGGTCTCGGGCTGTCCGACGCCGGTCCGCTGAGCGGGGTGACCCTCCAACTGCGGCCCGGGGACCGGCTGTTCCTCGCCTCCGACGGGGTGTGGGAGGCGCGGGACACGGGCGGTTCCTTCTACCCCTTCACCGAGCGGCTCACCCAACTCGCCGACGAGGACCCGGCGTTGATGGCGGAGCGGGTATGGGCGGACCTGCTGCGGCACTCACCGGAGATCCGGGACGATGTGACGATGCTGGTGCTCACACCCCAGGCGCAGTACGGGAGTTGAGGCTCACGCCTGCTGTTCGTGGTCGCCCTCGGCGTCGATGTGCGGCAGGATCCGGTCCAGGAACCGTGGTGTCCACCAGGCGTGCCGGCCCAGCAGGGTCATCACCGCGGGCACCATCAGCAGCCGTACGACAGTCGCGTCGATCAGCACGCTGACCGCCAGGCCGAGGCCGAGCATCTTGACCACGATGTTGTCGCTGACGACGAAGGCCGCGAAGACGCTGACCATGATGAGCGCGGCGCAGGTGATGACGCGCGCGGTGATCTCCAGGGCGTGGGCGACGGACGCCTCGGCGTCGCCGGTGCGCAGCCAGGCCTCGTGGACGCGGGAGAGCAGGAAGATCTCGTAGTCCATGCTCAGGCCGAAGATGATCGCGAACATCATCATCGGGACGTAGCTCTCGATGGGGACCTTGCCGGAGACACCCAGCGCGGGGCCGCCCCAGCCCCACTGGAAGACGGCGACGACGACGCCGTAGGAGGCCGCTATGGAGAGCACGTTGAGGACGGCGGCCTTGAGGGCGACGAGGAGGCCGCGGAACACGGCGAGGATGATCAGGAAGGCCAGGGCGACCACCACGCCGATGATCAGGGGCAGCCTGCTCGACACGATGTCGCGGAAGTCGACCTGCGCTGCCGTGGTACCGGTGACGTAGCCCTTGGCGGAGGTCCCGGAGACCGCGTCCGGGAGGGTGTTGTGGACCAGGCGGTTGGTGAGGTCGGTGGTGTCGGCGCTCTGCGGGGACTGCTTGGAGTAGACGGTGCCGACGAGGACGTCACCGTCCTTGGTGGTCGTCAGCGGGGTGACCTTGGCGGCGCCCTGCACCCCGTCGAGCGTCTTCTGGGCCTGGCTGGAGAGGTCCGAGCGCTGGGAGGTCGGGACGCCCGTCTGGTCGATGACGATGGTGAGCGGGCCGTTGGAGCCGGGGCCGAAGGCGTCGGTCATCAGGTCGAAGGCGCGGCGGTCGGTGAACGAGGTGGGGTCCGCGCCGTCGCCGATGTGGCCGAGCTGGAGGGAGAACACGGGGATCGCGAGGACGACGACGGCCGCGACACCCGCCGCGAGGAACGTCCAGGGCCGGTGTTCCACGCGCTGCGCGTACCGGTGCCAGGTGCCCGTGGGTTCGGCGCCCGGCTCGGCGTCGGTCTCGGCGACCGGGCGGCGCACCCGGTAGCGGTCGATCCGCTTGCCGAGAAGCCCGAGCAGCGCGGGCACGAGGGTGAGCGCGCCGATGACCGCGGACACGACCGTCACGGCGGCCGCGAGCCCGAGTTTGCCGATGAAGGGCACCCCGGACACGAACAGCCCGGCGAGCGCGATGATCACCGTGCAGCCCGAGACGAGCACCGCCCGGCCGCTGGTCGCCGTGGCCTGTCCGGCGGCGCGCACCGGATCGCTGCCGTTCATGAGGTTCTGCCGGTGACGGGTGATCAGGAAGAGGGCGTAGTCGATGCCGACGCCGATGCCGATCATCGTCGCGAGGGTCGGTGACACCGTCGCGAAGGTGAAGGCCGCCGCCAGCAGTCCGAGGCAGGCGAGTCCCCCGATCACGCTGATCAGCGCGGTCACCAGGGGCATCGCGGCGGCGACCACACTGCCGAAGCCGATGAGCAGGACGACGATCGCCACGGCGAACCCGATGAGTTCGCTGATCCGGTCGTCGGCGGCGGGCCGGGCGAGTTCGCCGAGCGGTCCGCCGTACTCGACCTGGGCGCCGGCCGCGCGCAGCGGCTTCACGGAGGTGTCGACGCCGTGGAGGTAGCCGTCACCGAGGGTGGACGGCTGCACGTCGAAGCGGATGGTGATGTACGCGGTCTTCGCGTCGGAGGAGAGGGGGCCGACGTTCGGGCCGGTGGACGTCGGTGTCTGCGCTCCGGGCTGTGGCAGCGGGTTCTGCACCGACAGGACGTGCGGGAGTTTCTGGAGGTCGCCCACCGTCTCGGACATCTGCGAGTTCAGCGAGGTGAGCTGCTTGTCCTTGTCGTGCAGGACGATCTGGCTGCTGTAGCCCCCGGCCGCCGGATTGTGCTCCTTGAGGACCTGCAACCCGTGCTGGGACTGGACGCCGGACAGCGAGAAGTCGTCCGAATAGTCGCCACCGAAGGACCTGTTGAGGACCTGGAGCGCGGCCAGCACCACGAGCCAGGCGACGATGACGATCACGAAGTGCAGGGCGCACCACTCCCCCAGCCGCCGCAGCACACCCTTCGCGGCGGTTCCGCCGCCCCCTGCAATGGATTCCGTGGGCGCCATGGCCTCGGCCTTTTCCGCCAGGGGACATTTCCGACACCCCTATTAGACGCCCGCGGGATCACTCCGGCATCTCGGGCCCGCGCTCAGGCGGCGGTCAGCCCACGTCCCACAGGAACCGGTGGGTGTGGATGCCGAAGTACGGGAACGACCGGACGCTCCGCACCCCTTCGACCGGCCGCACCACGTCGTTGATGAAGTCGAGCAGATCCCGCGGCCCCGGGGTGACCACCTCGGCGAACAGGTCGAAGCCGCCGGAGGTGAGCACGGAGTACACCACCTCGTCGCGCAGGGCGAGTTGGTCCGCGACGGCCCGCGGGTCGCCGTCCACCTCGATGCCGAGCATGGCCATGGCCTGGCCGCCCATGGCCATCGGGTCGGTCACCCCGACGACCTGAACTGCCTTGGAATCCAACAGGCGTTGGAGCCGCTGCCGGGCGGCCGACGCGGACAGGCCGACCTTGGGTCCGAGGTCGGCGTAGGCGATACGTCCGTCGGTCTGCAGCTCGCGCAGGATGGCGCGGTCGATGTCGTCCACGTGCGTGTCTCCAACTCCCTTTGTCAGGCGGCCAGTTCGGCGAGCGCGTCGGCGAAGACCCGGGTGTGGGTGTCCACGTCCTGCTCGGTCGTGTCGGGGCACATCAGCGCCATGCTGTGGAACGGGGTGAGCAGGATGCCCCGGTTGGCGAGGTAGAGGTGGAGGAAGTCCTCCAGCTCCGGGTCGCCGGCGGCCTCGGACTCGGTGCCGGTGCGCGGGGCCGGGGAGGCGAAGCGGTACTCGCTGCGGGCGCCGAGGCGGCTCACGGTCCAGGGCAACGCGTGGGCGTCGATGCCCTCCTGGACACCGGCCGCGAAGCGCTCGGACAGCCTCGCCATGTGAGCGAACGCCCCCTCAGTCAAGACGTGTTCGAGGGTGGCGCGCATCGCGGCGACGGACAGCGCGTTGCCCGCGAGGGTGCCGCCGACGCCGCCCATGTCGACCAGGTCCAGGTCGGCGCGGCCGAGCAACCGGTCGGCGATTTCGGCGGAGAGACCGTAGGCACCGGCCGGGATGCCGCCGCCGATCGCCTTGCCGATGGTGAGCAGATCGGGTTCGAGATCCCAGGCCGCGGTGCAGCCGCCCGGTCCCGCGGAGAAGGTGTGGGTCTCGTCGTTGATGAGCAACGTGCCGTATTTCCTGGTCAGTTCGCGTACGGCGGCCAGGTAACCGGGCTCGGGCAGCACGATGCCGATGTTGGTGAGCGCGGGTTCCATGAGGACGGCGGCGACGTCGCGGTGCGCCAACTCCCGTTCCAGCTGGGCCGGATCGTTGAACTCGGCGACGCGGCTGGTGAGCGTGACGTCGCAGGGGGCGCCGACGTTGCCGGGGCGGGCGGTGCCGTGGCCGTCCGGTCCGACGACGATGAGCGACTCGTCGACGCTGCCGTGGTAGCTGTAGCTGTTCACCAGGATCTTGGGGCGGTCGGTGACGGCACGGGCGAGCCGGATCGCCCAGCGGTTGGCGTCGGTCGCGGTCAGCGCGAAGCTCCAGCGGGCGAGCCCGAAGCGTCGGGTGAGTTCGGCGCCGACCCACTCGGCGTCCTCCGTGGGCAGCATCGCCGTGGCGCCGCCCTGTTCGGCGAACCGCCGCTGCACGGCCTCCGCGACGACGGCGGGCGAGTGGCCTGCCATCGCTCCGGTGTCGCCGAGGCTGAAGTCGACGTACTCGTGGCCGTCGATGTCGGTGACGCGGGCGCCCCGGGCGGTGTCGAGGTAGCGGGGGAAGGCTCCGGCGGTCTTGTTCATCCAGGTCATCGGCACCCGCCCGAAGAGGTGCTCGGCGCGGGCGTAGGCGGCCTTCGAGCGCGGGTTGAGCCGCTCGGCGTCGGCGCTCTCGCGGGCGAGGAGGTCCTTCAGGCGGGTGCGGTCCATGGGATACCCCGGCGATGTAGGCGACGGATTGTCCGGACGATATGACCGAAAGCAGCGCGAAGACAAGCCTCAGCAGATGAATCAGCTGTCTTGACGATCGATTCCTGTTCACGTCCCGTTGGGACACAAGTCTCATCGGGTCTCATGTCCCAGTGGGACATCATGGGTGTACGGTCGAAGGTATGAAGGCAATGGAGCCCCTCGTCGACCCCGTCGACCGGCGGCAGCGCAAGGCGCGGCAGACCCGCAACGCGCTGGCGACCGCCGCCGTGGACCTGATCCTGGAGCACGGGCTGGCCGCGACCACGGTCGAGGCGATCGCGGAGCGCGCGGACGTCACGCGGCGCACCTTCAGCCGGCACTTCACCGGCAAGGAGGACGCGGCGCTCGACTTCGTCCGGGCGACGGCGACCGCATCAACGCCCTGCTGCGGACCCGCCCGGCCGCCGAACCGCCGCTTCTCGCCTACCGCAGGGCGGTGCGCGACTGGCTCGCCGACCGGGAGAACCCGGCCTGGCACCTGCGCCCGCGGATGCGGCGGCTGCTGGCCCTGGTGGACCGCGAGCCCGCCCTGTTCGCCGCGTACGAACGCATCCGGGTCGACGCCCAGGAGGAGTCGATCCGCATCCTCGCCGACCGGCTCGGCACCGACGACGTGCGGGATGTCCGCCCGGCCGTCGTGGTCGACGCCGCCGCCGGAGTCCTCACGGCCGCCCTGCGTATCTGGGCGCGCCGCACGGACGAGCACGACTCGGGAGCCGCAGACCTCGCCGCCCTGGTGGAGCGGGCCTACGACGCCCTGATCGGGGAGGCCGCGGACGCGGCGTCCCGGAGCACTACCGAACAGTGAGCACATCATGAGCACCATCCCCGCCACCGCCCAAGTCACCGACTACGCAACCGAGTTCGCCGGAAAGACCGCCCTCGTCACCGGCGCCGCCTCCGGCATCGGCCTGGCCACCGCCCGACGACTGGGCGCGGGCGGCGCGAACGTCGTCATCGCCGACTTCAACATCGAGGGCGCCGAGACGGCCGCCGCCGAGCTGAAGGCGGAGGGCGTCAGGGCGGCGGCAGTCGCGCTGGACGTGACGAACCCGGAGTCCGTCGAGGCGGCCGTGCGCTTCGCCGTCGACACCTTCGGCGGGCTCGACCTGGCCGTGAACAACGCCGGTATCGGCGGCCCGAGCGCGCCGACCGGCGCGTACGACATCGAGGCCTACGACCGGGTCGTCCGCACCAACCTCGACGGCGTCTTCTACTCGTTGCGCCACGAACTCCCGGTCATCGAGGCCGCGGGCCGGGGCGGCGCGATCGTCAACGTCGCCTCCATCCTCGGCTCCACGGGCTTCGCGGGCTCCCCCGCGTACGTAGCCGCCAAGCACGGCGTGGTCGGCCTGACGAAGACCGCCGCCGCCGAGTACGCGTCGAAGAACATCCGCATCAACGCGGTCGGCCCCGGCTTCATCGAGACTCCGCTCCTCCAGGGCATGGACCGGTCCGCCTACGACGGCCTGGTCGCCCTGCACCCCGCGGGCCGCCTCGGCCGCCCCGAGGAGGTCGCCGAGCTGATCGTCTTCCTGCTCTCCGACCGCGCCTCGTTCGTGCACGGCAGCTACCACCTGGTCGACGGCGCCTACACGGCCGTCTGAGCCCGGGAAGGAATCCGACCATGAAGGCACTTCAGTACCGCTCGATCGGCGCCGCCCCCGAGGTGGTCACGGTCCCCGACCCCGAACCCGGCCCTGGCCAGGTCCTGTTGAAGGTCACCGCTGCCGGAGTCTGCCACTCCGACATCGCCGTGATGAGCTGGCCCGCCGAGAGTTTCCCCTACGACCTTCCGCTCACCCTCGGCCACGAGGGCGTGGGCACGGTGGCCGCACTCGGCGCCGGAGTCACCGGTGTCGAGGAGGGCGACTCCGTTGCCGTGTACGGCCCTTGGGGCTGCGGCACCTGCGCCAAGTGCGCCGAGGGCAAGGAGAACTACTGCCTGCGGGCAGCCGAGTCGGGCATTCACCCGCCGGGACTCGGCGCGCCGGGTGCGATGGCCGAGTACCTGCTCGTGGACGACGTCCGTCACCTGGTCCCGCTCGACGGCCTGGACCCGGTCGCGGCGGTCCCCCTCACGGACGCGGGTCTGACCCCGTACCACGCGATCAAGCGGGCGCTGCCCAAGCTGGTGCCGGGTTCGACGGCGGTCGTCATCGGCACGGGCGGACTCGGCCATGTGGCGATCCAGTTGCTGCGCGCGCTGACGTCGGCGCGGGTCATCGCGCTGGACGTGAGCGAGGACAAGCTCCGGCTGGCGCGCCAAGTCGGCGCCCACGACACGGTGTTGTCCGACGCGCACGCCGCACAGGCGGTCCGTGACCTGACCGCCGGGATCGGCGCCGAGGCCGTCTTCGACTTCGTCGGCGCGGACCCGACGGTCCGGACGGCGGGTGCGGTCGCGGCCGTCGAGGGCGAGGTGGCGATCGTCGGCATCGGCGGCGGCGCCCTGCCCGTGGGCTTCGGCCATCTGCCCTTCGAGGTGTCGGTCAACGCCCCCTACTGGGGCAGCCGCGGCGAACTCACCGAGGTCCTGGCGCTGGCCCGCTCCGGCGCGGTGTCGGTCCACACGGAGACCTTCACCCTGGACGAGGCTCCGCTCGCGTACGAGCGACTGCACGCCGGGAAGATCAACGGGCGCGCGGTGATCCTGCCGAACGGCTGACGTCCGTCGGCAGATGCAGCAAGTCCCGTCCGATCCCCGGGAGTTCTGCCACCCCCGTCAGCCGCATCGTCTCGACGAGTTCCGTCGTCAGCTCCCCGATCAGGCGGGTCACGCCCGCCGCGCCGGCCAGGGACAGTGCCCACAGCGCTGGGCGGCCGACGAAAACCGCTCGGGCCCCTAGGGCGAGGGCGGCGAGGATGTGGGTGCCCCGGCGCAGTCCGCCGTCCACGTACACCTCGGTGTCCGTGCCGGCGACCGCGTCGACCACCTCCGGTAGCGCCCAGGCCGTCGGGATCAGCCCGTCGAGCTGGCGGCCGCCGTGGTTCGAGACGATCAGTCCGGCGGCGCCCGCGTCCACGAAGGCGCGGGCGTCGTCGCCGCGCAGGACGCCCTTGACGACGACCGGGAGCCCGGTCAGGTCGCGCAGCCGGCCGATCACGTCCGGCGTGAGGTCGGGCGCATGCTCGGCCGCCTCCCGGGCGGGTGTGCCGGTGACGTTGCCGTACAGGTCCTCCGGGCCCACGAAGTCGGCGACATGCGCTCCGGGTCTGCCGTGCGAGCCGATGACGGGAGTGTCGGCGGTCAGTACGACCGCCCGGGCGCCGGCTGCCACGGCTCGCCGAAGTGTCTCCTCGGTCAGGGACCGGTCGCGGGCCACGTACACCTGCACCCACCACGGCGCGCCCGAGGGATCGAGGGCTGAGAACGGGACCGCCGTGTTCGAGGTCACCGCGAGCAGCGAGCCCGCACCGGCCGCGCCCAGCGCGGTGGCCGCCTCGCCGTCGGGATGGGCACGGCGTTGCAAGGTGCTCGGGGCGATGAGGACCGGTGTGTCGACTGCCGTGCCCAGTACGGTCGTTGAGGTGTCGCACCGGGACACGTCCCGCAGGATGTGCGGCCGGAGGCGGAATCCGTCCCAGGCGGGGGCGGCTTCGGCGGCGCTGAGGCCCTGGCTCGCACCTCTGCGGAAGTAGGCGTGGATCTCAGGCGGAAGGACACCGGCCGCCTGCTCCTCGATGCCGTCCAGCCAGCGCGCCACGCCTGTCACACCGCTCCCCCTCCGTGCGTGATGCACCGACCCTAACGGCTCAACTCTCTTTCCCCACAGGCCATTTCAGACACATGCCACAGAAGCGAACAGAGGCCGGTCAGTTTCGGAGCGAAGTCTTGTTACACCGTGCGAGAGCGGTCGATGACGGTGTGTACTGTGCTCCGGGCACCCCGCCGAGGGGCCCGGACTAAGCCTCAAGGGCCCCAACTCAGCCCTGCCCGACTTCGCTTGGACTCGATTCGATGACCGAATTACCGGACCTGGTGACCGGTGCTCTCGCCGCCGGCACGCTGTCCGCGCTGGCGCTCGGTGCCGGGCTGTTGCGGTCGCGGCGTCAACGTGCCCTGCAGCGCGAGGAGATCGCCGGGCTGCGGGACCGACTGGACGGATTTCAGGCGGCGTTGGCGGCCGAGGTCGACCATCTGGCACTCCAGCGGATTCCGGCCGCCGCCCGGCAGCTCACGCATCCGCGCGTCGCCGTTCCGGGGCCCGGGCAGCCGCAGTTCATCGGCTCGCCCCTCGGGATCGCCCTCGAAAGCGTGCTGAGCGCGGTGCGTTCGGAGCTCATCGCGCAGCGCACCCGCGTCGACGCCGCCGCGCAGGCCGGGATGCGTGGGGCGACCCGTGAGATCCAGGCCGCGCTGTACCGGTTGCAGGACGCCCTGCGCTCGCTCCAACAGCGCTACGACGACCCCGAGTTGACGCAGACCCTGTTCATGCTGGACCACGAGAACGAGCAGTCGCTGCGCCGTGCGCAGGTCGCGGCCGTGGTGTGTGGTGCGTGGGTCGGGCTCGCACGGGAGGAGTCTCACCTCGTCGAGGCGGTCACCGGCGGGCAGGCGCGGCTCGCCGGGTATCACCGGGTGCGGGTGCACAACCACCTCGAAGCCGGTACCGCGCTCGTCTCGCACGCCGTCGAACCGGTCGCGATCATCGTCGCCGAGCTCCTCGACAACGCGCTGCGGCACTCCGCCCCGGACACCGACGTCGTGGTCAACCTGGAACACGTGCACCACGGCGCCTGCGTCACCGTCGACGACGCGGGGCTCGGCATGACGCAGGACGAGCGCGACCAGGCCGGGCGGATGGTGGCCGGTTCCGGCCCGGTCCTGCTCACCGACCTGGGCGACCCGCCCCGCATGGGGTTCGCCGCGATCGGCCGTCTGACCAGGCAGTTCGACCTGAGCGTCGACGTGTCCTCGCCGTCCCCGTACGGCGGCGTCCGCGCGGTCCTGCGCATCGACAGCCACCTCCTCAGCCGTATCGACCCCGAGCGGCGGCCGCCCGCGGCCGGCGCACCGCGCTCGACCCGCCGGGCCCCAGCGCCCACCCGCACGCCCGCCCCCGCGCCGGCCCACTCCTACGGCTCCGACCGCGACGAACGGGCCGTGGCCGACGCGTCCGGGCATCAGGCCGTACCCGATGCGGGCGGCCTGCCCCGGCGCCGCCGCCGGACCCCGGCCGCCGCACCGGCGGCACCGGCGGTACCGGTCGCGCCCGAGATACGCCGACGGGAGCGCGGCCCGGAGCAGGCCGCCGCCGCACTCGGCGCCCTCCAGTCCGGCACCGCCGCCGCGCGCGCCGCGAGCGAGGGCGCCGTAGCCGATGAATCCGTAGCGCTCGACACAGCGGCGCACGACACACATCAGACCGATCACGAGGGGGGAGCGGCCAGATGACCAGCCGCGATGGGGGCGACACGGCATGGGTGCTGGATCCGATCCTGGAGGTGCCGCATGTGGTGGCGGCGGTGCTCCTGACCCGGGACGGGCTGGTGCGGGGGTACACCGACGCGCTGTCCCAGGCCTCGGGCGAGCGCGTCGCCGCGATCACCAGCACGGTGCAGGGGGCGTGCCGGACCGCCGCGGCGGCGTTCGCCGACCGGGAACGGGCCGAGATCCGGCAAGTGGTCATCGAGTCGGACCTCGGCTATGTGCTCATCGTGCCCACGGATCACGGGACGTGTGTGGCGGCCTACGGCGACACCGAGGTACGGCTGGACCTGCTGGCGCACCGGGTGCACTCGCAGGTGGCGCGGCTGGGTGAGAAGGCGATGGCCGCCGCTCCGCGGGGAGTTGACGGCGGCGCGCCGGCATGACGGGCCGCCGCGGCGGCCGTCCCCTCGTTCCCGCGTATCTGTCGACCGGCGGTGTGGCCCGGCCCAGCCGCCCGCACCTGGAACGGCTGACGGTCCTCAGCGGCAGCGGCGAGCCCGCCCCGGCCGACCTCCCCGCGGCCCAACTCGCCCTGCTGGACGCCCTGTACGGCGGTTCGCTGACGGTGCTGGAGGCGGCGGCCCTGCTGGAGCTGCCCGTGTCCGCGGTGCGGGTGCTGGCCGCCGGTCTGCTCGACCGGAGCCTGGTGCTCGCCCGTGCCCCGATCCCGCCCGCCGAACGCTTCGACCCCGACCTGCTGAAGAGAGTCGCAGATGGCCTACGCGCCCTCAAGCACCACTAGCGACAGCCCGGCCGGCGGCATCCATCTGCCGGACACCGCCCGCGAGTTGGTCAAGATCCTGATCGCGGGACCCTTCGGGGTGGGCAAGACGACGCTCATCGACTCCGTGTCGGAGATCCGCCCACTGCACACCGAGGAGCGGCTCAGCGAGGCGTCCGTCCATGTGGACGATCTCGACGGGGTGCGGGAGAAGTCGACGACGACCGTCGCGATCGACTTCGGTCGGATCAGCCTGCCGGGCGGCATCGTGCTGTACCTGTTCGGCACACCCGGGCAGGAGCGGTTCCGGGCGCTGTGGGAGGACATCGCGTACGGCGCGCTCGGGGCGCTCGTGCTGGTCGACAGCCGGCGCGTCGACGCCTCGTTCGACGTGCTCGGGCTGGTGGAGGAGAGCGGGCTGCCGTACGCCGTCGCCCTCAACACCTTCCCGGACGCGCCCCGGCACCACACCGAGCAACAGCTGCGCGCCGCCCTGGACTTGGCGCCCGGCACGCCGCTGGTGACCTGTGACGCCCGGGACGCGGACTCGTCCCTCGACGCGCTGCTCGCCCTGGTCCAGCATCTGATCGACCGCGACCCTCCGGAGCACCGGTGACCACCACTTCCCCCGTCGGCCCCGCCCGTCCCGTCCGGCTGTGGGAGGACGGCTTCGCGCTGGATCCCTACGGCTACTACGCCGCCCTGCGCGCCCAGGGTCCGGTCGGCCGGGCCGAACTCGCCCCGGGCGTACCGGCGTTCGTCGTCACCGAGCGGCGGGCCGCGCTGGAGCTGCTGCGGGACACCGACACGTTCTCGCACGATCCCCGGCCGTGGGAGACGACGGTCGCCGAGGACTCGCCGGTGCTCGGGATGATGCGCTGGCGGCCCAACTCCCTGTTCGCGGACGGCGCGGCGCACGTCCGTTACCGTGGCGCGCTGATCGACGCCTTCGAGCGCATCGAGCCGCACGACCTGCGCGCCCGGGTGCACCGGGCCGTGCATGTACTGGTGAGCCGGATCGGGCCGCGCGGACAGGCCGACCTGGTGGGCGAGTTCGCCCGGCCGCTGATGGCGCTGGTCTTCAACAGCCTGTTCGGGCTGCCCGACAGTCAGAGCGAGCGGCTGGACCAGGCGCTGGGCAAGATGATGGAGGGCGGCGCCCAAGCGGCCGAGGGCGAGGCCGAGTTCGGCGGGTACGTCCTCGAACTCATCGCCGCCAAGGCCGAGTCGCGGGGTGACGATCTGCCGAGCTGGCTCCTCGACCATCCGGCCGGGCTGAGCCCCGAGGAGGTCGCCTGGCAGGTGTTCCTCACCCTGGGCGCCGGGCACGAGCCGACCGCGAACCTGGTGTCCAACGCCCTGTCCCGCATCCTCGGCACCTCGGTCTACTACTCCACCCTGACCAGTGGCGCCCGCCCGGTCATGGACGCCGTGGTGGAGGTCCTGCACCACGAGACGCCGCTCGCCAACTACGGGATCCACTACGCCCGTTCACCCGTGACGTTCCACGGCGCGTGGATCAGTCCGGCCGTCCCCGTCGTCGTCTCGTACGGCGCGCTCGCGCACTTCGCCGAGCAGGAGGTCGTCACCGGACGGCATCCCCAGGACGCCTCGCACCTGTCGTGGTCGGCGGGTCCGCACGCCTGCCCGGTCAAACAGCACACGCTGCTCATCGCGACGGAGGCGATCGAACGGCTCACCCTGTGGCTGCCGGACCTCGAACCTGTCGTACCCCGCGCGGAGTTGACCTGGCGCCCCGGTCCCTTCCATCGCTCGCTCACGTCGCTGCCCGTGCGGTTCAGCCCCCGCTCCCCCGACCAGCCAGGAGACCTGTCGTGACCGTGTCCGACCGCATCGTCCTCGACCCGTTCGGCGCCGACATGGCCGCCGAGAGCGCCAAGCTGCGTGCCCTCGGCCCGATCGTGCCCGTCGCACTGCCCGGCGGTATCCCCGCCTGGGCCCCCACCGGCTACGACACCCTGAAGGAACTGATCCTCGACCCGCAGGTCAGCAGGGACCCCCGGCTGCACTGGAACCTGTGGTCGGAGATGGGCGAACACCCTTCCTGGGGCTGGGTGTTGGGCTGGATCGGCGTCATCAACATGCTCTCCACCTATGGCACCGACCACACCCGCCTGCGCAAACTCGTCGCGCCCAGCTTCACCCACCGGCGTACCGAGGCGATGCGCGCCCGGGTCGAGACGATCACCGTAGAACTGCTCGACGCGCTGGCGGCGGACGACGCCGAGGTGGTCGACATCAAGGCAGCGTTCGCACATCCGCTGCCGATGCGGATCATCTGCGAACTGTTCGGTGTGCCGGACGAGTTGGTGGACGACACGGGTCGACTGATCGCGGCCATCATGGACACCTCGGACCCGTCCCCGGAGCACGCGGCGTTCGTCCAGCGGCAGATCGGCACGGTCCTGCCCGCGCTGATCGCCCACCGCAGCGAGCACCCCGGCGACGACCTCACCACCGAACTGATCCGGGTCCGCGACGAGGACGGCGACCGGCTCAGCGACGAGGAACTGCTGTACACGCTGCTGCTGGTGATCGGCGCGGGTTTCGAGACGACGGTCAACCTCATAGGCAACGCGATCGTCGCGCTGCTCAAGCGCCCCGAGCAGTTGGCGGACGTACGCGCCGGGAAGATCGGGTGGGACGCGGTCGTCGACGAGACCCTGCGTGTCCACCCGTCCATCGCCTCGCTGCCGCTGCGGTTCGCGGTGAGCGACCTCACCGTCGGCGACATCACCGTCCCCGCCGGGGACGCCATCATCACCACGTACGCCGCGGCCGGGCTCGATCCCGCGCACTACGGCCCCGACGCGGACGTCTTCGACGCGGCCCGCGGAGCCGACGACCACCTGTCCTTCGGCATCGGCGTGCACCGCTGCATCGGGGCGCCGCTGGCCCGGGTGGAGGCCCTGACCGCCCTGCCCGCGTTCTTCGACCGCTTCCCGGACGCCCGGCTCGCCGTGGCGGCGGACGAGCTGCGCCAGGTGCCGTCCTTCATCGCCTTCGGCTGGCAGGAGGTGCCGGTACGGCTGCACGGCTGAGCCACGCGCCCCCGCACCCACCGGTCCGGACGGCCCCCGCACCCGACGGCGGTGGAACCGCCCCGCCGCGGCCTCGGGGGTGGGCCGCGGGCGGAGCCGGTCCTGCCCGGGTTCGGGGGAGAGACCCGAGCGCTCTCGTCGGATTCCCCTGATTCGCCGGGGTACACACCCCCGGACCGACCGCCCGCGGCAGGCCCGCGCGGCGACCCGCGCGCCCACGGCATAAGCTCGGCGGGTGGCCAAGTACTTCGACGTGCATCCGGACAATCCGCAGCCCCGCACCATCTCCCAGGTCGCGGACAGTGTCCGCTCGGGTGCGCTGATCGCGTACCCGACCGACTCCTGCTACGCGCTGGGCTGCCAGCTGGGCAACCGTGACGGCATGGAGCGGATCAAGACGATCCGGCATCTGAACGACCGGCACCACTTCACGCTGGTGTGCCAGAACTTCGCCCAGCTGGGCCAGTTCGTGCACATCGACAACGACGTGTTCCGCGCCATCAAGGCCTCCACGCCCGGGAGTTACACCTTCATCCTCCCGGCGACGAAGGAGGTGCCGCGCCAGCTGCTGCACGCGAAGAAGAAGACCGTGGGCGTGCGCATCCCCGACCACGTCGTCACCCAGGCGCTGCTGGCCGAGCTGGGCGAGCCGCTGCTGTCCAGCACCCTCCTCCTGCCCGACGAGGAGGAGCCGATGACCCAGGGCTGGGAGATCAAGGACCAGCTCGACCACGTGGTGGACGCGGTGGTCGACTCCGGGGACTGCGGCACGGAACCGACGACCGTCATCGACTTCTCGAACGGCGAGGCCGAGATCGTCCGCAAGGGCGCGGGGGACGTCTCCCGCTTCGAGTGACCCCGGTTCCGCTTCGCGTGACCCCGGCGGAGGGGCCGTGGGCAGGCGTGCCACGATGATCGGAACACGCCGCGCCGGGCCGGCTGTCGGCCCGGTGCCCATCCGCAGGGAGGCACCCCCACCATGACCGCCGTACAGGGCACAGCCGTGGACATCCCCACCGAGGACGGCATCGCGGACGCCTATCTGGTGCATCCCGGTGACGAGAGTCCCCGTCCGGCCGTGCTGCTCTACCAGGACGCCTTCGGGCTCCGCCCCCACCTCGAGTCGATGGCCGACCGGCTGGCCGAGGCCGGTTACACGGTCCTGGTGCCGAACGTGTTCTACCGGCACGGTCGCGCGCCGGTGGTGGAGCTGCCCGAGTTCATCGACCCGCACGAGCGACCGGAGATCTTCGAGAAGGTCGGCCCGCTGCTCATGAGCCTGACGCCCGACCTCGTCGAGCGGGACGCCGGCGCGTACCTGCGCTGGCTGGCCGAGTCCCCGTTCGTCGCGGACGGGCCGGTCGCCATCACCGGGTACTGCCTGGGGGCCCGGCTGGCGCTGTACACCGCCGGCGCCTACCCGGACCGGGTGGCGGCCGCGGCCGGATTCCACGGCGGACGGCTGGCCACGGACGACCCGAACAGCCCGCACCTGGCAGCCGAACACATCACCGCAGAGCTGTACTTCGGCCACGCCGACCAGGACTCCTCGCTGCCCGAGGAGCAGATCAAGCGGTTCGAGGACGCGCTCACCGCGGCCGGTGTCCGGCACCGCTGCGAGGTCTACGCGGGCGCGCAGCACGGCTACACGCAGGCCGACACCTCCTCGTACGACGCGGAGGCCGACGAGCGTCACTGGGTCGCGCTGCTCGACCTGCTGGACCGTACGTTCTGACCGAACGTTCTGCTCGGCGGACCGCTTTCACTGATTCAACCCAGGTGCCCACGGCGCGAGTTGCCATGGGCACCTTTCGTTCAACTCATTGACATGCCCGCGCCTCGGCGCGACCCTGAGAGCGCTCTCACACAGGTACGGACCAATTTTTCGTACACCCCCCACACGGAGGTGAGTAGTGCTCGCCAGACTCCTGCGTCGACTGGGCTCCGCGACCGCGGTGGCCACGATGATCGCGCTGGCCACACCGTTGACGGCGGACGCCGCGGTGCCCGCCACGATCCCGCTGAAGATCACCAACAACTCGGGCCGCGGCGACGCGGTCTACATCTACGACCTGGGCACCAACCTGACCACCGGCCAGCAGGGCTGGGCCGACGCCAACGGCACGTTCCACGCGTGGCCGGCCGGGGGCAACCCGCCCACTCCGGCGCCGGACGCGTCGATCGCGGGTCCCGCGTCGGGGCAGTCCACGACCATCCGGATCCCCAAGTTCTCGGGCCGCCTCTACTTCTCGTACGGCCAGAAGCTGGTGTTCAAGCTGACCACCGGCGGTCTGGTGCAGCCGGCCGTGCAGAACCCGACCGACCCGAACCGCAACATCCTCTTCAACTGGTCCGAGTACACGCTCAACGACTCCGGACTGTGGATCAACAGCACCCAGGTGGACATGTTCTCCGCGCCGTACGCGGTCGGGGTGCAGCGGTCCGACGGGTCCACGGCGTCCACCGGGCATCTCAAGTCGGGTGGCTACACCGGGTTCTTCAACGCGCTGCGCGGACAGCCGGGCGGCTGGGCCAACCTGATCCAGACGCGGTCCGACGGCACGGTTCTGCGAGCGCTCTCACCGACGTACGGGATCGAGACGGGCGCCCTGCCGAGCACGGTGATGGACGACTACATCAACCGTGTCTGGTCGAAGTACTCGTCGTCGACGCTGACCGTGACGCCGTTCGCCGACCAGCCGAACACGAAGTACTACGGCCGGGTGTCGGGCAACGTCATGAACTTCACCAACAGCTCCGGGGCGGTCGTCACGACGTTCCAGAAGCCGGACGCGGCCAGCATCTTCGGCTGCTACAAGTACCTCGACGCCCCCAACGACCTGGTGCGCGGCCCGATTTCGCGCACGCTGTGCGCGGGCTTCAACCGGTCCACGCTGCTGGTCAACCCCAACCAGCCGGACACCACCACGGCGAACTTCTACGTGGACACGGTGACCAACCAGTACGCGCGCAAGATCCACGCGCAGATGGCCGACGGCAAGGCGTACGCGTTCGCGTTCGACGACGTCGGCGCCCAGGAGTCCCTGGTGAACGACGGGAACCCGCAGCAGGCTTACCTGACGCTGGACCCGCTGAGCTGAGAGAAACCGGAACACCCCGCACGCCTGGGGGCGCGTGCGGGGTGCCGGACTCACGGGTGGATCAGCTGGTCGTGACGGCGGTGTCGTCGATGACGAAGCTGGTCTGGAGCGAGGAGTCCTCGACTCCGCTGAACTTCAGGGCGACCGTGGTGCCCGCGAAGGCCGACAGGCTGAAGGACTTCGCGACGTACCCGCTGGCCGCGTTGAGGTTGGAGTAGGTGGCCAGGGTGGTCGATCCGGCGGTGACCGTCAGCTTGTCGTAAGCCGTGCTGGTGGTGGTCTCAGCCGTGTCGATGTGGATGTAGAAGGTGAACGTCGTCCCCGTGCAGCCGCTCGGGATCGTCACCGACTGGGACAGCGTGTCGGTGTGGGTCGATCCGTAGCCGTCGAGCCAGGCCTTGTACGAACCGGTGCGGGCCGCCTCGCCGGTGTCGGTGGTGATGACCCCGCTGGTCGCGGTCCAGGTGGTGGCGCCCGACTCGAAGCCCGCGTTGCCCAGCAACTGCGTCGAGGTGCAACTGCCGCCCCCGCCGCTGGAACTCACGGTCCAGGTGAAGGACGCGGTCCCCGTCGCTCCCGTGCTGTCGGTGACGGTCACGGTGGAGCTGTAGGTGCCCGCGGTCGTCGGGGTGCCGGTGATGGCGCCCGTGGAGCTGCTGATCGACAGACCGGTCGGCAGTCCGGTCGCCGCGTACGTCAGCGAACCGCTGTTGGTGGAGCTGGCCGCGACCTGGAGGCTCACCGCCGTACCGACGGTCGAGGACTGGCTGCCCGGGTTGGTCACCGTGACACCGCTGGTCGGCACGGTGATGTGGCTGCCGACGTTGATGCCCGCGAAGGCGTTGCCGACTCCCGCGTACTGCGCGGACGTTGTGCCGTACAGGGCACCGGCGGCGCTGAGCGCGGCGGTGCGCGCGGAGGCGTAGTTGGTGCTGGACGTCATGTACGTCGTCAGCGCCTTGTACCAGATCTGCAGGGCCGCGGCCCGGCCGATGCCCGCGACGGCGACACCGTCGGAGGTGGTGCTGGTGTAGGTGGTGCCGTTGATGACCTTGGTGCCGCTGCCCTCGGAGAGCAGGTAGAACATGTGGTTCGCCGGGCCCGAGGAGTAGTGGACGTCGAGGTTGCCGACGCCGGAGTACCAACTGTCCGCGGAGCCGCCGTCCTTGCTCGGCTTGTCCATGTAACGCAGCGGCGTGCCGTCGCCGTTGATGTCTATCTTCTCGCCGATGAGGTAGTCACCGACATCGCTGCTGTTGTTGGCGTAGAACTCGACGCCGGTGCCGAAGATGTCGGAGGTCGCCTCGTTCAACCCGCCTGATTCACCGGTGTAGTTGAGCCCGGCGGTGTTGGAGGTGACGCCGTGGCTCATCTCGTGCCCGGCCACGTCGAGCGAGGTCAGCGCGTGGGTGCTGCTGGTGCCGTCGCCGTACGTCATGCAGAAGCAGCTGTCGTCCCAGAAGGCGTTGACGTACGCCGTGCTGTAGTGGACGCGCGAGTACGCGGCGACGCCGTCGTTCTTGATGCCGCTTCGGCCGAAGGTGTTCTTGTAGAAGTCCCAGGTCTCCTGGGCGCCGTAGGCCGCGTCGGCGCCCGCGGTCTGGGTGTTGGAGCCCGCGCCGGTGCCCCACACGTCGTCCGCGTCGGTCATCAGGGTGCCGGTGCCCGACGTGGCGTTGTTGAGGCTGTACGTCTTGTGGCCGCCACGCGTGGTGTCGTACAGCTGGTACGTCGAACCGGACAGCGTGGTGCTCAGGGACACCGTGCCGCTGTACTGGGTGTTGCCGGTACCGGTCTGGATGCCCTCGAAGCGGGAGAGTTCCTTGCCGGTGGTGGCGTCGGTGATGACGTGCAGCTGACTCGGCGTG
This sequence comes from Streptomyces sp. N50, assembly GCF_033335955.1. GTDB lineage: Bacteria > Actinomycetota > Actinomycetes > Streptomycetales > Streptomycetaceae > Streptomyces. Next base: position 797,970 of record NZ_CP137550.1, read on the forward strand.
CCGTCGTCCTGGAACCCGCCGACGACCGTCTCCCAGGCGAGCTTCGGGGTGCCGGTGCCGGCCCAGATGACCTTGCGGGCGCTGTCGGTGCTCGGCGCCTTGGCGTCGAGGGCCTTGGCGGTCGTCAGGGCCTTGGTCTCGGCGGCCGACTTGGCGACGGACGCGGTGGTCGAGGGGACCGTGAGGGTGTGCTTGTTGTTGAAGGTGGCGCTCACGGTGCCGGTCGCCTCGGTGGCGGGCGGGGTGTGCACCACGAGGTCGCCGCCGAGGACGGGGAGACCGGCGTAGGTGCGCTCGTAGCGCGTGTGGACGGTGCCGTCGTTGTCCTTGACGACGTCCTTGACGACCAGCTTCTCCTTGGCGCCGAGGCCGAGGGTGCGGGCGGTCGTCGTGCTGTTCTGGGTGGCGCTCTTCACCAGGGCGGAGCGCTGGGCCGGGGTGAGCTTCGCCTCCAGGCTTCCGGTGAGCAGCGGACTCGGGTGGGGGGAGGCGGGCTTCGCGGTCGCGGGCACCGACTGGATGCCGACGGCCAGGAAGGCGGCGGTGGAGACCAGGGCTCCGACTGCCATCCGCTTGCGGGGAATGCGTCTCACTCGTACTCCTCCTGCGACGGCCGCGGGCGCGGCCGGTGACAGACCGGACAGCCGGGTCTGCTGTCCGGGAAGAGCTGAGCTGTGCGGGACCGACCGAACCTTGACCGATCCGTGGAGGATCCGTGGGGGTGGTGCGTGGAGAATGGCAGCATTGACCCGTCCATGTCACGCAGGTCAGGGGCACTCAAGGGTTTTCCCTCTGTCAGGGATTTCGCTACAAGTTCCGAAATTATTCGTGACGGCCGAGCCACGCCGGCGAAACAGACCCTCCCTAACGTCGCAGTCAGCCACAGAGGTCCCATCAGCCGCATTACGGCCGTCGGACCGATAACGCTGCTTTCCCCGAAAATGCCGGAACCCGAAAAGGGCGGGGCTCCGGAATTCCCTCCACTGTCCTCAGCGCCCCATGAGACAGGAGCCCCCGAGTGTCCGATCCCTCCCGCCGCGGCGTCCTCAGACTGTCTGCCGGCACCGCCCTGCTCGGCACCCTGGCCCTCTCGGGCTGCGGGCGCGGCGACACCGCGACCGCCACCGCGAAGGCCACCGCCAAGTCGATCGACGACAAGCCGGCCACCGGTACCGTCAACGTCTGGGCCGCCCAGGGCGACGCCGATGTCCTCGACAAGGTGATCAAGCCCTTCAAGGCCGCGAACCCGGACGTCACCGTGAAGTTCACGCTGATACCGAACGCCGAGTACTACACGAAGCTCCAAGCGGCGATCGCGGCGGGCAAGGGCCCCGATGTGGCCCAGTTCTTCCCCGAGTCGCAGGCGCAGTTCCTCGACCCGTCGATCCTCCGGCCGGTGCCGGACGGACTCGTCGACTCCGGCGCCTTCTTCACGAGCCTGTGGGACGCCGGCCTGGTCAAGGACGTGGCCTACACGGTGCCTTGGTACGCGTACACGTACGCCCTCGTCTACCGCGCCGACCTCGCCAAGAAGGCGGGCGTCACGGCACCCACCACCTGGGCCGACATGGTGCCGTTCTTCAAGGCGCTGAAGGGCGCCGGAGCCGTGCACGGCCTCGGCGCGGACAACGGCTGGGACATCTTCAACGGCCAGGACGTCGCGATGTACGCCTGGCAGGCTGGCGGCAACCTCCTCTCGTCCGGCGGGAGTTGGACCCTCGACACACCGGAGATGGTCGACGCCCTGAAGTACAACGCGTCGTTCTTCACCTCGGGTTCGGCCGACACCGCGACCCCCACCTTCCTCGACGCGCAGCCCTACTTCGTGTCCGGCAGGACGGCCACGATGATCACCGGTCCATGGGTGCTCGGGCAGCTCGACACCGCCGCGAAGAAGACCGGCTGGACGGCGGCCCATGTCGCCACCGCTCCCCTGCCGGCCGGTTCCTCGGGCAGCGTCTCCTTCTCCGCCGGGGGGACTTGGGGCGTCCTCGCGGACAGCGGAAACACGGACGCGTCGTGGAAGTTCGTCCGCTACGTCTCGAAGCCGAGCACGCAGGTCGCGCAGTACTCGGCGTACGGCTCGCTGCCCGCGGTGATCTCCGCCTGGGACGCCCCCGCCGTCAAGAAGCAGCCGCTCCTCGACGCCTTCCTCACCCAGCTGAAGAACACCAAGGCCTTTCCCCAGGTGGGTACTTGGCAGCAGGTCGCCACCCGGCTGGGCAAGGAAGTGGAGACCGTGGCGAAGGGCACGCAGACCGCCGAGAAGGCCGCCGCGAGCATCCAGGCGTACGCCAAGAGCCTCGGCACGGGCGCGGAGTGAGCCGCGGATGACCACCACGCTCGTCCCGGCGGCGCGGCGCAGGGCACGCAACTCCCGTCGTACGGCGGTGGCTTGGCTGTTCCTCGCGCCGTTCGCCGTCGTGTTCCTGCTCTACACCGCGATCCCCACGGTGGCCGCGCTCGGCTTCAGCCTGACCGACCTGCGGGGCTCGGACCTGCGCCACCCCCTCGCGGTCGACTTCACCGGCCTGGACAACTACCTCCGCCTGTTCCAGGACCCGACCTTCCTGCGGGACATCCTGAACACCGGCGTCTTCGTCGCCGTCGGTGTGCCGCTGACGATGGCGATCGGCTTCGCGCTGGCCGTCGCGCTGAACTCCGGTATCCGGCGGCTGCGCGGAGTGTTCCGTACGGTCTTCTTCGCACCGGTCGTCACGAATGTCGTCGCGGTCGCGCTGATCTGGCAGTACGCCTTCAACGCGGGCGGCACCGTCAACAAGGCGCTGGCCCACGTCGGCCTCGCCGGACCCAACTGGCTGGACGACCCGCACCTCGCCATGCCCGTGGTGATCCTGCTCGGTGTCTGGCGGAACTTCGGCACCGCGATGGTCCTGTTCCTCGCGGGACTGCAGGCCGTACCGGAGGACGTGTACGAGGCCGCCGCGCTCGACGGGGCGGGCAGGTGGCGGCAGTTGAGGCACATCACCCTGCCCTTGCTGCTGCCCACCACCCTCATGGTGTCGGTCCTGCTGACCGTCTTCTACCTCCAGGTCTTCGACGAGCCCTATCTCCTCACGGACGGTGGCCCGTTGGGGTCCACCGAGTCCGTATCGCTGTACACCTACCACCAGTTCGGGTCCGGCCAACTGGGCATGTCCTCGGCCGCGTCCTTCGTGATGCTGCTGCTCGTGCTGCTGGTGAGTGTCGTCCAGTTCCGACTGCTGAGGCCGCGCACATGACCGCCGTAACCGCGTCCTTGAAGGACACCGACCTCACCGCCACCGACCGGATCGCTCTCCGCCCCCGGTCCGTCGGCCGCCCCCTGCTCTACGGCGCGCTGGTGCTGTGCGCGCTGCTCACGTTGCTGCCCTTCTTCTGGGTGGTCAGCGGTTCGCTGCGCGGTCTCGACGAGATCCGCTCGGACCCGGGCGCGTGGCTGCCGCGGCACGTCACGCTCGACAACTTCGTGCGGCTGTTCCGGACCGAGGGTTTCGGGCGCTTCCTCGCCAACAGTGTCCTGGTCGCCCTCATGGTGGTGATCGGCAACGTCGTGGCGGCCTCGGCGGCCGGATACGCCCTCGCCAAGCTGGAGTTCACGGGCAAACGGCTCGCGTTCGGCGCGGTGATGGCGGCGATGATGGTGCCGTTCACGACGGTGTTCGTCACCCAGTTCGTGATCACCGTCGACATGGGTCTCGCCGACACCCTCACGGGCATCGCGCTGCCCGGTGTGGCGCTTCCGCTCTCGGTGTTCATCATGCGGCAGTACGCGCAGTCGGTGCCCGACGAGTTGCTGGAGGCGGCACGCATCGACGGCGCGGGCGAGTTCCGGATCTTCTTCCGGATCTTCCTTCCGCTGGCCGGTCCCGCGGTCGCGACCATCACGATCATGTCGTTCCTGAACTCGTGGAACAACTTCATCTGGCCGCTCATCGTCGCCCAGAGCACGGCGAGTTACACCCTCCCGGTCGGCCTCGCCGCCACCAGCCAGGCGGCCCAGCACGTCACGGACTACGGTCTGGTCCTCGCCGGCGCGATCGTCGTGATGCTGCCGGTCCTCGTGCTCTTCCTGTTCCTGCAGCGGTACTTCGTGCAGGGCATCGCCGGATCGGGGATGCGGTGACGCGAGTGACCGAGACCTGTGGGTTCACGCCCGTCGCACGGGGCAGGTCCGAGGAGGCGGAGGGGTGTTGATGTCAGGGATGAACCAGAGCGCCGTGCGGCGCGTCAACACCTCGGTCGTCCTGCGCGCGCTCGCGGTGTCCGCGGGACCCACGACACTGACCGCGCTCGCCGACCAGGCCGGTCTGTCCCGCCGTACGATCGAGCTGATCCTGGACTCGCTCGTCGAGGCGGGCTGGGTGGCCGAGTTGGAGCGGATCCCGACCAGCGGCTCCGCCGGGCGACCGGCCCGGCGGTACGAACTGCGCGCGGAACACGCCCTGTTGGCCGCCGTCTACATCAACACCGCTGACGCCTCGGCCGTGATCGCCGACGTACGCGGCTGTATCGTCGGCCGGGCGCACCGTCCGCTGCGCGCCTACCAGGACCCTCAGGCCACGCTCGACGACGCGGCGGCCCTGGTCCGGGAGGCACTCGACGACGCGGGCGGATCGCTCGACCGGCTGCGCGCGGGTGCGGTCGCGGGCGGTGGCGCCATCGACGACGAAGGGGTCGTACGACGGCTCGTGCACACCACGCGCTGGGAAGGCGTGCATCTGCCCAAGGAGCTCGGGCGGCGGATCGGGGTGCCATGGTTCGCGGACAACGACTCCAACCTCGGTGCGCTGGCGGAGCGTTGGCGTGGTGTGGCCGGTGACCACGACAACGTGGTGTGGGCCATCCTCGGCAACCGGACCGGTCTCGGCATCCTGATCCGAGGGGCCGTGCACCGGGGTCTGGACGGCGCGGCCGGCGAGATCGTCGAGGCCCGCTCGATCCCGACCGGCACGATCGCCGACCGCCCCGTGGCCTGGCTGAGCTCGCCGGAGGCGGCGCAACGCGAGGTGGCGCGGGAACGCTTCGAGGCCGCCCGGGCCGGAGACGCCCAAGCGCTCGCCGAGGTCGACGAGTTCGTCGAGAACATCACCTCCATCCTCACCACCCTGTCGTGGACGGTCGCGCCCTCGCTCATCGTGCTCGGCGGCGGTCTCGAGGACGCGGCCGATGTACTGCTCCCCCGCGTGCGCGAGGCGATGCGCGCCGCCCGCACCCCCGCGATCGAACTGCGCGCCACCGGCCTGGGCCGCGACGCCGCCCTGATCGGCGCGGTGAAGCTGGCCCTCGACCGTATGGACACCGAGCTGTTCGGACCGCTGGTCCCCAGCTCCTAACTCCCCCCACGGCAAACGACTTTGGAGTCTCCCTGTGACCGACACCCCGCACACCGACGTCCTCATCGTGGGCAGCGGCATCATGGGCTCCGCGGTGGCCCGGCTGCTGCGGGAGAGCGATCCGGGGCTGGGCATCACGATGGTCGACGGCGGCAGCGCGATCGGTGAGACGCCCGGGCTGCACCTGCACGATGTGGCCGATCCGGCCGTCTGGTCGCGCTACAACGAGCGGGTCGAGTCCGGCATCCAGGGCATGTACACGGGCGCCGAGGTCGTGCGCGAGGTCACGGACAGCCTCGCCAACCTCACGCCCGGCATGTTCCACGCGCTGGCCTTCGGCGAGGACGCCGAGGCGATGCCCGCGACGGCCCTCGCGTGGAACGCGGGCGGCATGGGTGTCCACTGGACCGCCGCGACCCCGTGGCCGGCCGGACCCGAGGTCTTCGACTTCGGCGACCCGGCCCGCTGGACGGCCGACCTGGACACCGCGCGCCGCCTCCTCGCCGTCTCCCCCTCCCCCATCGGCCCGACCGAGGTCGGCCGGACCGTCCTGGACGTCCTGCGCCGCCGCTACGACGACACCGCACCCGCCGACCGGCGGCCGCAGCCGATGCCCATGGCCGTCTCGGCGACGGACTCGGGCCCCATGCCGCGCACAGCTCCGGGCACGATCTTCCCGGCGATCGCCACGGGCGGCGACCCGGCGTTCACGCTGTTGACGGGGACCCTCGCGACCCGGTTGCTCGTCGCGGACGGCCGGGTCACCGGCGCCCGACTGCGCCGCGTCGCCGACGGCACCGAGTCCGAACTCCACGCGGACACCGTCATCGTGTGCGCCGACGCACTACGCACCCCGCAACTCCTCTTCGCCTCGGGCATCCGCCCCCAAGCGCTGGGCCGCCACCTCAACGAGCACGCGTTCATCACCGCCCAAGTCCTCCTGGATCTCGACCAGTTCGGGATCGACGTGGACGACCTGCCGCTCCCCCGCCCCGGCGAGTTCAGCACGGACTCGCTGTGGCTGCCGCAGAACGGTTCGGCCCAGCCGTTCCACGGTCAGATCATGAACCGGACGTACGTCGACGAGCACGGCCGCCCTCTCGCACACGCCATAGGCCTGTCGCTGCTCATCCCGATCGAGTCGCGCCCTGAACACCGGCTCGTCTTCTCCGAGTTGGAGACGGACCTCGCCGGACTGCCGCGCATCGGCGTCGAGTTCGCCTACACGGACACCGACCGTGCGCTCATCGAGCGGGGACTGGCCGAAGTCCGTTCCCTGGCCGAGGAGTTCGGCCCCTTCGACCCCGCGACCGAACTCGCCCTGCTCCCGCCCGGCTCGTCCCTGCACCTGACCGGTACCGTCCGCTCGGGCACCGCCGACGACGGGACCAGCGTGTGCGATCCGGACGGCCGGGTGTGGGGCTACGACAACCTGTACGTCGCCGGTACCGGTGTGATCCCCACGCCGATGGCCGCCAACGTGACGCTTACCGGCGCGGTGACGGCCGTACGGGCCGCCCGGGCCGTCACCACCCGCACCGCGCCGCTCGCCGCGCACTGAGAGGAAACCCGGACGTGCAGAGACCCGGACGCGAAGGAAGCCCGACCGTGAAGGAAGCCCGCTCGTGATCGACATCGTGAAGGAATACCGCGTGGCGCTGCCCGCGTGGATCGACGACGAGCTGGCCGACGTGCCCGCCGTGGTCCCCGGCCGCGCGGACCGGATGCGCCTCGTGCACCGGCTCGCGGACCGCAACTGGCGGGAGGGGAACGGCGGTCCGTTCGCGGCCCTCGTCGCCGAGCGCGACACCGGCCGGATCGTCTCGGTCGGCGTGAACGTCGTGCTCGCCTCCGGAGTCTCCAGCGCACACGCGGAGGTCATGGCCCTCGGCCTGGCCCAAGTAGCCACCGGAGGATGGGACTTGGGCGCCACCGGCCTCCCGACCCACGAACTCGTCGTCAACTGGCGCCCCTGCGTGCAGTGTTACGGCGCCACGCTGTGGTCCGGGGTGCGCGGTCTGGTGGTAGCGGGCGAGGGTCCGGAGCTGGAGGAGATCACCACGTTCGACGAGGGCCCGCTCGGCGCGGACTGGGCCGAGCAGTTCGAGGCACGGGGCATCGAGGTCGTGGGGGACGTTCTCCGGGACGAGGCGCTGGCCGTGTTCCGGAACTACCGCAAGGCCGTCGACGAGGCGGACGGTGTCGTCGTCTACAACGCGCGCGGAGGTGCCGAGTGACCCCGCGTTTCGCGACCGACGTCGTCACCTTCTACCACCCGGACTTCTGGGATCTCCCCTCCGCGGACGCGGTACGCGCATGGGCGTTGGCGCACCCCGAGCACTTCTGGGAACGGGTGATGGACGCGCTGGACGAGGCCGGCGTCACGGGCATCGAACTCACCTTCGCGCCGGGCGACATCGAGTCGGCGCTGCGGGCGTTCGGCAGCGCGCAGGGCTTCCGGCGCGAGCTGGTGGGCCGTGGGCTGGCCGTCGTGAGCGCGTTCGTCGCCGGGGAGGACAGCCCCGACTGGCTGGACCCGGACAACCTGCCCACGATCGTCGCCGACGCCGAACGACGCGCGGCCTTCCTCGTCGACGTGGGGGCCGAACTCCTCGTCACGGGACTCCCCATGCGCACGACGTTCGGGACCCGCCCGCCCCTCTTCGTCGACGCCCCGTACATGACCCGCATGGCCGACATCGCGCACGCGGTGGGCGAGGCCGTCTCCCGGCAGGGCGTGCGGCTCGCCGTCCACACGGAGTCCAACAGCACGCTCTGGTACGAGCGTGACATCGACCTGTTCATGGCCTTCACGGATCCGCGCTACGTCTGGCTGTGCCCCGACTCCTGCCACATCGCGCTCGGTGGAGGTGATCCGGTGGCCGTGGCACGCCGTCACGCGCAGCGTGTCGCGCTGGCGCACTGGAAGGACGCGGTCAGGCCCATCGACGTGGAACTCACCATCGACGAGACCGTCTTCGCCCAACAACAGCCCTACATGGCCGAGTTGGGCTCGGGCATCGTCGACTGGAAGGCCTGGGCCGACGCGATGTCCCGTACGCCCGGCGCCGACACGGTGCTCATCGAACTGGACGAGGCGGCCGATCCGGTCGCCGCGTTGCTGGCGGGGCGGGCGGTGGCGTCGTCGGTGCTGCCGTGACCGGTGACCCGGTGTCATGGCCGGGAGCTCGACGCCGCCTCCAACTGCCCCGAGAAAACGCTTACTTGCTACCATCCGATCATGCCGCGCCTGGTCGACGTCCCTGGGTACGTACGCTTCTGGACCGCCTCCGCGATCTCGTCGTTCGGCTCCCAGATCACCGGGCTGGCGCTGCAGATCCTCACCGCCGTCACGCTGAGCGCGTCCGCCACGGAGGTGGGTCTGGTCAACGCGGCCCGCTGGGCGCCGTATCTGCTCTTCGGGCTCGTGGCCGGGGTGCTGGTGGACCGCTGTCGGCGCAAGCCGGTCATGGTGGCCATGGACCTCGGCAGGGCCGTCCTCCTCGGCGCGATCCCGCTGCTGTACGCGCTGGACCGGCTCAGCGTCGCCGCGCTGTGCGCGTGTGTCTTCGCCTTCGGGGTGCTCTGCCTGTTCTTCGACGCGGCCAACCACTCCTACGTCCCGCAGCTGGTGCCCAAGGAACTCCTCAACGCGGGCTACGCCCGGGTGGGGCAGGCCGACGCGGTGGCCGGGTCGACGGGGCCGTTGATCGCCGGAGTGCTGATCAGGCTGGTCGGCGCGCCGCTCGCCGTGCTCGTCGACGCCGTCAGCTATCTGGTGTCCGGCCTGCTGCTCACCTCGGTACGCGCCCACGACCCCGTTCCCGATCGGGGCGGGCGGCGCAGTCTGCTCGGTGAACTGCGCGAGGGGACGGCCTGGGTCTACCGCCATCGCACCCTGGCGTCCATCGCGCTGACCTCGCACCTGATGCTCCTCTTCAACACCGTCGTCAGTACGGTCTTCGTGGTCTTCGCGCTGCGCGACCTCAGGATCGGGGACTTCGGCCTGGGCGTTACGTATGCCTGCGCGGGCCTCGGTGGAGTGCTCGGCGGCGCGTTCTCCGCACGCGCGGCGCGGAGATTCAGCGTCGGCGCCGTCCTGATCGCGGGCCGTCTCGTCGCCGCCGTCGGCTGGCTGCCGCTGGTCCTCGCCCAGCGGGGACCGTGGGCCCTGGTCTCGGTGTCGTCGGCCTTCTTCGTGGTGTCCGGCGCCATCTCGCTCTCGAGCCCGGTCGAGATGAGCTACCGGCAGGCGGTCACGCCCGAGCGGCTGCGGGGACGGATGAACGCCACGATCCGCTCGTTCAACTGGGGCATGGTCGCGATCGGCGCACCTGTGGGCGGTCTCCTCGCCGACCGGGTGGGCTACCGGTTCGCCCTGTGGGTGGGCCTGTCCGGCGCGGTCCTCCAGGCGCTCCTGCTCGCCGGGTCCCGCACGCGGGAGGCCCGCGACACCGACGGGGTCGAGCCTCTTGTACGCGCCTGAACCCGGGATTCACCCGAAATGCGGCATACGGAAAGCCGGGGGATGCTGGGAGGGCCAACGCACGTCCGAAGGAGGACAGCCATGTCGTTCATGGACAAGGTCAAGGGAATGCTGGGCCAGCACCCCGACCAGGCCAAGCAAGGCGTGGAACGGGCGGGAGACATGGTCGACAAGCGCACGGGCGGCAAGCACGCCAAGCAGGTCGACATGGCCCAGGACAAGGCCAACGACTTCATCGACCGCGAGAAGCCGCAACAGCCCTGACCGCTTCTGTCCCCGTATCGACCTCGATGCGACCCAAGTGCACCCCGGAAAGCACAGAGTTAATCGACTGCTGATGTGAAAGGGTTGCGCGCCCCGGGCCCGATCCATACATACTCCCCCCACAAGAAGCCACAACTCTGGGGGGAGTTGGCTCATGCAAGGCACGATCGACGGGTTCCGCTACGGTGCGGTGACCCCGGTGGCGGCCTATCTCATGGCCTGCCTGGGAGGGGCTCTGGGACTGCGCTGCGTGGTGCGGTCCCTGCACAACAAGCAGTCATGGAAAGCGGGTTGGCTCGCGCTCGGCGCGACGTCGATCGGCAGCGGCATCTGGACGATGCACTTCATCGCGATGATGGGCTTCCAGGTCGAGGAGACCCGGATCGGCTACGACGTCGGCCTCACGGTGCTGAGTCTGGCCGTGGCCATCGTCGTGGTCGGCATCGGCGTCTTCGCCGTGGGCTACCGCGGCGCGACCGCCGGCACACTCTCCGCGGCCGGCGTCATCACCGGGTTAGGAGTCGCCGCCATGCACTATCTGGGCATGGCGGCCCTGAAGTTGAACGGCGACATCGAGTACCGGACCAGCACGGTCGTGCTCTCCGTGGTGATCGCGATCGTCGCCGCGACGGCGGCCCTGTGGGCGGCCGTCTCCATCCGCGGCTTCCTGGCGAGCCTGGGCGCCAGCCTGGTGATGGGCGTGGCCGTCTCCGGGATGCACTACACGGGCATGGCCGCCGTGAGCGTCCATCTGCACGGCACCGGCGGCGCGTGGACGGGCGACTCCGCCAACTCCATCCTGCTTCCCATGCTGTTGGGACCGGCGATCTTCCTGCTGCTGGCCGGGGTCGTCGTGATGTTCGACCCGCTGCTGGTGATGGGCGAGGGCGACTGGGACCGTTCCTTCGCCCGCCACCCGGTCGGCCCGGACACCGGCGGCAAGCAGCCCGCCACGCGCCCCGATTCCCTCTTCGACACGGCGGACCGCCCGGCAGTCGGCCGGCCGGCCGGGTACGAAAGCCCTCCCGCCCCACCGGGCAGCCGCCGGAGCCGAAGCCGGTACACCCGCAAGAACCCCGCCACCCCGACGCCGAACCGACCGACCTCGTACGGCAGCCCCGCGATCCCGTCGCCGCCGAAGCCCCGCGACGCCTACAACACCCCGGCTACTCCCGCACGCGGCCGTCCGGATCCGCACGGCTCCCCGCAGCGCCCCGGGGAGTGGTGACCAACGCCCCCCGCCACGGCCCGACTTGAGCCACCCGCTGCCGCAGCGGCCAAGCATCCCTACGGCAGCCTCAGTTGGGTGCGCCCGGCGGCACCCGGGGCAGTGGATCGACCCGCACCGAGCCGGCGTCGGCGAAGAACGCCCGGATCAACTCGGCCGCCTCACGCGCCTGTTCGTCGGCCTGGCACCGCAGTTCCGCCCCGAGCCGTCGGACGGCGCCGCGCAGGGTCATGCGTACCGGCGCGTGGAGATCCGTGTCGTCGAGCAGGGTCAGCAGGTGGTTCAGGAGCGTCCAGTCCGCCGCGTGCTGTACGGCGGCCCCGCCGGGCAGTTCGGCGGGTACCGGTTCGGTACGGAGCCAGGTCGTGGCGAGGAGGGCGTCGACGAGGTCGGTGACGCCGGGCACCTCGGGGTCGGCGGCGTGCTGCCAGGCCACCCGGTTGAGCCGGGCCGGGTCCAGCAGCTGCTCCGTGACCAGTGCGGTCGCGACCCGTACGGCCTCGAAGGGGTCGAAGATCCGCCCGGCGCCGGTGTCGAGGTACTGCTCCGTGCGGCCGTAGCGGATCGCGGGCGGGGTGAGGGTGTCCAACACCGAGCTGGGCAGGGCGAGTTGCTCGGCACTCAGCAGTTCGGCGAGTCGACCGAGCGCCGTGTGCTGGGTGGCCGCGTCGACGGCCTGCGCGCCTCGGCCTTCCTCTCCGGCGAGGCCGTACGCGTAGCGCACCCCGCCCACCAGCCGGGACACGGCCGTCACCTCGTGCCGGTGCAGGAGGTGCAACAGGACGGCCCGTTCCTCCAGTTCGCCGGTCTGCCGGTCGGGCGGCAGCACCCCGCGCGAGAAGCCGTCCAGCGCGATACGACGGACCCGCAGCATCGTCTCCAGCGCCTGGAGGGCGTCCGGCCCGCTGACCCAGGTCACGGCGTCGGCGTGCGCGGCGTGCGGGCCCTGGGCGTCCTCGTCGGAGAGGTAGGTCAGGCCCGACTCGGCTGCCTCCGCGCGCAGTTGGGCGAGCGCGGTCTCCTCCGCGCCTTCGCCGAACCGGCCGTAGGCGTGCGCGACCAGGAAGTGGTCCCACGGCCCGAGTCCCGTGCCGTACGCGGCGGACAGGTCGAGGTCGCCCTTCTCCGTGACGCCGATCCGCGCGTGCGGGTAGTCCATGACGGACGGCTCGGGGTGCCGCGTACTGGCGAAGTTGTGCATGAAGCCGAGCGCGTGGCCGATCTCGTGCGCGGCGAGCTGGCGCAGCCGCGCGAGCACCAACTCCTCGACGGCGGCGAGTCGTTCGGCCTCGTCCGGGCGGCCGTAGGGTGCGAGGAGGGACTCGCCGAGCGCGCGGACCTGTTCGACGCGCTGGGAGCCGAGCCGTACCCGGGCGTGCAGGATCTCGCCGGTGCGCGGGTCGGTCAGGCCCTGCCCGAGGGACCAGCCGCGGCCCGCCCGGTGCACCCAGACCACGCCGTTGACGTCGGGGTCGTACGGGTCGAAGCCGTCACCGGCGGGCTCGACCCGGTAGACATCGGGGAGTCCGATCCGGGCGAAGGCCTGCTGCCACCAGTTGCCGCCCTCGACAACCGCCGAGCGGAAGGGTTCGGGGACGGCCGGGTCGATCTGGAAGACGATCGGGCCGCCGCCGGGTTCCGCGCGGAACCGGGGCTGGAGCTTGACCTGGGTGCTCGCCCGGCCGACGAGGCCGTGGTCGGCGTAGCCGATGCCGTAGCCGCCCGAGGCGGGGTGGTAGCGGCGTGCCGGCAGCGGGGACGCGGGCAGGCGCAGCAGGTTCAGCTGCTGGACGACGGTGAGGGCGCGTGGGTCGGCGGCGACGGCCCGGACCGCCTGGCCCCGGCCGGGTCCGCGGAAGGTGAGCAGCGCGGGCAGCCGGACGGCGGCTGGTCCGGTGCGGCTGTCGGCGACCAGCGGGAGGCTCGTGGACGCGTCGACCGTGTAGTCGCCCTGCTCGAACGCGTGCAGATGCTCGGCGATCAGGTCGTGGTCGGCGAGGACCAGCCCGGTCGCGTCGACGACCGCCGCACCGTTCTCCTCGCGCAGCACTGGTCCGCTCCACACCACGGACAGCGCGAACGACTCCTCCCCTGCCCGGACCGCGGCCTCGTCACCGGAGGTGAGGAAGTGCTTGTTGCGTACGGCGAACAGGACCCGGTCGCCGACCCGGCGGAACTCCGCCAGCCGCGCCTTCCCCGCCCTGCCCCGGTCCAGCCAGAGGTCGCTGGAGCCGAGGCCCTGGGAGAGCGAGACGGTGACGAGGAAGGGTTCGTCGAAGTGGCGGACGCCCAACAGCAGCCGGTCCGAACGGAGTTCGGGGTCGGGGATCAGATCGATGAAGTCGGCTTCGCCGGGCATGCGGGGGCCTTTCGGTTGAGCAACGTCGAGTTGATGTTGCCAGGCCCCTGCCTCTCGTACCGCGTCGGCTCGTTGTTACGGTTCCCCGGTGTCTGAATCTTCACGCGATACTCCCGAAGGCGCCGGTTGGGGCACCGCGGAGCGCGGCGCGTATCAGCAGCTCATGCCGTCCCACGTCGAGAAGGTCTCGTGGCTCAGCCCGAAGACGCTGTGGGCCGCTCGCAACGGCGTGTTGGCGTCGTGGTTCGGGGACCCGACCGGTGACACCCGCGGCCGTTGGGTGGCGCAGCGCGCGGCTGCCGGAGCACCCGCCGACAAGGTGATCCGGCGCGACGATCCCGACACCTTCTCGTTCATGGTCATCGGCGACACGGGCGAGGGCGACGATCCCCAATACGCCGTCGTGCCAGGCTTTCTGAAGGTCAGTCAGGAAACGGCGTTCGCGGTCGTCGCCAGTGACGTCATCTACCCCGTCGGCACCGCGGACGACTACGAGACGAAGTTCTTCCGCCCGTACCAGGCCTATCCGGCGCCGATCTACGCGATACCCGGCAACCACGACTGGTACGAGGGCCTCGGCGGTTTCATGCGCGTCTTCTGCGACGACGCGCCCGCGCTGCCCGCACCGAAGGCGCCGCGCCCGCTGACGCGTGCCTGGTGGCGTGCGCTGCTGTGGCACCACCCGCGTCCGTCGGACGGCGAACACCTGGACAAGGCACGGCAGTTGCGCTCCTCGCCGGACCAACAGGCCGTGCAGCCGGGCCCGTACTGGGCGATCGACGCGGGACCGGTGCGCATCATCGGTATCGACACGGGCCTGTTGGGCACGATCGACGCCGAACAGGGCGCCTGGCTGCGCGAGGTGTCGAAGGGGTCCACGCCGAAGATCCTCATCACCGGTTCGCCGCTGTACGTGGACGGCGAGCACCACCCGTGCGCCATCGAGGGCGGTGGCACGGTCGACGACATCGTCAGCGACCCGGCCCACCACTTCGTCGCCGCGATCGGCGGTGACATCCACAACTACCAGCGCTATCCGGTCCAGTTGGCGGACGGCCGTACGCTCCAGTACGTGGTCTCGGGCGGTGGCGGCGCGTTCATGCACGCGACCCACACCGTGCCGCGCGTCGACATCGCGAACGTGACCGAGCGGGACTTCCGCTGCTACCCGCTGCGCGGCGACTCCCTCGCCTTCTACAGCAGGCTGTACGGGCGCCGCCTGCACCTGCGCCGCTTCTTCACCCTGACCGAGGCCCAGGCGTCGGCCGTGATCTGCGAGCGCCTCGGCATCCCGCCGACCCGCACTCCGGGCCCGCCCGTCCGCGTCACCCGCCGCGTCCGCCTGGTCGCGAGCCTGCTGGGCGCCGGGAGCCGTCCCGACCGCCGCTCGCGCTTCCGCCTCCCGGTGCGCAAGATCTACACGCAGCTCTTCTCGCCCAGCTCGGTGACGTACAGCCCGCCGTTCTTCAAGTGCTTCCTGCGGCTGGACGTCACCCCGGAGGCGGTCCGGCTGCGCTGTTTCGCGGCCACGGGCAATCGCGCCCAGGAGATCGACCCGCCGGTCGAGGACGAGATCACCATCCCGCTGCACTGATCACAGACCCGTGAAGCGATCACACGCCCGCAATGTTCACCTGTCACAATCGGGACAGAACAGAACTGACGTACGACCGCCGGAGGAGCCCGTGCCGCCCACCTCACGCCCGCTGCGGAAGCTGGGCTTCCTCACGATCGGCCTCTTCGAGGAGGCCGATCCGCGCCGGGGCCACGAGTCGACGCTGGAGATCATCGAACTGGGCGAGCGCCTCGGCTTCGACAGCGCCTGGCTGCGCCACCGCCATCTCCAGTACGGCATCTCCTCCCCCGTCGCGGTCATGGCGGCGGCCTCGCAGCGCACCAGCCGTATCGAACTGGGCACGGCGGTGATCCCGCTCGGCTGGGAGAACCCGCTGCGGCTGGCGGAGGACCTGGCGACCGTCGACATCCTGTCCGGGGGCCGTATCAACCCGGGCGTGAGCGTGGGCCCGCCGATGCACTTCGACCAGCTCAAGGAGGCGCTGTACCCCGACACGGCCGACGGCGAGGACTTCAGCTACGAGCGGGTGCGCCGGCTGCTGGACTTCGTGCGGGGCGAACCGGCCACCGACTTCAGCGGGGTCGAGGGCTTCGAGGTGTTCTCCGACCGGGTGCAGCCGCACTCCCCCGGTCTCGGGCGTCGCCTCTGGTACGGCGGCGGCAGCACCGGCTCGGCGAAGTGGGCGGGCGAGCACGGCATGAACTTCTTGACGAGCAGCGTCGTCAAGGCCGAAGGCCCGGACGAGTCAAGGGACTTCGCCGAGATCCAGCTCTCCCACGTCCGTACGTTCCGCGCCCACCACCCCGACGGCGATGCCGCCCGGGTCTCCCAGGGGCTGGTGGTCATCCCGACCGACTCCGCGTCCCCCGAACAGCGCGCGAAGTACGGGGAGTTCGTCCGCAAGCGCACTCCCCGTACGACGTCACCGCAGGGTCCGGCCCGGCTGATGTTCGCGCCGGACATCGTCGGCACCTCGGAGGAGATCGCCGAACTCCTGCACGCGCACGCCGCGTTCAGGGAGATCGACGAGGTGGCGTTCGCGCTGCCGTTCACCTTCGAGCACGAGGACTACGTGCAGATCCTCACGGACATGGCGACGAAGCTGGGACCGGCGCTGGGGTGGAAGCCCGCCGTCTGACCTCGGTGTCACCAGCGGCCGGGCTCGGTGCCGACGATCGGGTCCGAGGGCTTGCCGTCGACGCCGACCGGTATGTCGCCGGTGAGCATCACGCGGTGCATGGTGCGCGGGAAGCCGAGGTGGGCGTTGTCGCCGGGGCGAGGTGGATGGTGGCCCGGTTGTCCCAGAAGGCCACGCTGCCCGGCTCCCAGCGGAACCGCACCGTGTACTCGGGCCGGGTCGCCTGCGCGAGCAGCATCTCCAGGATCGCGGCGCTCTCCGCACGGGAGACGTCGGTGATCTGCTCCAGGTAGTAGCCGTTGACGAACAGCACCCGCTCCCCCGTCTCGGGGTGCACCCTCACCAGCGGGTGCACCGAGGCGACCTGGTGGTCCAGGAGGTGACGGACGTACGCGTCGTCGCCGGGGCGCGGCTGATAGCCGACGCCGAGCCGGTGCTCGGCCCGCAGCCCGTCCACGAACTCCCTTACCGGCTGCGAGAGTCCGGCGTACGCGGCGGCCAGATTGGACCAGGTGGTGTCGCCGCCGTACGGCGGGACGGTCTCCGCGCGCAGGATCGTCGCGGCGGGCGGGTCGACGCGGGCGCCGTGGTCGCAGTGCCAGCCGCGCAGGAGTGTGTGCCTGCGCCGCTCCAGCCACTCCTCGTGCTCCATGCCGAACCGGCCGCCCAACTCCAGCCGGTCGGCGGTCGTTTCGACCTCGGGGAAGCCGGCCGGAGACGCGCCGCCGCGCCGTCCGAGCACGACGGGTTCCCCGAACCGGCGCGCGAACGCCACATGCCCGGTGTGATCGAGCCGTTGGTCCCGGAAGAACACGACCTTCCAGCGCAGCACCGCCGCCCGGATCGCGGCGACCACGGCGTCGTCGAGTTCACCGGCCAGGTCGACACCGGTGATCTCGGCCCCGATGTGCCCGGAGGCCGGCCGCACCTCCATGCCGTCCACCCGCGCCCTCTCGTCCGCCGTCGTTCCGCTGCTGTCCGTCGTCATGCCCGCTCCGTCGTCGTACGTGCCCGGCCGGTCGTCCGCACCAGGTCCTCCCCACCGGGTCGTACCCAGGTCGTAGGGGTTCCAAGGAAGATCGTGCCAGCGATCCCCGCGCGGGGCGACAGAGGTCCGGGGCGCCCATACTGGCTGTACCGCACAGTCAAGGGAAGGTCCGACCGTGATCAGCATCCCGACGCACACGCTCAACGACGGTACGAAGATCCCCGCCATCGGTCTGGGCACCTGGCCGATGGACGACGCGACGGCCGAGACGGCTGTCGACGGTGCGTTGCGCATGGGCTATAGCCTGGTGGACACGGCGACGAACTACCGCAACGAGACCGGCGTCGGCCGGGGCATCGCCCGCAGCGGTGTGCCGCGCGAGGAGATCGTGGTGACGACGAAGCTGCCGGGCCGCCACCACGGCTACGAGGAGACCCTCGCTTCCTTCGAGGAGTCCCGGGCGCGGCTCGGCGTGGAGTACGTGGATCTGTATCTGATCCACTGGCCGCTGCCCCGCGTCGGCAGGTTCGTCGATTCCTGGAAGGCGATGATCAAGCTCCGCGAGGAGGGTCTCGTCCGGTCGATCGGCGTCTCCAACTTCACGCCCGGGCACATCGAGCAACTGGAGAAGGAGACCGGCGTCCTGCCCTCGGTCAACCAGATCGAGTTGCACCCGCTGTTCCCGCAGGACGAACTGCGCGCTTTCGACACCGAGAAGGGTGTTCTCACCGAGAGCTGGAGTCCTCTCGGGCGCGGTTCCGAGCTGTTGAACGACCCCGCCGTCGTCACCGTCGCCGAAGCGTTCGGGGTGACGCCCGGCCAGGTGGTGCTGCGCTGGCACACGCAGCTCGGGGCCGTCCCGATCCCCAAGTCGGCGGACCCCGGCCGGCAGCGCGCGAACCTCGACATCTTCGGCTTCGAGCTCGGCCCGGCCCAACTGGCCGCCATCTCCGGCCACGCGCCGCAGCGGCTGGGCGGGGACCCGGAGACGCACGAGGAATTCTGAGAGTCCCGGGGTGGAACTTGCGTGTTTCCGCCCCCAACTCGCCTTCCCTGCCTCTATGTTCACGGCGGAGTTTCACGATCTCACCGGAAGGTTCTCGTATGCGCACCGCGTTCCGTACCGCCGTGACCGGGTCGGTGGCCGCCGCCGCTCTGCTGGTCGGCGGCACTGCCCAGGCGACTCCGGCAGGCCCCGGAGTGACCGCCACGCTGATCAGCCAGACCACGATCGGCGACACCGACTACACCCTGCGCGAGATCACCATTCCGCCCGGCCAGGCCACGGGCTGGCACTACCACGACGGTCCGCTGTACGGCGTCGTCAAGCAGGGCACGCTCAGCCACTTCAACTCCAGTTGCGCCTCCGACGGCGTGTACCGGGCGGGCAGCCCCATCCAGGAGCCGGCCGGTTCGGGCAACGTGCACATCGGCCGCAACCTGGGGAACACGCCTGTCGTCCTCGACGTGCTGTACGTCCTGCCGCACGGATCACCGTTCTCGGAGGACGCGCCCAACCCGGGCTGCCCCTTCGAGTAGGCGGTCCGGTAAGCGAGTTGTCCGGTCAGTCCGGTGGCGGCAGCGGCTGTTCCGCCCAGATGGTCTTGCCGCTGCCGGTCTGCCGGCTGCCCCAGCGCTGGGTGAGCTGCGCGACGAGGAGCAGTCCGCGTCCACCCTCGTCGTAGGCGTGGGCGCGCCGCAGGTGCGGCGAGGTGGAACTGGCGTCGGAGACCTCGCAGATGAGGGCGCGGTCGCGGATCAGGCGGAGCTGGATGGGCGGTTCGCCGTAGCGGATGGCGTTGGTGACGAGTTCGCTGACGACGAGTTCGGTGACGAAGGCCTCCTCGTCCAGTCCCCACGCGGTGAGTTGCTCGGTGGCGGCCTGCCGGGCCCCGGCCACGTGCGCGGGGTCGGGTTCGATGTCCCAGGTGGCGACGCGGTCGGCGCCCAGCGCCCGGGTGCGCACCAGCAGCAGGGCCACGTCGTCGCTGGGCTCGTCCGGCATCACGGCCTTCAGCACGGCGTCGCACAGCGCGTCCAGCGACTCGGCGGACGTGGTGAGCGCGCGGCACAGTTCGGCGGTGGCGTGGTCGACGTCGCGGTCCCGGTCCTCGATCAGGCCGTCCGTGTACAGGGCGACGGTGGCGCCCTCGGGCAGCTCCAACTCCACTGCCTCGAAAGGGAGTCCGCCGACGCCGAGCGGTGGTCCCGCGGTCATGGGGACGAGGCTCGCGGTCCCGTCGGGCAGGACGACGGCCGGCGGTGGATGTCCGGCGGTGGCCATCGCGAGGCGGCGCGAGACCGGGTCGTAGACGGCGTAGAGGCAGGTTGCGCCGAGTTCCGCGACCTCGTCGCCGGTGTCGTCCGTGGCGAGGTGGGTGACCAGGTCGTCGAGGTGGGTGAGGAGTTCGTCGGGCGGCAGGTCCACGTCGGCGAGGGTGCGGACGGCCGTGCAGAGGCGGCCCATGGTCGCCGAGGACGGGATGCCGTGGCCGACGACGTCGCCGACGACCAGGGCGACCCGGCTGCCGGACAGCGGGATCACGTCGAACCAGTCGCCGCCGATGCCCGCGAGCGATCCCGAGGGCAGATAGCGGTGGGCCACTTCGACGGCCGCCTGCCCGGGCAAGTCCCTTGGCAGCAGGCTGTGTTGGAGGGCGAGCGCGGTGGAGCGCTCGCGGGCGAAGCGGCGCGCGTTGTCGATGCAGACGGCGGCCCGGCTGGCCAACTCCTCGGCGAGTACGGCGTCGTCGGCCGCGTAGTCGTCCGGGTGGGCCATGCGGACGCCCACCGCGACACCGAGCGTGGTGCCTCGCGCCCTCAGCGGGACCGCGATCATCGAGTGGACGCCCTTGCGGTACGGAATCCCCTCTGGAGAGCGGGCGTTGCGGTCCGCGACCCACCGCACGAAGTCGGGTTCGCCCGCCTGGCTGCGCACCGCCCGTCCCTCGCGCAGGGCACGCACAGGTGGCGAGGAAGGCTCGTAGACGTCCGTCTGCCCCAGGCGTACGGCCGCGCCCGGCGTGCCCTCGACCACGGAGCCGTGGGCGACGCGCCGCAGCACGATCTCGCCGTCCGGGGACGGCGGTGGTTCGTCCGCGCCGAGCACCCAAGGGAGCAGGTCCACGCTGGCGAAGTCGGCGTAGCGCGGCACGAGGATCTCCACGAGTTCCTCGGCGGTGCGGACCACGTCGAGGGTGGTGCCGATGCCGGCGGCCGCCTCGTTCAGAAGGGCAAGACGCTGCTGCGCGAGGTACTGCTCGGTGCTGTCGAACGCCGCGAGGGCGACCCCGGTCACCCCACCGGAGTCGTCCTTGAGGGGCCACATCTCGATGCTCCAGGCATGCTCCCGGTTCAGGGCCGGAGCGCCCGCCCAGCTGTTGTAGCGGACGGGTCTGCCCGTCTCGGCGACCAGGCGCAGGTTGTTCAGGAAGCTGTGGCTGTGTTCGGCGTCCTCGACGCTCTCCGGGAAGAACCGGCCGATCAGGACGTCCTCGGGAACGCCCATCACCCGGCAGGCGACGTCGTTGAGACGGAGGTAGCGCTGCCCGGTGTCGAAGACGGACAAGGACATCGACGCCTGCTGGAAGGCCTGCTCCGCCAAAGAGGGCGCGGTCACGGGTGCGGCGGTAAGGACGTATCCGTCCGGTGCGCCGTCCGCACCGAGTACCGGGCAGGCCCTCACCGTGAGCGGGAGCGGGGTTCCGTCCCGGTGCCGTAGCACCAAGGGGCCCGCGAGAGCGGCCAGGGCCGTGGTGGAGGGGGGTTCGGCGAGCAGTGCCGCCACCGACCGGCCCACGGCTTCCTCGGCCGGGTATCCCGTCAGTGTCCGGGCACCGTCGCTCCACCCCGTCACGATGCCTCGGGCATTGATGACCGCCGTGGCGGAGGCCTGCTCCATATCGTCCAGGATGGTCCCTATACCGCGCGGCAACAACCGCGGTACGGCATTTGTGACCCCCGGGTCACTTCCGGTGGGCGCGGAGGGCGGCGAGGGCGCGGTCGGCGTGGGTGTTCATCCGCAGTTCGCTGGAGACGACCTCCAGGATCGTGCGGTCCTCGCCGATCACGAAGGTGGCCCGCTTGGTGGGCGCGAGCGAGAACCCGCGCTTCACCCCGAACAGTTCCCGGATCGTCCCGTCGGTGTCCGAGAGCAGCGGCATACCGAGGGAGTGCTTCCCGGCGAACTCCTGCTGCTTGTCGACGGAGTCGCCGCTGATGCCGACGGGCCGCGCGCCGACCGCCGCGAACTCGGCGGCCAGGTCCCGGAAGTGGCAGGCTTCGGCGGTGCACCCGGCGGACAGGGCGGCCGGGTAGAAGAACAGCACCACCGGCCCCTCGGCGAGCAGTTCCGTGAGGCCGCGCTCGGCTCCGGTCTCGTCCGGCAGCGTGAAGTCCTCGACCTTGTCACCGACGTTCAGGCGTCCCGTCATGACCGTCCCTCCCCATTCTTCGCGACATTGCGTGCCCACAGTACGAGAGGTACCTGCAGCGGCAGACGCCCGATGGCCGCCGCCTTCTGCGGGGTCGGCCGGTCCCGCCAGTCCAGCGCCATCTTCACGTTGGCGGGGAAGACGCCCACGAAGAAACCCGCCGCGGCCAGCGCGGCCGTACGCCGGGTGCGCGGCACCGCGATCCCGGCGGCCAGCGCCAGTTCGACGACACCGCTCGCGTACGTCCAGGTCCGGGGCGACCCCGGCAGGGCGCGCGGGATCGTCGCGTCGAACTGTTTCGGCGAGGCGAGATGGGCGACCCCCGCGGTCGCCAGCAGACCGGCGAGCAGCAGCGACGAGCGTTCGGACCGTGGCACGGTTCCTCCTCATGGTGACCTGCCGCGCGATGTTACTCCACGGTAAGAGGGCGCTGGCGGTTGACCTTGTCCGAAGGTGAGGCCCGACGGTCGTGCGGAGACGAACGAGAGGAACCCGCATGAACGCGCGCTGTCTGATCCTCGACATCGGCGGTGTCCTGGAACTCACACCCCGGACCGGCTGGCTCACCCGCTGGGACGAGCGCCTCGACCTCCCACCGGGCACGGCGGACGAGCGGCTGGCCGACGTCTGGGAGGCCGGAGAGATCGGGACCATCGCCGAGAACGAGGTGCGCGAGCAGGTCGCCGTCCGACTCGGACTCGGCCCGGTGGACACCGAGTCCTTCCTGGCGGACCTGTGGGACGAGTACCTGGGCACCCCGAACACCGAGCTCATCGACTACGTGGCGGGGCTGCGCCCGCACTGCCGGCTGGGCATTCTCAGCAACAGTTTCGTGGGCGCCCGCGAGCTGGAGACGGCGGCGTACGGCTTCGACCGGCTGGTCGACGAGATCGTCTACTCGCACGAGACCGGCGTCCGCAAGCCCGACCCCCGGGCCTTCGCCATCACCTGCGCCCGGCTCCGAGTGCGGCCCGGCGACTGCCTGTTCGTCGACGACTTCGCCGCCAACGTCGAGGCCGCCCGCGCCGCGGGGATGCGGGCGCATCTGTTCGCGGACAACGCCGGCACGGTCGCGCGGATCGCCGCGCATCTGGACCCTACAGTTTCGGTCTGACCTTTGATATGTTTCGCAGCCGGAACCGGAGAAGGGTCCGCATTCCATGGACTTTGAACTGACCGAGGACCAGGAAACGATCCGCAAGTCCGTCGCCGGACTGCTGCGCGACTTCGACGACCAGTACTGGATGGAGAAGGACCAGGCGCACGAGTTCCCGACGGAGTTCTACGACACCGTCGCGGGCGGCGGCTGGCTCGGGATCACGATCCCGGAGGCCTACGGCGGCCACGGCCTCGGCATCACCGAGGCCAGCCTGCTGCTCGAAGAGGTGGCGCGGTCGGGCGGCGGCATGAACGCGGCCAGCGCGATCCATCTGTCCATCTTCGGCATGCATCCGGTGGTGGTGCACGGCTCCGAGGAGCTAAAGCGCCGCACCCTCCCGCGCATCGCGTCCGGCGACCTGCACGTCTGTTTCGGCGTCACCGAACCCGGCGCGGGACTCGACACCGCGAGCATCACGACGTACGCACGACGGGACGGCGACCACTACGTCGCGAGCGGCCGCAAGGTGTGGATCTCCAAGGCGATGGAGTCGGAGAAGATCCTGCTGCTGACCCGCACCAGCAAGGCCGACGAGGTCGCCAGGAAGACCGACGGGATGACCCTGTTCCTGACGGACATCGACCGCGATCGCATCGACATCCGCCCGATCACGAAGATGGGCCGCAACGCCGTCACCTCGAACGAACTCTTCATCGACGACCTGCGCATCCCGGTCGAGGACCGCGTCGGCGAGGAGGGCCAGGGCTTCCGCCATCTCCTCGACGGTCTCAACCCGGAACGCATGCTGATCGCGGCGGAGGCCCTCGGTATCGGCCGGGCCTCGCTCGACAAGGCGGTGCGGTACGCCAAGGAGCGTGTCGTCTTCGACCGCCCGATCGGCATGAACCAGGGCATCCAGTTCCCTCTCGCGGACTCCCTGGCCCACCTCGACGCCGCCGAACTCGTGCTGCGCAAGGCGACCTGGCTGTACGACAACGGCAGGCCCTGCGGGCGGGAGGCGAACACCGCCAAGTACCTGTGCGCGGACGCCGGGTTCACGGCCGCCGACCGGGCCCTGCAGACCCACGGCGGCATGGGTTACTCCGAGGAGTACGGCGTGTCGCGCTACTTCCGCGAGGCCCGCCTCATGCGCATCGCGCCGATCAGTCAGGAAATGATCCTGAACTACCTGGGATCACACACGCTGGGACTCCCGAGGAGCTACTGAATGACCGACAGCACAGGGCTGTTCGACCTCACGGGCCGGTCGGTGCTGGTCACCGGCGCCGGGGGCGGCATCGGTTCCGCGGTCGCCGAGGCGCTGGCGCGCGCGGGAGCCGCGGTGCTGGTGACCGACGTCGACGAGTCGGCCGCCGCGGCCGTCGCGGGGAAGATCAACGCGGCGGGACTCACGGCGGACATCGCCGCCCTCGACGTACGGGACCGGTCCGCCGCCGATACGGCGGTGGCGCGTGCGGCGGCGCTCGCCGACGGGACGCTGCACATCCTCGTGAACAACGCCGGGGTCATCGCCCCGGCCATGTTCGACAAGCTGGAGGAGGAGGCGTTCCGGCGCGTCCTCGACATCCATGTGATGGGCACGTTCCACTGCGCGCAGGCCGCGCTGCCGTTCCTGCCGGACGACGGCACGGGGCGGATCATCAACGTCACCTCGTCGGCGGGCCTCGTCGGCACGCTCGGACAGGTCAACTACTCGGCCGCGAAAGCCGGGATCATCGGCCTGACGAAGTCCCTGGCCCGCGAACTGGCGCGGCGACGGGTCCTGGTCAACGCCCTTGCGCCGCTTGCCGCGACGCCCATGACGGAGACCATCCGCACCAACGAGAAGTTCGCGGCCCAGATGCTCGCCCGGATTCCGCTGGGCCGGTGGGCCGAGCCGGCGGAGATCGCGGGCAGCTTCGTGTTCCTCGCCTCGGACGCGGCGTCCTTCATCACCGGGCAGGTCCTGCCGGTGGACGGCGGCATGGTGATGTGAGGGGCGGGGCGCGGGACGTACGGCGCGGTGATGTGCCGGCGGCCGTGCGGGCTGTGCGGCGCGGTGATGAGCCGGGCGCCGTACTTCGTGCGCGGCACGGTGATGTGACAGGCGGCGCGCGTGCTGTGTTGAATGGTTCAGCCAAAGAGGCCGAAGAGCGCGGCCTGCGACGAGAGGCCTGAACCTGTGCAGAGCGCCGAGCACCCTTCCCGCACCCTTCGGGGACGCGCTACGGCCGGTGAGCCCCGGCCGCGCTTCGACACGCTCACGGTCCCGAAGGCGTCGGACGTGCTGGCGGCGGAGGTGCGGGAGCGGATTCTCTCCGGGGAGTTCACGGAGGGCACCGCGCTTCCGCCGGAACGGCAACTGGTCGAGCAGACGGGCCTGAGCCGGGCGACGGTGCGCGAGGCGCTGCGCATCCTGGAGGTCGAACGGCTGCTGGAGATCAGGCCGGGGCGTGGGGGCGGCGCCTTCGTGCACCGACCGGGGCGCGAATCCCTCGCCAACACCGTGCGGTTGGTGATCCGGGGGCAGCGCATCCGACTGGAGGACCTGCACGAGACCCGGGAGGCGATCGAGCCCGCGTGCGCGGCACTGGCGGCCAGGCGCCGCACGGACGCCGACCTCGCGGAGCTGGACGACGCCCACACGGACCTCGTCTCGGCGGACGAGGACATCCAGCGCTTCCTGCGCGCCAACATCCGCTGGCACAACGCGGTGGCACGGGCCGGCGAGAACGAGCTTCTCATCGGGTTCATGAGTGCTCTCTCGCAGTCGATCCACGCGGCCACCAACATCGAGCAGTTCATGGACGCGGACATCCGCAAGCTCACCGCCCGCGCGCACGCCCGGATCACCGAAGCGATCCGGGACCGCGACAGCGAGGCGGCGACGCGGCGGATGACGCGCCATGTGTGCGGCTTCGCGCGCGCGGCCGCCGAGGTGGACCACCGGGACGGCGTGGAGCTCACAGATCCCGAGAACCGACCCGACCGAACGTGAGAATGTGATTCTCTTCTTCGTGCAACACCATTGACAGTATCGGTCTGACCTTTAATACCATCCCGGTATGAGCAAGGTGACTCCCGTGCTGACCGTGGCCGCCGACGGAGACGTCCGCATCGTCACCCTGAACCGCCCCGACCGGCTGAACGGCGTGTCCGAGGAACTGCACCGTCGCCTGTCGGAGGTGTGGCGCGAGTTGGCGGACGACACCAAGGCCCGAGCCGTCGTCCTCACGGGCGCGGGCCGCGCGTTCAGCGCCGGCGGCGACTTCGACCATCTCCTACGGCACCACACCGACCCGGAGCTCCGGGAGCGGTCGATCCGCCTCGACCGCACCATCCAGACCGAGATGATCCGCTTCCCCCTGCCGGTGATCGCCGCCGTCAACGGCCCTGCGGTGGGCCTGGGTTGCAGCCTCGCCCTGGCCTGCGACCTGGTGCTGATCGCCGAGGACGCCTACTTCGCGGACCCGCACATCTCGGTGGGCCTGGTGGCCGGCGACGGCGGAGTCACCCTGTGGCCGATGCTCACCAGCCTGCTGCGCGTGAAGGAGTACCTCTTCACCGGCGACCGTATCCCCGCCCCCAAGGCGGTCGAACTCGGCCTCGCCAACCGCACGGTCCCGCCCGACGACCTCATGCGCGAGGCACTCACCCTGGCCCACCGCCTCGCGGCACAGCCCGCCGAGGCCCTCCGCGCCACCAAGCTGGCCCTCGCCGCAGTCGTCGAGCAGGTGTCACGCGGCGGCATGGAAGCGGCGTTGATGGCCGAGCGGGCCACGATGACCAGCCCGGACCACATCCGCATCATCACCGAACTCGCGGCCCGCGCCGAACGACGCGCCAACCCCCCTGAGGAGAACTGAGCGTGGACCGCGAGGAGTTCGTCCTGGTCCGCGACATGGTCCGCTCACTCGCGACCCGGTTCGGCGTGACATCCGCGGACGAGGTGAAACCGTCCACCCGAACAGCCGCCCAACAGGCCCTGGACGACATGGGTCTGGCGGATCTACGGCGCACCTCTCCCCCGGCGGCGACCGCCCAGGAGTGCGCACTGCTCGCGGAGGAACACGGCCGCCACCCGCTCACGACGTCCCTGCTCGGCACGGTCCTGCTGGCCCCGGAGTTGCTCCGCCTGCTCGGCGCCGACACCTCACCCGGGACGCCCACCATCGCGCTCACCCGCGAACTCCGCCTCCCCGGAGAGACGCCGACAGATCTCGTCGCCTGGGACAGCGAGGGAGCCGACAGCGCGCTCTGCGTCACCGCCGAAGGGACGGTCACCCGGGTCGAGTTGGGCCCGGCGGCACCGAGCGCGGACCTCGTGCGCTCAGTGCGCGCGGTGCCGCCCGACGCCCCCGTGGAGACCGTCGGGCGTCTCGCCCCACCCGACCGACTCCGCTGGCAGTCCTACGCACTTGTCGTCGTGACCGCCGAACTCGTAGGCGCGGCGGGCTCACTCGTGGAGCAGGCGGTCGAATACGCCCGTTTCCGCCGCCAGTACGGACAGGCGATCGGTTCCTTCCAGGCCGTGCAGCACCTCCTCGCGGACGCGACCGTCCTGGTGGAGGCGTGCACCAGCGTCACGCGCTACGCGGCCTGGTGTCTCGACAACGAACCGCCGGAGCGCGCCCTGACGGCGGCACGTGTCGCTAAGGCGGAGGTCAACTCCTCGGCGCTGGAGGCGGTTTACGCGGGAACGCAGGTGTTCGGCGGTATCGCCCAGACGTGGGAGCACATCGCGCACCTGTATCTGCGCAAGGTGCGCCTGGGCGCGACGCTGCTCGCCACGACGGACGAACTGCTCGCCGCGCTGGCCGTACCGGAGGTGACGCGATGACCGACACCCCGCTGGACTTCGGCGACCCGGCCGACCTGGACCGGCTGCGGCGGGAGTTCCGTGCCTGGCTGGCCGAACACCCGCTCCCCGAGCGGCAGTCGGGCGAACCGGTACCGGTCTTCCTGCGCCGCTGGCACCGTTTGCTGCACTCCGGCGGCTGGGTCGGCCTCGACGTCCCGGAGCGCTACGGCGGCCGGGGCCTGACCGCGCTGCATCAGGTCGCGATCAGCGACGAACTGGGCGCCTGCCGGGCCCCGGGCGTCCCCCGGATCGGCTATCTCGCCCACGCACTCCTGGAGTTCGGCTCGGAGGAGCAGCGACTCCGGTTCCTGCCGCCGATGTTGGCCGGTGACGAGGTGTGGTGCCAGGGCTTCAGCGAGCCGGGTGCCGGTTCGGATCTGGCGGGCATGAGCACCTTCGCCGCGCGACACGACGGCTTCTACATCGTGCGCGGTCAGAAGCTCTGGACGAGCTACGCCCAGTACTCCGGCCTGTGTCTACTGCTGGCTCGCACGGACCGCGCGGTACCGGCCCACAAGTCGATCTCGGCGTTCGTCCTGCCCCTGGACCGACCCGGCGTGACGGTACGGCCGCTGCGCGCGGCCAACGGCGACGACGAGTTCTGCGAGCTGTTCCTGGACGACGTCCGACTCGAGGAGTCCGAACGCATCGGCGTCGAGGGCGTCGGCTGGGCGCTGGCGATGACGACGGTGTCGTACGAGCGCAACGCCCTCGACACCGGGCACATCTCGAAGTACGGGCTCCTCGTCGAACGGCTGCGGCGCCACGCCGCCGAGCATCAAGGGAGCCTGCCCGACGGGCTGTTGTCGCGGATCGGCCGGTGTGTCGTGGACTACGAGGTGCTGGTGGCGCACGCCCGCCGCCGTACCGCCGAACGTCTCGCCGGGCAGGTCGCGGGACCGGAGTCGTCCGTGGACAAACTGCTGATGACGAGGACCGAACAGCGGCTCTACGACACGGCACTTGAGGTGTTCCCGGCCGAACTCTCCGGAGTGGGCGGTGAGTTGTTCGGCGATTACCTGTACTCCCGTGCGGCCTCCGTCTACGGCGGCACCTCCCAGATCCAGCGGAACATCATCGCCAAGCGGATCCTGCATCTGCCCTCGAACGGTTAGCCCTGGAGCCAACTGATGCGCTACGACGACGAATTCCTGAGCATCCCGAATGTCATCAGGCTGGCCGCCCGGCGTTTCGGGGACGCCACGGCGCTCATCGACGGTGACCGCCGGTGGACGTTCCGGGAGCTGGAGGAGCAGATGGTCGACTCGGTCCGCGCCGTCATGGCGCTCGGCGTCGAGCCGGGCGACCGGGTCGGGCTGTGCGCCCCCAACTCGGCGGAGTGGATCTTCGCCGCGCTGGGCATCCACGGCGCCGGAGCGATCCTGGTTCCGCTCAACACACGGTTCAAGGCGCAGGAGATCTCGTACATCCTGCGGAAGTCGGAGGCGGCGGCCGTGTTCGCCTCGCCCTTCCTGGGCAACGACTACGTCGGCGAACTACGGAAGGCCGATCCGGAGCTGCCGGCCCTGCGGAAGACGGTGTCCGTGCTCGGTCCGCAGGGCGCGGCGGAACTCGCCTGGAACGACTTTCTCGGCGCGGGAGAAGGCGTTTCCACGGCTGCGGCGCACAAGTCGATCGACCGGTTGACGCCGGACGACGTGTCCGACGTGATGTTCACGTCCGGCACGACCGGCCACCCCAAGGGCGTGATGCTCACTCACGGCCAGTCCCTGCGCGCTTACGGATGGATGGCGAAGGAGTACACCTTCGAGGCCTCCGACACCTTCCTGGTGATCCCGCCGTTCTTCCACTGCTTCGGCTACAAGGCGGGCTGGCTGGCCTCGCTCATGCACGGCGTGACCGTCATCCCCATGCCCGTCTTCGACGCCGGACGCGCGCTGGACCTCATCGCGCGGGAGCGCGTGAGCATCCTTCTCGGGCCGCCGACGATCTTCCACGACCTGGTCAACCACCCGGACCGTGCCGCGCACGACCTGTCGTCGCTGCGGGTCTCCATGACGGGCGGCACGACGATCCCGGAATCGCTGATCCGCGCCATGAAAACGGAGTTGTCGTTCGACATCGTGATGAGCGCCTACGGCCTGACCGAGTCGACGGCACTGGTGACCACGACCCGCGTCGGGGACTCCGAGGAGACGGTCGCCCTCACCACTGGAAGCGCCATTCCCGGTGTCCAGGTCCGGATCGTCGCCGCCGACGGTCTCGACGTCCCGATCGGCCTCGACGGCGAGATCCTCGTGCGCGGCTTCAACGTCACCCGCGGCTACTGGGACGACCCCGACGCCACCGCAGCGACGATCGACGCCGAGGGCTGGCTGCACACCGGAGACATCGGGCGGCTGGACGACGACGGCAATCTCGCCATCGTCGACCGCAAGAAGGAGCTGTACATCGTCGGCGGCTTCAACGCCTACCCGGCCGAGATAGAGAAGCTGCTTCTCGGCTGCGAGAACGTCCAGCAGGTCGCCGTGATCGGGGTTCCCGACGAACGGCTCGGCGAGGTCGGCTGCGCCTTCGTCGTCGCGCCCCCGGGGCGGGCGCCGACCGAGCCCGAGGTCATCGCCTGGGCCCGCGAGCACATGGCCAACTTCAAGGTCCCCCGGCATGTCCGCTTCGTCGGCCAACTCCCGCGCAACGCGAGCCAGAAGGTGCTGAAGGACGAACTCCGGGCGCAGTTCACGACCGCGAGCCGAGACGCGACGATCTGAGATGACGAGTTCTGACATGCCGCGTTTTGACATGCCGCGTTCTGGAACGACAACAACAGGACCGCTGGCCGGAATCACCGTGGTCGCGTTGGAGCAGGCGATCTCGGCTCCCATGTGCACCCGCACACTCGGCGACTTCGGCGCCCGCGTGATCAAGGTGGAGAACCCCAAGGGCGGCGACTTCGCCCGCCACTACGACGACGTGGTCAAGGGCCTGGGAGCACACTTCGTCTGGGTCAACCGCGGCAAGGAGTCGGTCGCCCTGGACCTGAAGACACCCGGCGGCATGGACGTCCTGCACCGCCTGCTGGAACGCGCCGACGTCCTCGTCTCCAACCTCACACCAGGCACCACGGCCAAACTCGGCATCTCCCCCGAAGACTTGACGACCCGTCACCCCGATCTCATCGCCGTCGAGATCGATGGCTACGGCCCCGGCGGCCCCCTCTCCCACAAGCGCGCCTACGACCTTCTCGTCCAGGCCGAGTCGGGCGCCTGCGCGGTGACGGGCCACCCCGGAGCACCGGCCAAACCGGGGCCGCCGATGGCCGACGTGTGCAGCGGCCTCTACGCCGCCCTGTCGATCGTCGCGTTGCTCTGCGGCAGGCAACGCGGGGTGGGGCCCGAGGCCTCGTCCGTCGCGGTGAGCCTGTTCGACACGATGACGGAGCTGATGGGATATCCGCTCACCTACACCCAGCACTCCGGCATCGAGCAACAGCCGCTCGGGATGAGTTCCCCCGCCGTCGCACCGTACGGTGCCCACCGCACCGCCGACGGCCACACCGTGGTCCTCGGCACCACGAACGACCGTGAATGGCAGCGCCTGGCACGGGAGTTGATCGACCGGCCCGACCTGGCGGACGACCCGCGCTTCGCGAGCAACGCCGGGCGGGTGGAGCACCGCGGCGAGCTGGAGCCGGAGATCTCCGCCTGGTGCGCCCGCCATGACCTGGCCGAGGTGCAGGACCGCGCGGACGCGGCCGGGATCGGCAACTCCCGCTACAACACGCCCAGCGACGTCATCGCCCACCCGCATCTGCGGGCCCGCGACCGCTGGCGCGAGATCGACACCCCGTCGGGTCCGGTCCCGGCTCTGCTGCCGCCCCCGGTCATCGCCGGGTACGACCCTCCGATGGGCGCGATTCCCGCGCTCGGCCAGCACACGGACGCCGTACTGGCCGAGCTCGGCCTGGCGGACGAGGAGATCGCCGTTCTCCGGGCTCAGGGAGCCGTGCGATGACCGCGCAGCCGGTCCTGCTGACGAGCGACGCCGAGGGCGTCCGGACACTCACCCTGAACCGGCCCCACCGCAAGAACGCGATCGACGCCGACCTGTGGGACGCCCTGAGAACGGCACTCTCCGCGGCGGGCAGCGATCGTACGGTGCGTGCGCTGGTCCTGACCGGTGCCGACGGCGCGTTCTGCTCCGGGGCCGACATCCGCAAGGGTGTCAGCAGCGACCATCCCCTGTACCGGATGCGAACCCTGAGCGAGGTCACGCTGCTGCTGCACGAGCTGCCGATCCCCACCATCGCCAAGGTCAACGGCGTGGCGGTCGGGGCGGGTTGGAACCTCGCCCTGGGCTGCGACTTCGTCGTGGCGACTCCGGACAGCACGTTCTCGCAGATCTTCGCGCGGCGTGCCCTGTCCATGGACTGCGGCGGCTCGTGGCTGCTGCCGAAGCTGGTGGGGTTGCAGCAGGCGAAGCGGCTTGTGCTGCTGGCCGAGACGATCGACGCGGAGGAGGCACGCGCCCTGAACCTGGTGACGTGGGTCGTGGACGCCGACAAGATCGACGCTTTCGTGGACGACCTCGCCGCCCGGCTGGTGGCCGGAGCGCCGGTCGCCCTCGCGCAGAACAAGGCGCTCCTCAACGAGAACGCCGATCGCACCCTGCGCGAGGCCCTTGCCGGTGAGGCGCGGGCGCAGGCCATGAACTTCGCCACGGCGGACGTCCCGGAGGCGTACGCGGCCTTCGTGGAGAAACGTCCGCCCCTCTACACGGGGCGCTGGGCGGTGCCGGGAACAGCGGTGCCAGGAACAGCCGTCCCGACAGCTACGGAGGACACGTGATGCGTGAGGCAGTGGTGGTGGAGGCGGTCCGTACCGCCGTCGGCAAACGGAACGGCGGGCTGGCCGCTGTGCACGCGGCGGACCTCTCCGCCGTCGTCCTCCGGGCCCTTGTCGACCGCACGGGTCTCGACCCCGAGGTCGTCGACGACGTGGTGTGGGGCTGCGTCGGCCAGTTGGGCGACCAG
The DNA here is from genome assembly GCF_033335955.1 of Streptomyces sp. N50. Lineage (GTDB taxonomy): Bacteria > Actinomycetota > Actinomycetes > Streptomycetales > Streptomycetaceae > Streptomyces. Next base: position 830,728 of record NZ_CP137550.1, read on the forward strand.
TCGAGCAACATCGGCCGCTACGCGGTACTGGCCGCGGGCTGGCCCGAGACCATCCCGGGGACCACGGTCAACCGGGCCTGCGGATCCAGCCAGCAGGCACTGGACTTCGCCGCCCAGGCGGTCATGTCCGGCCAGCAGGACGTCGTGGTCGCGGGCGGCGTCGAGGTGATGAGCCGCATCCCGCTCGGCGCCTCGCGGGCCGGCGGGATGCCGTACGGCCCTCAAGTCCTCGCCCGTTACGAGGGGTTCTCCTTCAACCAGGGCATCTCCGCCGAGAAGATCGCGCAGAAGTGGGGACTGGGCCGGGGTGTCCTCGACGAGTTCTCCGCGCTGTCGCACGAGCGGGCGGCGGCCGCGCAGGACGGTGGGGCGTTCGACGCGCAGATCGTGCCGGTGCCTGTCGAGGGGAGTGTTGTACCGGTGACCGCAGACGAGGGCATACGGCGCGGCACCAGCGTCGACACTCTCGCGAGGCTGAAACCGTCCTTCCAGGAGGACGGGGTGATCCACGCGGGCAACTCCTCCCAGATCTCCGACGGAGCCGCCGCCCTGCTGGTCACCACCCCTGAAAAGGCACGGGAGTTGGGGCTGACGCCGATCGTGCGCTACCGCGCCGGAGTGGTCACCGGTTCCGACCCGGTCCTCATGCTGACGGGGCCGATCCCGGCGACGGAGAAGGTGCTCCGCAAGGCGGGCATCGGCCTCTCGGAGGTCGGGGTCTTCGAGGTCAACGAGGCCTTCGCGCCGGTCCCGCTCGCCTGGCTGGCCGAGACCGGCGCGGACCCGGCGCTGCTCAACCCGCTCGGCGGAGCCATCGCGCTCGGGCACCCGCTCGGCGCGTCGGGTGCCGTCCTGATGACCCGGATGATCCACCACATGCGGGACCACGGCATCCGCTACGGCCTGCAGACCATGTGCGAGGGCGGCGGCACCGCCAACGCCACCGTCGTCGAACTCGCTTCCTGACAGGGGATGTTGTGCGCCGAGACGTCTTCACCGACGACCACGAGGCGTTCCGCCGGCTCGCGCGGGACTTCATCGCCAAAGAGGTGGTCCCCCACTACGCCGAGTGGGAGGAAGCCGGCCGGCTCCCCCGCGCCCTCTTCGAACAGCTGGGCTCGCTGGGCCTGTTGGGCACGGCCGTCCCCGAGGAGTACGGCGGCGCGGGCCTCGCCGACTACCGCTACAACGTCGTCCTCCAGGAGGAATCGGCCCGCGCCCTGGTGACGTTGGGGACCGTGCGCACCCAACTGGACGTCGTTCTCCCGTACTTCCTCACCTACGCCGACCGGGATCAGCGCGAGCGCTGGTTCCCCGGCCTGGCCTCCGGGAAGCTGCTCACCGCCATCGCGATGACCGAGCCGGGCACGGGCTCCGATCTCGCGGGGATCCGCACGACGGCCGTACGCGACGGGGACTCGTACGTTCTCAACGGCGCGAAGACCTTCATCACCGGCGGCCTCCTCGCCGACCTGGTGATCGTCGTGGCGCGTACGTCGACCGACCCCGACAACCGCCGCGCCGGGCTCACCCTGCTGGTCGTCGAGGACGGCATGCCCGGCTTCACGCGCGGCCGGGTCCTGCACAAGATGGGCATCAAGGTGCAGGACACCGTGGAGTTGGCCTTCGACGACGTACGGATCCCGGTCGCCAACCGGCTCGGCGAGGAGGGTGCCGCGTTCGGCTATCTGGGCAACAACCTGCCGCAGGAGCGGATGACTGTGGCGGTCGGCTCGGTGGCGCAGGCACGAGCGGCCCTGGACACGACGATCTCGTACGTGAAGGAGCGCAAGGCGTTCGGAAAGACGGTCGCGTCCTTCCAGAACACGAAGTTCGAACTCGCCGCCGTGGCAGCCGAGATAGAGGCCGCGCAGGCGATGCTGGACCGCGCGGTGCTGGAACTCGTCGCGGGTGAGCTGAGCGGTCCGGACGCGGCCAAGGTCAAGCTGTTCTGCACCGAGATGCAGGCCCGCGCGGTCGACCGCTGCCTGCAACTGTTCGGCGGCTACGGCTACATGCTGGAATACCCCATCGCCCGGCTCTACGCGGACGCGCGCATCACCCGCATCTACGCCGGGACCAGCGAGGTCATGAAGGTCATCATCGCCAAGTCCCTCGGATTGTGAGGCGGTTACGGTGCCGGACTTCTCCAGCAGACCAGGTGTCGCGTTCGTGGCGGGCGGCTCGGGCGGGATCGGGGCGGCGATCGTCCGGCTCCTCGCCGAGCGAGGCAGCGACATCGTCTTCACCTACCGGGCCAACCAGGAGGCGGCGGACGCGGTGGCCGCCGAGGTCACCAAGCTGGGCCGTCAAGTCCGCTCACTGCGCGTCGACTTGACCGACGAGTCCGCCACGGCCGAGGCCGTGTCGGAGGTGGGCGGCGGCATCCACACCCTCGTGTACGCGGCCGGCCCGCACGTACCGATGCGGCACCTGAGCAAGGTGACCCCGAGCGAGTACCGCGCCCAACTCGACGGCGACGCCGTGGCGTTCTTCAACCTGGTACATCCCGCGCTGCCGTTGCTGCGCGAGAGCCGGGGCAACATCGTCGCCGTCACGACCGTCGCCACCCGCCGCTTCCCGGTACGCGACGGACTCTCGTCCGGCGCGAAGGGCGCGGTCGAGGCGGTCGCCCGGGCACTCGCCGCCGAGGAGGGCCGCTACGGCGTCCGCGTGAACTGCGTGGCACCCGGCATGCTCAACGACGGTATCGCCGGCCGTCTGATCAGCTCCGGCGAACTGGACGAGGCCGCCCTCGCCGTCACCCGGCGCAACATCCCCATGCGCCGCTTCGGCGATGCGACCGACATCGCGGAGGCGGTCGCGTTCCTCGCCTCGGACCGGGCGGGGTTCATCACCGGGCAGGCATTGGGAGTTGACGGCGGGTACAGCGTGTAGGTCACAGGCCGTCGATGCGCCGGCCGGCCACGTAAGCGGCGCGGACCAGCTCCCCGGACAGCGCGCGAAGGGCCTCGCGGAGCGGTACGTGGAGCAGGCACAGGTCGGCGGCCGACCCGACCGCCAACCGGCGTGTCCGCGCCGGGTGTCGGGGCTCACCGGTGAACAGCCGCAGCGCCGCCCAGGGTTGGAGTCGTTCCGCCTCGTCCCGTTCGGTCGCGGCCCGCATGACCGCCCAGGGGTCCGAGGCGCCATAGGGCGCGTCGGTACCGGCGGCGAGCGGGACGCCCGCCTCGGTCAGGGTCCGGCAACGGTAGAGGTGGGGGCGGTCGTCGGCGTCCACGTCGGTGGCGTACGCGGCACCCCGCTCGACCGGGAAATGGGGCTGCGTCACGACCGTCACCCCGAGCCGCCGTAGCCACGGGATCGTCTCGGCCGGGATCACCGACCCGTGCTCGATCCGGTCGCCCTCGGCCGGTCCCACTTCGTCCAGGGCGAGCAGCGTCACCAGCAGCTGCACCCGGGTCACACAGTGCACGGCGACCGGCCGGGGCCTGATCTTCCCTATGGTGCGGGCGAGTTGGGCGGGAGTGGGGAGTGTCGGGTCGTCGAGCATCAGCTTCACGGGCTCGTCGACGCCCATCACCAGGAGCCGTTGCGGAAGGACCGCCAGCATCTGGGTCAGCCCGCGCGCGGGGTGCGGATCCGCGTTGGTGAACCCGGTGACGCCGAGCGCCGCGGCCCGCCGCCCAACACCCTCCAGATCCAACCGCGTTGGCGGCACAAGCCCCCGCAACCGCTCGTCCTCGCGCCAGAACCGCCCGTCGCCGTCCAGCCCGACCGCCCGCAGCGCCGCGCTGTTCCACACCCACAGCGCACCGGTCCGATGCTGCACCCGCACCGGGCGATCCGGCGCGAACACGTCCAGCGCCCACCGGTCCAACTCCCCCGCGACACTCTCGTGATAGCCGACGGCCCGCACCCACTCCCCCGGCGGACCACCAACCAGGGCCGCCGCGAACGCCGTTCGGTCCCGCACGTCACTCGGCCCGACCCGCACGGAGGCGGCGTCGGCGGCCAGCGCCGCGAGGTGTACGTGGTGGTCGTGCAGGCCCGGCAGCAACGCAGCGCCCCGACCGTCCACATCACCCCGCCCCGGCAGCCCGGGCCCGATCTCGGCGATGCGCTCACCGTCGATCCGTACGTCCACCACCCCTGGATGGCCCTCGACCTCAACGTTCTTTATCAGCACGGTGGTTGGACCCGGGTTCGCGCGTCCGCGAGTGTCGCGGCGCAGGCCGCCATGGAGACGCAGAGCAGTTCTCCGCCTCCCGCGGCGAGGGAACGGGCCACGGCCTGGGCGGCGAACACGCCGGTGACGGGATCGGCGAGCGCGTCTCCGAGGAAGAGGGGGTCGCCGTTCGGGTCGACTCCGGTCAGACCGCCGGCCACGGAAGCGTCGTCTCCGAACGCGATGCGGTCGTTCTCGCGTCCGTATCCGGTGATACCGACCCACACTCGGCCGGGGCGGGCGGCGAGGAACTCCTCGGCGCGCAGGCCGAGTCGGCGCAGCGCGCGCGGCCGTGACGCCTCGATGACGACGTCGGCCTCGGCGACGATCTCGTCCAGCGCGCCGGGGGTAAAATCGACGACCAGGTTGTCGTGTCCGTCGTGCAGCCAGCGGTAGAAGGCGGGCGTCCCGAAGCGCGCACCGTCCGGTCGTGTCACGCTCTCCGCCTTCAGCACCCGGGCGCCCGCCAGCCCCAGCAACCGCGCGCACAGCGGCCCCGCCCAGAGCGCGGAGAAGTCGACGATCCGTATCTCCGCCATCGCGCGCGAGGCACCCTGTTCGCCCCACCTCTCGGCGCGGACCGCGGGGCGTGAGCCTTGGGCCGATCCCGGTACCGCAGCGGCGATGCCAAGCAACTGTGCGGCTTCGACCACGTCGGCCGCCGCGACCCGTCGTACCGCCGCCTGCAGACCCCCGCGCTCCCCTGGCGAACCGAGCAGCGCCAGCAGTGCGGGTACGGCGGCCAGGTCGTCGGGGCGGGCCAGGTTCACAGCGGCCCAGCCGTCAGCGGCTTGGAGGAGGTCGCAGGAACCGTTGGCGGATGTCCTGCCCGGGCGTTCCAGGCCGGCCAGTTGGGCCCGCAGGAACAGTGCGGTCGGCAGGTCGACCGGCACGCCCGTCAGGTCCGTGAAGGAGCTGGCGATGTCCGAGAGCGGGGCCAGGAACGGCTCGACGGAGTCCATCCAGTCGCGGAGAACAGGATTCTCCATGAGTCGAACCCCCTTCTCTCCCGAGGTGATCTCAAATTACACTCCGTTCCACGCATGGAGGGAGATCACTGTGGAGTCGCCCTTCGTGATCGTCGACCTCGACCACGCCCCCAACGACCGCGCCTCCTCGCACGAGACAGAACCGCCTGACCGCGACCGAGTCGTGATCGGCGTGGCAGCGCAACCCACCGCTGCGGTCGAAGGCTTCGACATCCTGCTCACCGGGGTTCCCGAGCCGCCCCGGCCATGGGTGGGGTGCGCGGATCCGCGGGCCACGGCTCGGCAGCTGGGTCACATCGCCGACAGCCGGCCCGCCGCATCCGTCGCGCTGGTGCAGGTGCTGCGGATGGGCAGCGGGCTCTCGATCCCCGACAGGCTGGTTCTCGAATCCCTCGCGTACTCGACGCTTCAGGGCGGAGCGGACTTCCGTTCCTGGCTGGCGGCTGCACCCCGGCGTGCCCACCGCCCCGCCGAGACTCCCGTACGGCTCGACCGTGACGGTCCCCGGCTGTCCATCACGCTCGACCGGCCCTGGGTGCGCAACGCGTTCGACGCGGCGACACGGGACACGCTGTGCGAGGCACTTCAGGTGGCCGTGGCCGATCCTTCGATCAGCCGGGTCGATCTGCACGGCAATGGCCCGGCCTTCTGCAGCGGTGGCGACCTGGCCGAGTTCGGTACGTCGCGTGACCCGGCGCGGGCTCATCTGGTGCGGGTGCATCGGAGTCCGGGTGCGCTGCTGCACCGTTGCGCTCCACGCGTGACCGCGCATCTGCACGGTGCGTGTGTCGGCGCGGGGATCGAGCTCGCGGCGTTCGCGGGGCGGGTGGTCGCCGCGCCGGACACGGTGATCCGGTTGCCGGAGGTCGGGATGGGGCTGATTCCGGGCGCGGGCGGTACGGCGAGCATCCCGGTCCGGGTCGGCCGGGAGCGGACGGCGTATCTCGCCCTGTCCGGGGCGGAGTTGAGCGCCGGGGTTGCGCTGCGCTGGGGGCTCGTCGACGAGGTCAGCGACAGGGAGGACGCGGCTGCGGACCCTCGGCGCGCCTTCCACGGCTAAGGCACCGCGCGCTTCGTACCGGTGTCCCCGAGACCATCCCGCGGCCTCGGGAACACCGGAGTCGCGTCACTTCCCCGTCCACACCGGGCTACGGCGTTCGGCGAAGGCCCTTGCCCCCTCCACCGCGTCGGCGCTCCTGAACACCGACTCGACCTCTGCCGGTTCGGCCCAACGGCGTTCTCGCATCAGCTTCTTGGTCATCGCGACGCCGAGAGGACCGTTCTCGGCGATGCGTCCGGCCAGGGTCAGTGCCGTCTCCCGTACCTCACCGGCCGGGACGGCGCGGTTCACCAGGCCGAACTGCTTGGCGTCCGCCGCGGTGACGAGGTCGCCGGTCAGCCCCATCTCCAGGGCGACGGCCAGCGGGACCCGGTCGGCGAGGGTCGTACCGCCTCCGGCCGCGAACAGGCCCCGCTTGACCTCCGCGATCCCCAGCTTGGCGTCCTCAGCGGAGACCACCAGGTCGCAGGCCAGGGCGAGTTCGAAGCCGCCGGCGAGTGCCGAGCCGTTGAGGGCGGCGATCACCGGTGTGGTGATGCCCTCTCGGAAGAACCACACCAGGCCGTCGAACTTGCCGCCTCCCTTCGCGAACGCCTTGAGGTCCATTCCGGCGCAGAAGACCGTTCCCGCGCCCGTGAGGACGATCGCCCGAACCGCGGGGTCGGTGTCCGCTTCCCGGAGCACGGTTGACAGTTCGCCGATCAGCTCCGGGTTGAGGGCGTTTCGGGCCTCCGGACGGTTCAGGGTCGCCACGAGGACGGCGCCGACCCGTTCGGTGAGGACCAGGTCGCTCATCGGGCCGCCACCACGGCCGCCCGGGCCTTGGAGCGGAACGCCTCCAACTTCTCGGCGGGCTCGATGAGTTGGTGACTGCGGGAGCGGGTGCTGACGTCGTGGCCCTCGGCCGCCTTGCGCAGGGCGCCCACGGTGGCCTGTTCGCGCGGGATGTGCGTGAAGGGGTCGAAGGAGTACCAGCGCATCGCGTTCTCGAAGGTGATCTTCCTGGCCTCGTCGTCGGGACGTCACAGCTCGCCAGCACGTCGTGCAGCTGCTCGGGGGCGTCGGGCCACAGCGAGTCGCTGTGCGGGTAGTCGCCCTCCCAGCAGATGTTGTCGATGCCGATGTCGTGGCGCAGCCGTACGCCCAGCTTGTCGGTGATGAAGCAGGTCAGGAAGTGCTCGCGGAAGACCTCGGAGGGGAGCTTGCCGCCGAAGTCCTGGAGGGTCCAGGTGGAGTGCATCTCGAAGGTGCGGTCGAGACGCTCCAGGAAGTACGGGATCCAGCCCGTCCCGCCTTCCGAGAGGGCGATTTTCAGATTCGGGAACTGCTTGATCGGGGGCGACCAGAGAAGGTCCGCCGCGGCGGAGACGATGTTCATCGGCTGGAGCGTGATCATCACGTCGGGCGGCGAGTCGGCGGCCGGCACGGCGAGCCTGCCGGAGGAGCCGATGTGCACCGACATGACGGTGTCGGTGTCGGACAGCGCGCGCCACAGCGGGTTCCAGTACGGGTCGTGGAAGCTCGGGTAGCCGAGGACGGCGGGGTTCTCTGTGAAGGTGAGGGAGTGAACGCCCTTCTCGGCGACCCGGCGGACCTCCGCCGCGCACAGCTCCGCGTCCCAGATGGCGGGCAGCGCCATGGGGATGAAGCGTCCCGGGTAGGCGGCGCACCACTCGTCGATGTGCCAGTCGTTGTAGGCCCGTACCAGCGCGAGGGAGAAGTCCACGTCCTTGGTCGCGAACAGACGGGCCGAGAAGCCGGGGAAGGACGGGAAGTTCATCTGGGCGAGGATGCCGCCCGCGTTCATGTCCTTGATCCGCTCGTGCACGTCGTAACAGCCGGGGCGGATCTCGTCGAGGCCCTGCGGTTCGACCCCGTACTCCTCCTTGGGCCGGCCGGCCACCGCGTTGAGCGCCGAGTTGGTGATGGTCGCGCCGCCGAACTGCCACACATCGGTGCCGTCGTCCCGGTGGACCAGTTGGGGCGCGTCTTTCTTGTAGCGCTCGGGGAGGTGGTTCACGAACATGTCGGGGGGTTCGATGATGTGGTCGTCGACGCTGATGAGGATGAGGTCGTCGCGGTCCATGACGGCTCCTTACGGGGGTGGGTCGGTCAGTCGGAGGCGGGCAGCGGCTTGGCCGCCTTCAGGGTCATGGGCGCGCCGTCACAGGTGAGTTCGCCCGCGCCGGAGGCGGTGCAGAGCAGTTCGAGCGTCCCGGTGGTGTCGACGTACCGCTTGCCGATGAGGGTGGTGGTGCCGGCCGGTCCGGGCTTCGCCGGGGGTGCGTCGGCCGCGGGGATCAACGGGCTTCCGCCGCAGGCCAGTTGGGGCTGTGCGGAGGCGGGTGCGCGGATGACGACCACGCGGGTGCCGCAGACGGTACTGGCGAGTTGGTCACCGGGGCGCAGCGTCGGTGCCGGTGGGGTCATGGCGGAGTTCCCTTTCGAGCAGGCGGTCGGCGAGGAGTTCCACGTCGTAGGACTGACGGGCCATCCAGTACCGCAGGAAGCCGGTGAGCGAGTACCGCAGGAAGAGTGCGGAACCGACGACGCTCCCGGCGACCGCGGCCAGGCCGAGCGTGAGAGCGTCGTTCTGCACCAGCGAATCGCTGGTGTTGTGCGAGATGAAGTAGGCGCACACGCCGAGGACGACGCCGATCGTCATCAGGGCGGCGCCCGCGCGCAGCCAGAGAACGGCCCTTCCGGCGGCCGGGTCCGGGATTTTCAGGACGGTGAGTTCGCGGACGAAGCGGTCCGCTCGCGTCTCGGTGGACGTCATGTGGAACTCCCCAGGTAGAGAGCGGACAGTTCGGCACGCAACCCGCCGTCGGGGTGGCCCTGCCGTTCGACCCGGCCGCGTACGAGGACGGCGGCGTGGTCGCAGATGTCGAGGACTGCGGCGGCGAACTGCTCGACGACGAGCACGGCGACGCCCTGCCGGGCGATCTCGCCGACCTGTTCGTAGAGCCGGCCGACGACCAACGGGGCCAGCCCCATGGAGAGTTCGTCGAGCAGCAGGACGGCGGGGTCGGTTGCGAGGCCGCGGGCGAGGGCGAGCATCTGCTGTTCGCCGCCGGAGAGGGTGCCCGCGGCCTGTCCGGCGCGCCGGGCGAGGACGGGGAAGCGGGCGAACGCGATCTCCTCGATCTCCTCGCGACCGCGGCCGGTGAAGGTCATCATGAGGAGGTTGTCGCGGACGGACAGGTTCGGGAAGACGCCTCGCCCTTCGGGGATGAGGCAGACTCCGGCGCGGGCCAGGTCGCGGGGGTCGGCGCCGGTCATGTCCCGTCCGCCGAGCACGAGTTGGCCCGATTCGACGGGGTGGACTCCGGCGGCGACACGCAGAGTGGTGGTCTTTCCGGCGCCGTTCGGGCCGAGCAGCGCCACCACCTGTCCGGCGGCGACGTCGAGGTCGACGCCGTGCAGGACGGTGATGCGTTCGTGGGCGGCGCGGATGCCGCGCAGTTCGAGAAGTGCGCTCACGCGTCCCCCAGGTAGGCGGCGAGAACCGTTTCGTCGCTGCGGATCACCTCGGGCGGGCCGACGGCGATGATCTTGCCGAGGTCGAGGACGTACACCTCGTCGCAGACGGCCATCACCAGGCTCATGTCGTGTTCGACGAGGACGACGGCGGTTCCGTCGTCGGTGAGGGCGCGCAGGAGTTCCGCGAAGCGTTCGGTCTCCTCCGCGTCCTGTCCGGCGGCGGGTTCGTCGAGGAGAAGCACCTTCGGGCGGATCGCAAGCGCCCTTCCCACCTCGACCAGGCGGCCAACTCCCGTGGGGAGGGCGTCGGGTGAGGTGTCGGCCAGGTCGGTGAGACCGAGGCGGTGCAGGATCTCGGTGACGAGCCGGTCTGCGCGGCGGCGTTCGGGGCCGAGTTCGGCGGCGACCAAGAGGTTGTCGCGCACGCTGAGCCGGCCGAACAGTTCCAGGCGCTGGAAGGTACGGGCGAGTCCGTGCCGGGCCCGGGCCGAGGGCCGGGCCCTGGTGACGTCCCGGCCGTCCAGGTGGACCTGTCCCGAGGAGGGCCTGCGCAGTCCGGAGGCGACGTCGAACAGGGTGCTTTTCCCTGCCCCGTTGGGGCCGATGAGCCCGGTGACCCGGCCCGCCTCGGCGGTCAGGGCGACTCCGTCGAGAGCGCGGTTCCCGCCGAAGGAGACGGTCACTCCACTAACCTGCAGCGACGCCACGGGCCAGCACCTCCTCGTCCTCGGGGCGCCAGTCACGCCGTAGACCCCACCACTCGACGGGGATCTCCGGTTCGGCCGGAGCGGTCTGCCGGGCGCTCGCCCAGGCGCGGAGCGCGACGGCGAGAACGAGCGAACCGCCGTAGTACGTCCAGTCGTTGATGACATCGGTGAAGCGCAGGGCCCAGGCCAGGGCGAGGGCGCAGAGCAGGGTGGACAGGGCGATGCGGTCGCGGGCGAGCGGTTCCCACTGGCGGCGGAAGCGGGAGACGATGCCGTCGGGGTTGTGGCCGAGACCGACGCCGGCCAGGCCGGGAAGCAGGGCGACCAGGTTCGCGGTGCCGGGGACGACGGCGATCAGGGCGTTGGTCGGGCCGACGAAGGCGGTGCCCGCGAAGAGCCCGTTGCCGACCGCGCCGAGCCCGCCGACCACGGCGACGAGGAAGATGGGCAGCCCCGCCACGAGGCTGAACTGGTCGGCGGTGACGGTGCGTTGCTGCATTCCGTACAGCGCTCCGCCGAGTCCGGCGATGCCAGAGGCGAGGGCGAACACGGCGACCTTGGCGACCAGCAGGTTGCCGCCGAGGGTGGCGTACGCGGCCTCGCTGTCGCGCAGGGCGATCAGCCGCCGGCCGAAGCGGCTGCGGCGCAGGGCCGCCACACCGATCGAGGCGAGCGCGAGGCAGACGGCGGCGAACACCATCAACTCCCGTCCGCTGTCGAGCCGGAGGCCGAACAGGTCGGGGCCGGTGGCGTCGACCGAGCCCTGGTCGAAGAGGGCGATCCGCAGGCCGAAGACGTGGAAGGCCGGCAGGGTGAAGATCCACCGGTCGAGGATCACGGCGAACGCCGCGGTGCCCAGGGCGAGATACACACCGGAGAGCCGCAGCGCGGGCAGCGCGACGAGCGCTCCCGCCACCGCCGAGACGAGGATCGTGGCGCCGAGTGCCCACAGTTCGCCGTGCGCGCCTAGGTGTGCCCAGACGACCGCGCCGATGCCGGCCATGCTCAGCTGGCACAGGGAGACCTGTCCGGCGTACCCGGCGAGCGGGACGTACGAGAGCGCCACCACGCCCAGCGAGAAGATGGCTCCGTAGGTGATCAGGTCGGCTTCTCCGAGCAGAGAGGCCAGTACCGCGCCGAAGGCGACGACCACCGCGGCGAACACGAACGTGCCGCGCGCGCTCGGCACCGGCACGCGGGCCAGCCGTCGTTCACGGCCGCGCAGGCGTCGGTGCGGGAAGACCAGCAGGGCGAGGAAGAGCAGCAGGGCGGGCGCGGCGAGCCGTAGTCCGGGGAGGTATTCGTTCTGCGGGAGGTAGCCGGTCAGGTAGCTCTCCATGCAGCCGACGACGACGGCGCCGAGGAAGGTGAGCGGCAGGCTGCGCAGACGGCCGAAGACGGCCGCGGTGTAGGCGCTGACGATCAGCAGGGAGAGCTGGGCGGCGTCGAGGGTGACGGTCGGGGCGATCAAGATGCCGCCGATCGCGGCGAGTTGGGTGCCGAGGATCCAGGAGACGCGGCCCGCCCTGACCGGGTCGGCGCCGGTGAGACCGACCAGTGCCCGGTCGTCGACGGCCGCGCGCATCTCGGCTCCGGCGCGGGTGCGGTAGAGCAGGATGCGCAGGCCGACGGCGACGGCGACAGCTACCGCCATGGTGATGGCCTGGTGCCAGGTGATCACGGCCGGGCCGAGGTGGATGGGCTTGCGCGCGGCGAAGAACATCGGCAGGGGCCGCGCCACGTTCGGGTCCCAGATCCAGCGCGCGGCCGCGATGAGACCGCTGAGCAGCGCGACCGTCATCACCAGCCGTTCGGCTTCACCGAGGGCCTGGACGGGCCGCAGCACGAAGCGCTCCACGAGCAGTCCGAAGCCGGGGGCGAGCACGAGCAGCACCACCACCAGGGCGACCGGAACGGGCCAGCCCCAGCCGACGGTCAGCTGCCAGTACATGAACGCGGACAGCATGCCGGCCGCGCCGTGCGCGAAGTTGAACACACCGGTGGTGGTGTAGGTGAGCACGAGCCCACTGCCGATGACGGCATAGATCGCGGCCGTGCTCAGGCCGACGATCCCGAAGGTGAGGAACTGGTCCATCGCGTCGGATCTCCCCTCTCCATCGCTGGAAACTAGCTTCTCATCTACGGAGAATCAACCATTCAGACAGAGACTGTTGACGTCGCCTCACCCACCATGGAAATCTGCCACTCATCTGAGAGAATGCCATTCTCACTCATGGTGAAGGGTGGAAAGTCCTTGTCCTCCTTGCCCGTTCCGGCTCCTCCCCCTGGTCCGACCGACGACCTGATGGAGATCCAGCAGCTCCTCGCCCGCTACGCGGTGTGCATCACCCGCGGTGACCTGGACGGGGTGCTGGGCGTCTTCACGCCCGACGGCACATACAGCGCCTTCGGGGACTCCTACGGCCTCGACGAGTTCCCGGCGCTCGTGGCCGCCGCGCCCAAGGGGCTGTTCCTCACGGGCACGCCGGCCGTCGACCTGTCGGGCGACACCGCGACCGGCACCCAGCCGCTCTGCTTCGTCGACCACGCCACGCACGACCTGCGGATCGGCTACTACAACGACACCTACGTCCGCACGGACGAGGGCTGGCGGCTGCGCACGCGGGCGATGACGTTCATCCGCCGCAGCGGAGTCCACGACTCGGGCCGCCCCCACGCCTATCAGCGCCCGGGAACATGAACGCCACCTCGGCGCCCGCGGACATGAACGTCGCCGACTTCCGCGCAGGCCTGCGCACTTGGCTGGACGAGCACGACCTGTCCCCCGGCCCCGAGCACTCCCTGGACGCCCAGGTCGCTCAACTGGCCCGGGTCCGCCGGGCGTTGTACGACGCGGACTGGATGCGGTACGGCTGGCCCGCCGAGGTGAGGGGGCTCGGCGGGCCCGCGGTACTGAGGGCGGTGCTCGGCGAGGAGGTCGCCACACGGGAGTTGGCCGAGCCGGGGATCTACTCGATGATCGAGGTCCTCGCCCCGACGATGATCTCGTACGCCCCTCCCGCGCTGGCCGCCGAGATGGTCCCGCGGCTGCTGAGCGGGCGCGAGCAGTGGTGCCAGGGCTTCTCCGAACCCGGCTCCGGCAGCGACCTCGCCTCCCTCACCACCCGGGCGGTCCCGCGCGGCGACCACTGGGAGATCAGCGGCCAGAAGGTGTGGACGAGCCTGGCCCAATTCGCCGCCCGCTGCGTCCTGTTGACCCGCACCGCGCCGGGCCACAACGGGATCACCGCGTTCTTCGTCGACATGGACACCCCCGGCATCACCGTCCGGCCGCTGCGCACGATGCACGGCGTGGACGAGTTCGCCGAGGTGTTCTTCGACGATGTGACGGTGCCCGCCGACCGGATGCTCGGCCGCCCCGGCGACGGCTGGCGCCTGGCGATGGACCTGCTCCCGCACGAGCGCTCCACCTGCTTCTGGCACCGGATCGCCCATCTCTACACGCGACTTGACCGCCTGCTGGCCGAGACGAGCCTCCCCGACGACGCCGAACTCGGCGCCGCCTACCTCGCGTTGCACACCGTCCGTTGCCGCTCCCACGCCACCCAACGCCGCCTCGCCGCCGGTGAGCGCCTGGGCGCGGAGACGTCGGTCGACAAGGTGCTGCTGGCCACGGCCGAACAGCAGCTCTTCGGGACCGTGCGCGATCTCCTGCCCGGCGTACTGGAGTTGACGGACACATCGTGGCGCTCGGAGTACCTGTACGCGAAGGCGGCGACGATCTACGGCGGTACGGCCGAGATCCAGCGGAACATCATCGCGCGCCGACTGCTCGACCTCGGGAGGGAGTAGCCGTGGACGCCGCCGAAGAGCACCTGCTCGCCGAGACACTCCGCAAGACGATGACAGCGGCCTCGGGACGGGCGCTGGACGCCGCCTTGGCCGACCTCGGCTGGGCCGAACTTCTCGCGGAGCAACCGGACATCGCCGTCCCGCTCACCTTCCGCCTGTTGGGCGAGACGGGTGCCCACGCGCCCCTGCTGAACGACGTCCTGCTGAGCACGGCGGGCCGGCCGACCGGGGGCACGCTGCCGCTGCCGTTCACGGGCGGCGCGTGGGTCCTCTGGGAGCGCGACGACGCTGCCGCCGGGACGGCCCTGGACGCCGAACTCCCCCTGCACACCGTGCCCGTTGGAGCTCCGGTCCCCTCGCCGAAGGGCGTATCGCGCTCGGCTGGTGGCTGCTCGGGACCGGCCGGGCCATGCTCACGCTGGCCCGCCAACACGCCGTGGACCGCGTGCAGTTCGACCGTCCGCTCGCCTCCTTCCAGGCCGTACGGCACCGGCTCGCCGAGACCCTCGTGGCGCTGGACGGCGCCGAGGCGACCCTGGTGGCCGCCGACGACGAGCTGGGCGCGCTGCTGGCCAAGGCGGCGGCCGGGAAGGCCGCGCTGACAGCGGCCCGGCACTGCCAACAGGTCCTCGGTGGGATCGGATTCACCGCCGAGCACGATCTGCACCGGCATGTCCGGCGGGCCATGGTGCTGGACGGACTCCTGGGCAGCGCACGGGAGTTGACGCGCGAGGCGGGGGCACTGCTGCGGGCCGGCGGGTCCGCGCCACGGCTCGTCCACCTGTGATCGACCGAGGAGTGAATCAGTGACCGATCTGTGGAGCGACCTGCTCTCCTGCCTGGACCTCGACGCCCGGCCCCATGACGTGTTCGAGGGCGCCAACCAGCACCTCGGCTACCACCGCGTCTTCGGCGGTCAGTTGCTCGCCCAGAGCGTCCGAGCCGCCCAACTGGCCTGCCCCGACAAGGCGGTCAAGAGCCTTCATGTGCAGTTCGCGCGAGCGGGACGGCCGCAGGAGCCGGTGCGGTACGAGGTGACGCGCCATCATGAGGGCGGCTCCTTCGCCACGTTGACGGTCGTGGCGAAGCAGACTCAGGGCGTCGCGGCCGTAGCCGCCGTGTCCCTGCACTCCCACGAGGACGGTCCCGACCAGCAGATAGCGTTCCCGATGCCCCGGTGCCGGGAGCCGAGCACGACGTGGATCTCTCCCTGCTTCCCTGGGACACCCGGGCCACCGTCGACGTGGACTCGCCGAAGTCGGAGCCACCCGAGTACGACCTGTGGATGCGCACACCGACCGTCGCCCCGGAGCTGGCCCCGGCGTTGACGGCGTACGCGAGCGATCTGAGCCTGATCGGTACGGCGCTCCGGCCGCTCGAAGGAGTCACCCAGCACGATTCGGGAACGGCGTTCTCCTCCGCCGTCACCGCGCACACGGTGTGGTTCCACCGCCCTTTCAGCACCGACGACTGGCTCCTCCTGCGCCACCGGAGCCCGCTTCTCGCCCACGGCCGCTGCTACGGCCGGGGCGATGTGCTCACCGCGCAGGGGTCCCTGGTCGCGTCGTTCGCGCAGGAGGCGTTGTTGCGGTTCCGTACGATCGCGTGACGGGCCGCATCCGCGAGGGCGCTCGGCGCACAACGGCACGCCTGCGCGCGACACTTGACGCCTGACGGCGCGTCCCCCCACACCTCTTCCCGGGGGTACCGCTTCTTCCTCGATCCCCTTCCGCCTAGCCGTCGCTGCCTGACGCCCTGTCAGCCCCGGAGCGGTGTTCTCCGGGGCCGTGGGAGGTCAGGCGTCCGCTGCCCCTGGGGTAACGCCTGGAATCCCTCTGGCGGCTTCCGCTGGCTCAACGATCGCCGATGGCTCCGATAGCCGCGCGTTGATGTCATCCGACCACTCGTACAGCGCCCCTTGACCGTCACGGAACCACACGATGCCCTGGGTATCGGTGAAGAAGATCGGGATGGGGTTCGGCACACTGAACTGAAGCCTCAGGTCGGGGCTGCTCGGTTCCTTCACTTTCCTCTCTGATTGAGGTGCGAGGAATCCGACGTTCAGATTCCCCCTGGGGCCGGTCTCTCGCCCAGTTGGAACAGGAACGAAGAGCACGACGTCTGAGATAGGGCCATCGCTATTGTTCAGAACGGCGTACTCGATCTTCGGCGCCTGGCCTACGCCAAAATTGAGTCCGCTGCGGTCGTAGTGCTCGGAGTCCGTGGATACAGCCCAGGCAGTAACGAAAGACGCTTGCCTGCGCCGTTCCATCTCCGCGCGTGTAACAGCCTCTTGACGCTGCTCGGCGGTGGCCTTGCGGTCGCGATACAGCACCACACCGCCGACCGCGAACGCCCCGACAGTGCCCAGCGCCGTGAAGACCGAAGCGCCCGTGTTCACCCAATCAAGTGCACTCACGGGTGAAAGTTACTTCCTTCCACCCGCGAGCGGAGGCCGTTCAGGTGGCTGTGGGCGGGTCCTCGTCGTTCGCCGGAGGAACGGCCACGGGTTGCGGCTGTTCCTCCAGCTCGTCCGGCTGCGGGGGTTCATCCTTCTTTGTGGTCAGCCGCTGCCAAGCCTCGCGTGCCCGACGCGCGGACTCGAAGAGGTCGGGGAGCTGATCGAGAACGCCCCTGAGGACGTACAGCGTGATAGTCACCACGCCAGCGATGGCGAGAATGGTGATGGTGATGGCGGTGCCGTCCACCGATCCTTACCTTCCCTGTCATGGGTCGGATCGGGTGCGCAGGCAGCCTCGATCCGAACCCTACGGTTCGGGTCGAGACACCCACGCTGACGCGTACGCAAATGTTCTCGGGGGGGCAATGTTCAACCCAGGGTGGTGCGGGTGCTTTCACGGGGGCCGCATCGTCTAGCAGTCCGGACGTCAACCCCTCTAAGTAGAAGAGGCCGGACAACAGGCGTAGCGGCGTCCTGGATTTATCAGCAGCGAATGCCATAGAGCCCAGGTGCTTGTGGGCCTCAGTGTGACCCATAGCAAAGAATAGCGCATAGTGGGATGATCTTCACTGAGATGCAACTGAGCCCCACCCAGGTCAAGTTGGGTGGGGCTCAAGCACTCGGTTGTGGTTGGCGATGGGGCGTCACCGGGCGGAGACGTAGCGGTGATGTGGGCAGGTGCAGCGGGGGACGAGGAGGATGCCGCCCCCGCCTGGTAGCGGTAAGTCCTCGGTCTGCCGGCACTCGTTGTGCAGGTCCGCGTAGCCCGGCTGGTGGGCGACCGCGCACTCGGCGGACATGGTCGAGATGTCGACGCTGTCTGCGGTCATCAGAGGATGCCGCCGCTGCTGGACGAGTTCAGGGCACGGGTCCGCTCCTCCATCGCCCTCAGCCGCTCCTTGTCCGTGGCCAGGCGGACGAGGGCTGGGTCGGCGTCCCACTCCCGCCCGCCGGACACCGGGCGCAGCTGTACGTACGGGCCCTCGTGCCCCATGACGTGGCCCAGCTCGCCTCTCTCGGGGTCGTGGACCAGGGCACCTGCTGAGTGCCGTTCCTGCGCCATCACTCAAGGCCTCCCCGCCGTAGTGCAGTTGCCAGGCGATCGGCCACATCGGCGTGGATGCGCCCCAGTTCGACGAGCTTCAGGTCGGGTGACGCCGCGTCGACTCTCAGGGAGGGGAAGACGATCCCGGCCTCGGTGAGCGCTGCGCGCAGAGACTCAACTGCCGCGTACGGGTCGACGTCCCGCACTTCCTTCGTAGCCATGAACGGGACGCTAGGAGTGGGGAGTTGCAGCGCACCATAGTGTTTTCTTGATTTTTCTCGTACCCACTCTTGCTTCGCTCGCTTTTTCTCACGAAGGTGGCAGAACCGCGTAGCCTCAGGCGTGCAGCCTGGTGATGCTGGGGTGATCAGCCTCCGGCGAAAGGACTCTGGTCATGGCCCGACGACTGCGCTTCAACGGCACGGGTAGCGGAGAGGGCAGCTGCCCCGCGATTCACGAGGACCTCGACTCGGGTGAGGTCATCGTGCACGGGCCGCGCCTCACCGACCCCGACGCCCTCGCCCAGCTCCAGCACATCGACGAAGACGAGATCCCGATCGTGATGCCGCGTAACACGCTGATCGACTTCGGCCCCAAAGACCGCGACACCGAGCCGCGCCTCTTCACGCCGGAGCAGTTCGCCAAGCTCTTCGACAACTTCCAGCACAGTGCCTGGCACCTGGAGATGCGCGGTCGCTACGCGGTCGACGAGGCCACCGACACCTACGCCCAGTTCGTCCGGGGCGAGGCACCGACGTGGGACCTGACCACACCGTGGAGCCTGGGCATCCGCGCGAAGACCGAGGACGGCGCCAGCGTCGGGCGGGTCCGGATCGTCGACGACCCGCCCACCACAGGGCAGTTGTACCTGCTCGCCCACGCGGAGAAGAACACCGCGCTGGGCGAGGACATCCGCAACATGTGGCGGTCGGACGCCCAACGCGTCAACCTCCCGGACGAGGATTTCTGGATCTTCGACTCTCACATCGTCGCCGTCTGCATCTTCGACGATGATGACAACCTCACGGGCGCCGAACTGATCACGGAGCCCGCCCGGGTGAACCAGTACAACCGACTGCGGGACGTGGCTCAGCACTACGCCGTTCCGTACAGGCAGTTCGCGGCTCAGGTGGCCGTGAAGGAGGCGTAAGCAGGTGTGTGCCGGTGAGTACGGACTATCAGCAGGCTCGCGAGGCGCTCGGGATTCGGCTCCGGGAACTTCGGCTCTCGGCTTCTGATGGCCGACTCACCGGCACCGCCCTGGCTCGCAGGCTCGGCTGGTCCAACTCCAAGGTCTCGAAGCTGGAGTTGGGCAAGCAGACGGCCACTCCGGAGGACCTGCGCGCGTGGGCGGCGGCGTGCGGCCAGCCCGCCCTGTACGAGGAACTGCGGGCCAGGCTGGCGGGGTTCGAGTCACACATCCGCTCGTGGCGCAGGCAACTGGTCGGCGGTCACAAGCCCGTCCAGGACGCCCACAACGAGGCGCAGGCCAACTCGAAGGTGTTGCGCGCCTGGGAATCCTCATGGGTCGTCGGCGTCCTCCAGACTCCCGACTACGCCCGCGCCGTACTGACCCGCTCCGCCGAACGGCACAAGTCTCCGCTCGACATCGAGGCCGCCGTACGCGCCCGGATGAAGCGGCAGGAACTGCTGTACAGCGGCGGCCGGAAGTACCACGTCATCTTGTGGGAGCCGGTGCTGCGCTCGCTGGTCTGCCCGCCCTCGGTGCTCACCGCCCAGCTCGACCGCCTGACGGGCGCCATCGGCATGGACACCGTGGAGCTGGGCATCGTGCCGCTCACCGCGTCGCTGAAGTCGCCGCCCGGTCTGGGCTTCTGGATCTACGACGACCGCCAGGTGGTCACCGAGACCTGGCACGCCGAGATGTGGCTCGACGACTCCGACTCCCTCGCCCTCTACCTGCGCATCTGGAACTCTCTCCGCGAGTCCGCGGTCTACGGCGCCGACGCCCACAACGTCATCAACTCGGCGAGGCGAGCCCTCAACCCCCGTTGAGGTGCGAAGCGTTCCTCTTCGCTACGTCACCATGCGCGTTGAGGGCGCAACAACGAGGCTTTGCGGAGGGCCTCCGTCAGCGCATCTTCAGAGCGTTTCAGTTCTTCGCCTCGTGATTCCACCATGGCCCAGGCCGCATCAATCAGCGTCTGCGCACCCTCGGGCTCTGTTGAACCTGCAAGTCGATTGACTTCGCCTTGCCATCCCACGAAGGAGACCAAGAACGCTTTGAGGGACTCGAACCAAACCGCGTGAGCCTTCCCGACAGCCCTTGGCGCATACAGGGCGATCTTGGTCTCGATGAGTCTCACTGGTTGCTCGGGGCGGTCAGGGTCTAGATCGTCGGGAACTGCCTTTGACGCGAGGGTCTCGTTCCGGACCGCAGCGAACGCCAACATGATGCGGTGGGTTTCCTCCACCGCGTCAGCGCGATGTTCCCAGAATCTCTGATCCCGCTCCCGCGAACGAGTGCCTCGTTGGGTGATCGCCGAAGCGAGAAGTGTGGCCGAGGCCCCAAGAGTTGTGCCTATCAGCGTGGCTTCAAGAGGGGTCAGTCTCATGCCGGGAACGTAGGGCTCCCCGTGGGGTC
Organism: Streptomyces sp. N50; assembly: GCF_033335955.1. Lineage (GTDB taxonomy): Bacteria > Actinomycetota > Actinomycetes > Streptomycetales > Streptomycetaceae > Streptomyces. The sequence continues at coordinate 851,080 of NZ_CP137550.1, forward strand.
TCGGGGGCAAAGTCTGGGGATCTACGGTCGGACGCCCTGGGCGGCCACGAGAGCCTGAGCGCGCACATGACGAAGGGGCGCCCCGTCATGTGGGGCGCCCCTTCGCAATAGACCGTTCACTCAGCTACGACCACGTGGCCCACGCCAACAACGACGCTTACAGTTGACATAATGAATTCAATAAACTTCATGCCAACCTCCACCTTGCGATTTGAAATTGTATTACTAGGACATGTGCCCTGGGTTTTGCCCTTACGGAGCGTGCGAATGACCTTGATGAACTCGTAGAAGTGCCAGAGTGCCAGACCAACCGTAAGTGTGATTGCCGGAATCGAACCGGCCGTAGCAATAGCTCAATGAACGGGCTGTAGCACAACGCTAGCACGGGCGACCGAATTTGGCGATCGGTCACCAAAGACCGCCAACCAACTGAAGCCCAGGGGTCTGCAGTTAGTGCCCCAGGGCTTCCGCGCGTTCACAACAGGCCGAGCGCGGTGAGCACGGTCATGCAGAGGATCATGCATCCGCCGAAGAGCACCGCCACTGCTTTCCGCGCGCCAGGGGTGTGGCTCAGGAAGCCGCCCACCAGGGCCACGATGGTGGACACCAGGGCGCAGATGACGACGATGAGCGCCTTTACACCGAGAGAGGTTCAACGGTCCGAATTACCTTTCCGGTGATCGGACCAGGTGTCAGACCTCAGCCCGACCACCACGTGACGCACGTGTGGTCTTGCTGAGGCCCACCGACGTATGGGGCTCATGGAGGGGGCTTGGCTAGAGCCCGGCGCGGAGCCGGTTGTCCTCTCATGCCTGCAATTTGCGCGAAGGACGGCGTTGCCCTTGACCTGGAACGTCGGATCCAGGCTCGCTGCATGCTCGCTTACATTTGTCCCAACTCTACCGGGACCGGGGGGGCGTTAGTGCGGCAGTGAGCTGAAGCCGCGTAACTGATTTCCGACCCCGTGCTGGCAGGCGCGGCCGGACGCCCCGCCCGCCTACAAGAGGCCGCCGGAGACCCCACGGAGCACCGGGACGGGCCACCCGCTGGCGGGGCGCGTGCGCACGAGGACGGTCAGCCCCTGGGCACACGCCGGCACCTACCTCTTGTGGCGGTGCCCAACACCCCACGTGACAGCCGCGGTTGGCGCTGACGCCACGACCGGGCCGAGCAGCCCTTGGGGTGAAGCCGCGAGTGTGCGGCAGGGCAACTTCGAGCCCGAATCCGACAGGTCATCCTTCACAGGCGGCTGACGAAGGACGAGCGAGCCATGACGGCAACGCAGAACGGTCGGCAGTTCTCGGGGTCCGGGGACGAACCCCCAAGGAACAGGAAGCACGAGACTCAGGTCACGATCTTGATCGCGATCATCGCCGGGTGCTTCGCGGGCATCCTGTGGGAGCAGCTCCCCGAGCGGTTCGGTACGTGGAAGTGCATCCACTCCCGCTACCAGACCTGGCGCAACTGCGGTGTCTGGGACGAGATCCTGGCTGCCCTGCCCCGCACGGGTCAGCCCGTGTGGGTGCCAAATCTCGTGCCACCGCTGCGAATTGAGGGCAGGGTCGATCCCCGCCTTTTCACCGAGGAAGAAGCGGTACCCCCAGAAATGGGCGTGCCGGGGCCCGTTCAGCGCATGACGGTGCCGCCGTCGACGTTGATGACCTGGCCGTTGATCCAGGCTCCGTCGGCGGACATGAGGTGGGCCACCATGCCGGCGATGTCGTCGGCCCGGCCGTGCCGGGTGCTGCGGGTTCGGGCGAGCAACGCCTCCAGCAGGTCGGGGTCCGCGCCCTCCTGGATGGCTTGCGTCAGGATCAGGCCCGGTGCGACCGCGTTGGCGCGGATGCCCTCCCTGCCCCAGCGGGAGGCGACATGGCGGGCGAGGGCGTTGATGCCCGCTTTGGTCGCCGAGTACGCGGGGCGCGCTGCCTCGCCGGTGAAGGCCGCGATGGACGAGGTGTAGACGATCGCCCCGCCGCCCCGAGCCAGAAGCTCGGGAACGGCGTACCGCGTGACGAGCATGTGGCCCCGCAGATTGACGGCGAACGTCCGGTCCCACACCGCGAGTTCCATGTCGACGACGTCGGTGTCCTGGGAGACCGCGCTCATGTCGCCCGCGTTGATGTGCACGGCGTCGAGACCGCCGAACGTCCGCACAGTGGCCCGCACGAGGTCGGCGACCGAGGCCTCGTCGGCCATGTCGAAGCCCACTGCCGCCGCCTGGCCACCGGCGTCACCGATGGCCGTGGCGGTCCGCCGGGCTCCGTCGAGGTCGAGGTCGCCGACGACGACCCGGGCACCCTCGTCCGCGAGCCGCCGGGCGGAGGCGGCGCCCAGCCCGGTGGCCGCGCCGGCGACGAGAACGACCTTCTCCTTCAAGCCCTCCACGCTCTTCCCTCCATGCTCTTGCCTTCACTTCGTCGACGCTCTCCACCACCGGAACCGGCTACTGCCGGACTACGGAGCGGGTACCTCGATGACCGTGGCCGAGCCCATGCCGCCGCCCGCGCACATCGCGGCGACGCCGATGCCGCCGCCGCGTCGGCGCAGTTCGTGCACGAGCGTGACGAGCATCCGGGCGCCGGTCGCGGCGACCGGGTGGCCAAGGGAGCAGCCGCTGCCGTTGACGTTGACGCGGTCGGGGTCGAGGCCGAGCAGTTTCACCGCTGCGACGGGCACGGCGGCGAAGGCCTCGTTGATCTCGAAGAGGTCGACGTCGGACGTCGAAAGTCCCGCGCGGGCAAGGGCTTTGGGGATCACCTTCACCGGGGTGAGGCCCGTCTCGGCCGGGTCGGCGCCGACCGAGGCCCACGAGCGAACTATGGCGAGGGCGGGCAGGCCCAGCCGGTCGCTGGCCACCACCAGGGCGGCGGCACCGTCATTGGCGCCGCCCGCGTTCCCGGCCGTGATGGAGAAGCCGTCTATCTCCGGGTGGAGCGGCTTGAGCGAGGCCAGCTTCTCCAGGCTCGTGGTGCGGCGGGGGTGTTCGTCGACCGAGAACAGTCCGTGCGGAGTGTCGATGGGCACCAACTCCGCGTCGAAACGGCCCTCGTCGATGGCGCGAATGGCGTTCTGGTGGGAGCGCAGCGCCCATGCGTCCATGTCGGCGCGGCTGAGGCCGGCCCGTACGGCGGTGTTCCAGCCGACCGTGATCGACATGTCGAGGTTGGGGGCGTCCGGCCGGTCGGGGTGTGTGGGCGGGCTCCAGGGTTCGACCCACTCCCCGTCGACGCGGAAACGCTGTTTCGGGGAGGTGGAAGCCGAGTTGACGCCGCCGGCGATGACGAGTTCGTCCATGCCCGCGCGGATGCTCCCCGCCGCGCTCTGCACGGCGGCGAGTCCGGCGGCGCAGTGGCGGTTGTGGGCCAGGCCCGGTACGGAGGTGAGGCCGACGGTCAGTGCCGCGTGCCGGGCCACGACCCCGCCGCCGTACAGGCCCTCGCCGAGGATCACGTCGTCGATGGCGTCCGGGTCGAGGCCGTCCGTGGCGGCCGCGGCGGCGACGATGTGGTGAGCCAGGTCGAACGCGGTGGTGTCGCGCAGGGTGCCCTTGACGGCGGTGCCGACGGGGGTGCGCAGGGCGGACACGAGGACTGCTTCAGGCATGGGTGGTCTCCAACTCGGCCAGCAGGGTGCGGCGCAGCAGCTTTCCGGTCTCGGTCTTGGGGAGTTCGGCGCGGAACACGATCGCGTCGGGCGTCTTGGAGGAGCGCAGCCGGTCCTTGACCCACTGGCGGACCTCCGCCGGATCGCCCTCGCCGACCACGACGGCCACGATCCGCTGCCCCCACTCGGGGTCGGGCACGCCGATCACCGCCGCCTCGACGATGCCGGGGTGGGCGACTAGAACGTCCTCTATCTCGGCGGGAGCGATGTTCTCACCGCCGCGAATGATGGTGTCGTCGGCGCGTCCTTCGATGAACAGATAGCCGTCGGCGTCCAGCCGTCCCCGGTCCCGGGTGGGGAACCAGCCTTCGGCGTCGAGGGCGCTGCGTCCGCCGTACTCGCCGGAGATCTGGTCCCCGCGCACGAACACGAACCCGGTCTCCCCGGCGCGGACCGGCTTTCCGTCGTCGTCACGGATCTCGATCTCGACACCGGGCAACGGCCGCCCCACGGAACCGAGTCGGTCCCGTACGGCCGGGTCGGACGCCGCGAGCGCCTCGCGGTGGTCGTCGGGTCCGAGGACAGCGACCGAAGAGGCCGTCTCCGTCAGGCCGTACGCGTTGACGAACCCCGTCCCCGGAAAGATCTGCAACGCCCGTTCCACCACGGGCCGCGGGGTCCTGGCGCCGCCGTAGGCGAGGCTCCGGAGGGTGGGTGTGCCGGCGTCGTCGGACGGGACTTCCGCCACGATGCGGGCCAGCATGGTGGGGACGACGAGGGCGTGGGTGACCTGTTCGCTGCGCGCAGTCTCCAGCCACTCCCCCGCGTCGAAGGCGGACAGGTACACCAGGCGGCGGCCGGAGTAGAGGTTCGTGAGCAGGTTCATCAACCCCGCCACGTGGTACGGCGGTACGGCCACGAGCGCCGCGTCGCCCTCCTCGGCGGAGGCGAACTCCTGGGTGTTGAGGACGTAGGCCAGCAGGTGCCGGTGGCGCAGCAGTGCCGCCTTGGGTTCGGCGGTCGTGCCGCTCGTGTAGAGAACCACCGCGACCGAGTCCTGGTCCTGCGCCAACTCGGGTGCCTCGGCGGGCTCTTCGGCGCTCAGCAGGGCGTCGAGGTCCGCGGGGCGCAGCACGAGGGCACCGGGGTGGCGGGCCAGGAGGCGGGTCAACTGGTGTTCGCCGAGGCGGTAGTTGAGGGGGATGAACGGGATGCCCGCCAGGGCGGCGCCGAACAGGGCCACCGGGTAGGCGAGGTGACTGGGGCTCAGATACAGCACGGCCGGATGGCCCCGGAAGCGGTGCGCGGCGGCGCGGGCGCGGGCGAGCAGGTCCGAGGCGGTCAGGGAGCGGCCGTTCGCCGTGACCACCGGTCGGTCGCCGCCCGAGGCCACCATCTCGAGAATCATGGTTATATTCATGAGAATGCTATTCTCGTCTCACTAGAGCGCTGTTCGCAAGAGAGGAAATCCTTGATGCAGATCAGTGGGAGCTCCGCGGTGGTCGTCGGCGGTGCGGGCGGCCTGGGCGAGGCCACCGTCCGTCGGCTGCACGCGGCGGGAGCGAAGGTCGTCGTCGCCGATCTGGCCGACGAGAAGGGCAAGGCCCTGGAGCAGGAGCTGGGGGTGCGCTATGTGCGTACCGACGCCACCTCCGAGGAGGACGTCCAAGCAGCCCTGGCCGAGGCCGAGTCGGCGGGACCGCTCCGGATCTCGGTCGACGCGCACGGCGGCCCGGCGAGCGGTGGCCGGCTCGTCGGCAAGGACGGCTCGCCCCTCGACCTCGCGGGCTTCCGCACGACGATCGACGTGTATCTCACCGGCGTTTTCAACGTGCTGCGCCTGGCCGCCGCCGCGATCGCCCGTCAGGAGCCGCTGGACGACGGCCGGGGCGTCATCGTCAATACGGCCTCGATCGCCGCGTACGAGGGCCAGATCGGCCAACTCCCTTACGCGGCAGCCAAAGGCGGGGTCGTCAGCATGACCCTGGTCGCGGCCCGCGACCTCTCCCCGCTCGGCATCCGGGTCGTCACGATCGCGCCGGGCACCTTCAACACCCCGGCCTACGGCAAGGCGGGCGACCAGCTGGAGGCCTACTGGGGGCCGCAGATCCCGTACCCGAAGCGCATGGGGCTGCCGGTCGAGTACGCGGGTCTCGTGCGGCACATCGTCGAGAACGACTATCTCAACGGCGAGGTCGTGCGTCTCGACGGCGCCCTCCGCTTCCCGCCGAAGTAGCGGGCATGAGTCAAGTGGCGGGCGTGGGCGGACAGTTGAAGGGCAAGGTCGCGTTCGTCGCAGGAGCCAGCCGGGGCATCGGCCGTACGGTCGCGGTGGCGCTCGCGGAGGCGGGCGCCTCGGTCGCCGTGGCCGCGCGCTCCGAGCAGGAGGGTCGGCTGCCCGGGACCATTTACTCGGTCGCGGACCGGATCACCGCGGCGGGCGGGCGTGCCCTGCCGGTGCCCTGTGACGTGAGCGACGAGGCGTCGGTGGACTCGGCTGTCGCCGCCACGGTCGCGGAGTTCGGCGGAATCGACATTCTCATCGCCAATGCCGGGGTGCTGTGGCTCGGCCCGGTCGAGTCGACGCCGCTCAAGCGCTGGCAGTTGTCGCTGGACGTCAATCTGACCGGGGTGTTCCTGGTGACCCGGGCGGTGATTCCGCACATACGGGCGCGTGGCGGTGGTTCGCTGGTGGCCGTCACGACCGGCGGGGTGGGCATGACGGACCGGGGCGCGAACGCGTACTGGGTGTCCAAAGCGGCAGTGGAGCGCCTCTACTTGGGGCTCGCCGCCGATCTGCGGAAGGACAACATCGCGGTCAACTGCCTTGCCCCGTCACGGGTGGTGCTCACGGAGGGCTGGCAGGCGGGTGGCGGGGGCCGGGAGATCCCGCCGGAGATGGTGGAGCCGCCGGAGGCCATGGCGCGGGCCGCCGTCCTCCTCGCGGGCCAGGACGCGACCGGCCTCACGGGGACCGTCCAGCGCTCGGAATCCCTTGCCTGAACGGCAGTTGGCCTGCGGGCGCCCCGGGATGCGCATGACTGTTCGGCATCTTCCGGGGCACTCGGGAGACAACGGCGCAGCCACCGGGATCACCGGTGGCTCGCCGTCTATCCATAGGGGTTAACAGATGCTTGCATTCGTGGCGGCCGCGCTCTTCTTCATCGCCTTCATCATCCGTGTCACCGAGACATCGACGCAGATCGTCTTCAGCTCGACGAGCCTCATGCTGCTCGGGCTCGCCTTCCTCGCCGCGCACTCGGCCGGCGTGGGGTCCGGCTGGTCCCCCGACGCAGCGGCCGTCGACGCTGAGGAAGCGGCGCGCTCCCTCAGCAGCGCGCCTCCTCGGACAGCCGCCGACCGGTCACCGCCCGGCGCGTTCTCGTACCGCCGCACAGACCCCACCGTCGACGAGAACGTCGATTCCGGAAACGAAAGCGGCCTCGTCCGACAACAGGAAGGCCACCGCAGCCGCCACGTCCTCGGCCCGGCCCACCCGCCCGAGCGGCGTCTGCTCCACCAGAGCAGCCATGGCGGGCTGGGCCGAGGCCTCCTGTTGTCCCTGGGGGGTGTCGATGACACCCGGCGAGACGGAACACACCCGGGCGCCGTACGGCCCGAGGCGCACCGCCTCCCGCCGTACGAACCGGTGCACCCCGTGCTTGGCCCACGCGTAAGCGAGACCGGTGTTCTCCACAGCGGGCCCGAGCGCCTCGCGCAGCCGGTCGAGAAAGTCGTCCCGGAGCGGATCGTCGAGGATCGCCGCTACGGCGGGTTCGGCCTCCAGGTTGCCGAGGAGCGGGGCCATCGAGGCGAAGCACACCAGCGCGGTCCCCTCGGTGGCGAGCGGGCGGAGTGCCTCGGCCAGGCGAGCGGTGCCGACGAGGTCGACCTCGAAGATGCGCCGCCAGTCGGCCATCGTGGGCGAGATCCCGGCGGCGTGGGAAACGGCCCTCAGCGAGCCCAACTCGGCGACGCGGGCAGCGAGTCGGGACAGTCCGGCCCTGTCGGTGATGTCGAGGACGAAGGGTTCGACCTCCATCTCCCCGTCCGCGGCGGCCAGTTCCTTCGCAGCGGCGGTCACGGCCAACTCGTCCCGGTCCACCAGCAGCAGCGTGTCCACCAGTCCGGTGAGCCGCCGGGCGCAGGCCAGTCCCATACCGCGCCCGGCCCCCGTCGCGATGCCTACGGCCGTCATTCGTCTCCTCCTCCGTGACCCCAGAACTTCTCCAGCCCCGGCCGCGCCACCCGGTCCACGAGTTCCACGAGCAGACCGCTCGGGCCGCGCAGGAAGGCGAAGGGCGCGCCGCCGGGGCCTGACCGGCTCGCCTCGGTCACGAAGCCCTGCCCGGTGAGTTCGGCCGCGTCCGCGGCGACGTCGTCGGACCAGTAGCCGACGTGGTGCACACCGCCGCCGGCCACCGGTTCCCACAGCGTTCCCGGAATACGGCGGACGATCTCCAGCCGGGGCACCGTCCGGGAGTAGGCGCAGCTGATGTCGAGAACGGCGTTTCCGGTCGGCAGCGTCAGCGGAACCGCCCCGCCGATCTCAGCGCACCACTCGTACCCGAACGCGGCCGAGAACTCGGCCAGCGTCCCCTCGAAGTCGTCGACGACAAACCCGAGATGGAACTGGTCCTCCGCCCTCACGACTCCCCCACCAGCCCGGAAACGTCATGCTCACCCAGCCGGGGCGGCGGCCCGTACTCCGGCTCGTACCCCTCGACCCGCACGGAACCGCGCACCAGCCGGAAGTCCCCGGCCCGCACCACGGCCTCCGGAGTCGCCGCCAGCGCCTGCGGCAGCGTGCGTACGGCGGCGGCCGGCACCCCGAGCGGGCGCAGCCGCGCCTCCCAGGCCGCGGCGGTGTCTCCGGCCAGGGCCTCGGTCACGGCGGCGAGCACCTCCTCGCGGCGGTCCGCGCGTTCGGCCATGGTGGGGAATCCCTGGACGCCGGCCTCGGTGGAGAAGGACTTCCAGAAGCCGTCGTGGGTGATGAAGAGCGCCAAGTAGCCCTCGGCGGTGGGAAAGAGCTGGGCCGGCACGTAGTAGGAGTGCGCGCCGAGCGGGAGCCGGCGCGGTTCGACGCCCTCGTTGAGGTAGGCGGAGGCACGGTAGTTGAGCTGAGACAGCATCACATCCCTGAGCGACACCTCCACTTGGCCACCCCGCCCGGAGACGATCTGCGCCAAGAGCCCCAACGCGGCCGTCAGGCCGGAGGAGTTGTCGGCCGAGGAGTAACCGGGCAGCGTCGGCGGGTCGTCGGGGGCGCCGGTGAGGGCGGCGACCCCCGTGGCCGCCTGGACCACATAGTCGAAGGCGGGCTCGTCGCCCGCGTCCAGGCCGTATCCGGTGAGCGCGACGCACACGATCCGGTCGTTCCACTTGCGCAGCACGTCGTACGTCAGGCCCAGTCGGTGGATGGCCGACGGTTTCAGATTGACGAGCAACGCGTGGGCGTCGGCGACGAGTTCACCGAGACGGGCCTGTCCCTCGTCGGTCGTGAGGTCGAGGCGGATGCTGCGCTTGCCGCGGTTGAGGCTGGCGAAGTAGGCGTCGCTCACCTGGCGGGAGATGTCCCCGCCGGGCGGTTCGATCTTGGTGACCTCGGCGCCGAGGTCGGCGAGCATCATCGTGGCGTAGGGGCCGGCCAGCATGTGGCCGACCTCCAGGATGCGGATGCCGTCGAGCGGTCCGGTGCTCATCGCAGGTCCGCAGCGAGGGCGGCGAGCATGTCGCGGGTGCGGTACTTGGAGGCGACCAGTTCGTCGCGGTTGTCTCCGATGGGCAGCAGCCGTACGGAGAGATCGGTGACCCCGGCGTCCGCGAACCGCTTGAAGCGGGCGGCAATGGCGTTCTCGTCGCCCGCCGCGCACAGGTCGCCGACGTCGCGGGCGTCGCCGTATTCGAGAACGCGTTGGTAGTTGGGCGAGATCTCGGCCTCGCCGAGGATCCGGTTGGCGCGTTCGCGGGCCTCGTCGACACGGTCGGGGCCGCACAGGCAGACCGGGATGCCCGCGACGATCCGCGGTGCCGGGCGTCCGGCGCTCTCGGCGGCCTCGGTGATGCGGGGAACGACGTGTTCGGCGACGGCGCGTTCGTCGGCCATCCACAGCACGGTCCCGTCGGCCCGTTCCCCGGCGAGGCGCAGCATGACCGGGCCGAGGGCCGCGATCAGGACCGGCAGCGGGGAGACGGGGGCGAGGGTGAGCGGGTTGTGGACGGTGAAAGTGCCGTTCTCGACATCGACCATGTCCGTTCCGCCGAACGCGGCGTCCAGGACGTCCAGGTAGTCGCGGGTGAACGCGGCCGGTTTCTCGTACGGCAGTCCCAGCATGTCCCGGATGATCCAGTGGTGAGAGGGGCCGAGGCCCAGCGCGAGCCGACCGCCCGCCGCGGCCTGGGCCGAAATCGCCTGCCTGGCAAGGGCGATGGGGTGCTGGGCCTGCAACGGGACGACGGCGGTGCCGAGTTCGATGCGCTCGGTGCGCGCGCCCATCAGCGCGATCGCGGTGAGCGCGTCGAAGTCGGTCGGGATCTGCGGCACCCACACGGTGTCGAAGCCCGCCTTCTCGGCCCATGTCACGTCGTCGATCATCCGTGTGACCTTGCGGACCGAGTCCCCGCGCTCGGGCCCGATCATCACTCCGATACGCACGCTGCCTCCAGGTGTTCGGGTCGCCGCCGGGTCATGGCGAGGTGACGGATGTCAGGGCGCGCATCTCGGCCACGAGGGCGTCGAGCGGTGTGCCCGTGGGGAAGACCGCGGCGGCTCCGGCACCGAGCAGCTTCGGTACGTCGGCCGGCGGGATGGTGCCGCCCACCACGACGGCGATGTCCTCGGACCCCGTGGCGCGCAGCGCCTCGATCACGCGGGTGGTGAGAGCGAGGTGTGCGCCGGAGAGAATGCTGAGGCCGACGACCGCCACGTCCTCCTGGACGGCGACGGCCACGATGTCGTCGACGCGCTGCCGGATCCCGGTGAAGATGACCTCGAAGCCCGCGTCGCGCAGGGTCCGCGCGACGATCTTGGCACCGCGGTCGTGTCCGTCGAGCCCCGGTTTGGCGACCAGTACACGGGCTTTCATCAGAACACCACCGGCTGCTGGAACTCGCCCCAGACCGCCTTGAGCGCGGCCACCATCTCGCCGACGGTGCAGTAGGCGTTCGCGCAGTCGATCAGGATGGGCATGAGGTTCTCGGTACCTTCCGCGGCGCGGGCGAGTTCGGCGAGGCGCTGCCGTACGAGAGCCGCGTCGCGGGTGGCCTTGACGTCGGCGAGCCGTTTCAGCTGCCGGTCGCGGCCCTCCGCGTCGAGTTCGTACGTGGCGAGGTCGGGCGGGGGTTCCTCGGAGACGAAGCGGTTGACGCCGACGACCGGGCGGGTGCCCGCCTCGACCTCGCGGTGCAACTGGTAGGCCTCGTCGGCGATGAGGGTCTGCAGATAGCCGTCCTCGATGGCGCGGACCATGCCTCCGTAGCGCTCCAGGTCGTCCATGATCTCGACGATGCGCGCCTCGGTGGCGTCGGTGAGCGCCTCGACGAAGTACGAGCCGCCGAGCGGGTCCGCGACTCTGGTGACGCCCGTCTCGTGAGCGAGAATCTGCTGGGTGCGCAGGGCGAGCGTCGCCGATTCCTCGCTGGGCAGCGCGAACGGCTCGTCCCAGGCGGCCGTGAACATCGACTGGACGCCGCCGAGGACGGAGGCGAGTGCCTCGTAGGCGACGCGGACGGTGTTGTTCTGCGCCTGGGGCGCGTACAGCGAGGCGCCTCCGGCCACACACCCGAAGCGGAACATGGCCGCCTTGTCGCTGTCCGCCCCGTAGCGCTCGCGCACGATGGTCGCCCAACGCCTGCGCCCGGCACGGTACTTGGCGACCTCCTCGAAGAAGTCGCCGTGCGTGTAGAAGAAGAAGGAGACCTGCGGGGCGAACTGATCGATCGTCATACGGCCGCGGGCCAGCACCGTGTCGCAGTAGGTGACCCCGTCCGCGAGCGTGAAGGCCATCTCCTGTACCGCGTTGGCGCCCGCGTCGCGGAAGTGCGAGCCGGCGACCGAGATCGCGTTGAAGCGCGGCACTTCGGCCGCGCAGAACTCGATGGTGTCCGCGATGAGTCGCAGCGAGGGCTCGGCCGGCCAGATCCAAGTGCCCCTGGACGCGTACTCCTTGAGGATGTCGTTCTGGATCGTCCCGGTGAGTTTCGCGCGGGGCACGCCTGCCCGTTCGGCCGCGGCAACATAGAAGGCGAGCAGGATGGCGGCCGTGCCGTTGATGGTGAAGCTGGTGCTGATCTTGTCCAACGGGATGCCCTCGAAGAGGACTTCGGCGTCGGCGAGGGTGTCGACGGCGACGCCCACCCTGCCCACTTCCTCGGCCACTTCGGGGTCGTCGGAGTCGTAGCCGCACTGGGTGGGCAGGTCGAGCGCCACGGAGAGTCCGGTGCCGCCCTGTTGGAGGAGGTAGTGGTAGCGGAGGTTGGAGGATTCGGCGGTGCCGAAGCCGGAGTACTGGCGCAGCGTCCACAGCCGTCCCCGGTAGCCGGTGGCGTAATTGCCGCGCGTGAAGGGGAAGTTGCCCGGCGCGGGCGGTGCGGCGTGGACGTCGTCGGGGCCGTAGACCGGTTTGAGGGGTAGGCCGGACGCGGTCCGGACGAGGTCGTCGCCCTGGGGCGGTGTGGGAGGCGTCATCGCAGGAGGTCCTTCATCACTTTTCCGGTGGCGTTCAGTGGCAGTTCCGTGCGGAACTCCACGGTCCGGGGCACCTTGAACCCGGCCATGCGGACCCGGCTCCACTCGATCAACTCGTCGGCGGTCAGCGGCTGTCGGAGGACGACGAAGGCCTTGCCGACCTGTCCCATCCGTTCGTCGGGGACGCCGATGACGGCGGCCTGGGCGACCGCCGGGTGTTCCATCAGGAAGCCCTCGATCTCGGCCGGGTAGGCGTTGAAGCCGCCGACGATGAACATGTCCTTCTTGCGGCCGACGATCCTCAGGTAGCCGCGGTCGTCGAGCGTGCCGAGGTCTCCGGTGTGCAGCCAGCCGTCCTGGTCGATGGCTTCGGCGGTGGCGTCGGGGTCGTTGAAGTAGCCGCGCATCACGCTGTAGCCGCGGACCAACACCTCGCCGTCGTCGGCGACTTGGACCTCGACGCCGTCGCAGGGGGTGCCGACGGTGGTGGCGATGTCCTCGAAGGAGTCACCGGGCCGGGTGGCGGTTGCCGTGCCCGCCTCGGTCAGGCCGTAGCCGGTCATGATCGAGGTGAAGGGCAGTTCGGTCATCACGCGGCGGATCAGTTCGACGGGGATGTCGGCGGACCCGGTGACCGCAACGCGCAGTGAGGACAGGTCTCTTGTGCCTCGGTCGGTGAGCAGGGAGTGGTAGAGCGTGGGCGGGCCGGGCAGGACCGTCACCTTCTCGCGCTCGACCAGGTCGAGGACGGTGTCCACGTCGAAGACGGGCACGGGCAGGATGGTCATGCCGCGGATGAGCGAGGCGACCAGGCCCGCCTTGAAGCCGAAGATGTGGAAGAACGGGTTGACGATCAGATAGCGGTCGCCCTCCCTGACCCCGGCCAGGTCGCACCACTCCGCGTAGAGCCGGAGCGTCTGGGCGTGGGTCATGAGCACGCCCTTGGGGCGGCCCGTAGTGCCCGAGGTGAAGACGATGTCACTGACCTGGTCGCCGGTCACCTTCCGCTCGAAGGGTGAACCGCTCGCCAGGAAGCCGGACTTGAGGTCGATCACCGGTACGCCGGGCGGTGCTGTGAAGTCCAGGCCTAGGAATCCCTCTTGGACGAGAACGGCCTTCGCACCGCTGCGAACGATGATGTCCTGCGCCTCGTCCGCCTTGAAGCGGGTGTTGACGGGCACCACCACACCGCCCGCGGTCATGAGACCGAAGGCGGCGACGATCCACTCGGCGGAGTTCGGCGCCCAGATCGCGACCCGGTCGCCCTGCTCCACCCCGGCCGACGCGAACGCACCCGCAGCCACACGCACCCGCTCGACCAGCTCGGTGAACGTGAGGCGGAGCGGGCCGTCCACCACGGCTTCGGCATCACCGAAGCGGTCGGCCGCGCTCAGCACCATCTGCGGGATGCTCTCCCAGGTCATACGCCGATCAACCGGGCGAGGTTGCCGCCCATGATCTTGGCCTGGTCGGCCTCCTTCATGCCCTGGAGCGCGTCGATGTAGGAGACCGGGTCGGCCAGCCCCTCGGGGTGCGGGTAGTCGGACCCGAACAGCACGCGCTCCACACCGACGACCTCGGAGAGCGCGGCCATGTCCTCCTCCCAGAACGGGCTGATGTGGATCCGCTTCCTGACCTCTTCGACCGGGTCGCCCAGGAATCCCTTCGGCTGCTTCTTGTAGGTGCTGCCCAGTTGGTCGAGGAGCGGCAGCAGCCAGGAAGAGCCGTTCTCGATGACCGAGACCTTCAGTTCCGGGAAGCGGAACAGGGCTCCGTGGCAGACCCAGGACGCGACCGCGTCGGTGACCGGGCGCCACTCGGACATCATCCGGAAGACCTGCGCCTGGAACGGCGTCATCTCCTGGCTCTTGCCCTCCCAGTCGCTGGAGTAGCGCGAGTAGCCGCTGTCGGAGGAGTGCATGGCGACCAGCACGCCCGCCTCCTCGACCCGCTTCCAGAACGGGTCGAACTCCGGCAGCGCGAAGGACCGCGATCCTCCGTAGCCGGGGACCGGGGCGGGCCGGATGAGAATCGCCCTCGCTCCGCGCTCCAGGCACCACTCCAGTTCGGCGATCGCCTTGTCCAGGATCGGCAGGCTGATCACCGGGGTGGTGAAAATGCGGTTCTTGTAGTTGAACTGCCAGGTCTCGTGCAGCCATTGGTTGAGCGCGTGGACGACGACGTGGATCAGCTCCGGGTCGTCCCGCATCCGTTCCTCGACCAGGCTGGCGAGCGTCGGGAACATGAGGGTCCGCTGGATGCCCAGGTCGTCCATGAGGGCCAGGCGGGGCCCGGGCTCGCGGAACGCGGGGATCGACCGCATCGGCTCACCGAACAGCTCCCGGTGGGACTTGCCCTCCGGGTTCCCCTCGCGGAAGTAGTCCTCCCACGCGCCGGGCCGGGCGACGACCTCGAAGGTGGGGTTGGGGATGTAGTCGCTGATCTGACCACGGATGGCGATCTTCGTACGGCCCTTCACCTGCACGTACTGGATGGCGCTCGCGTACTGCTTGGGCAGGTACCGGGTGAGCGCATCCTCCGTCTCGTACAGGTGGTTGTCCGCGTCGAACAGTGGATACGGCGGCACGCGCGATGGCATGAGATCCTCCTTCGCAGATTGCGAGAATCCTATTCTCACTCTTGATGAGCGGCAATATCCTTGCGGAGAACGAACTTCCGGACCTTGCCGCTGGCGGTCCGCGGGAAGTCCTCGACGATGTGCAGTTCCTCCGGCCACTTCTGACGGGCCAGGCCTGCCGCGCCGAAGTGCGCCCGCAGGTCGTCGAGGGTGGGTTCGGGGTGGCCGGGCCGCAGTCGCAGGACGGCTGCCGCATGCTCTCCGAGGCGGGCGTCCGGGGCGGCCACGACCGCGGCCTCTGCGACGGCCGGCAGGGCGAGAAGAACCTCCTCCACCTCCAGCGCGCCGATGTTCTCGCCGCCGCGAATGATGATGTCCGCCTTGCGGTCGGTGATGGTCAGGTAGCCGTCCTCGTCGAACTCACCGATGTCGCCGGTGTGGTACCAGCCGTCCTTGTCGAAGGCCCGCTCGGTCAGGGCCTCGTCGGTGTAGCCGAGGCACAGGTCCGGGCCGCGGCTGAGGATCTCGCCGTCCTCGGCGAGCCGGATCTCCACGCCGTCGAGCGCGTCTCCGTCGGTGTAGAGCCGCTTGTCCTCGGGCGCGGTGTGGGCGGAGGCGGTGATCGAGGGGTGCTCGGTGCTGCCGTAGGCGCGGAAGACCGTGATGCCGAGGTCGGCGAGGCGTCGGGTCACCGCGTTCGGTACGGCCGCACCGCCGAGGCCCGCGTACTTCATGCTCGTGAGGTGGCCGGGGGTGAAGTCGGGATGGTCGAGGAGGCTCGTCATGTAGTAGGCGGCGCCACCCCCGACGGTGAGGCCGTCGCGGGCCATCAATTCCAGGGCGAGGCCCGGGTCCCAGGTGTCGGCGAGGTTCACCGGGCTGCCGTCGAGGACGGGGATCAGGAAGGCGTTCACCATGCCGATGAAGTGGCCGACCGGGGCGGAGGTGAGCTGGTCGCCCCGGTCGGGCGGGTAACGGCCGGCCAGTTGGCGGGTCTCGAAGCCCAGGGTGCGGTGGCTGTGCACAACTCCCTTGGGGTCGCGGGTCGTTCCGGAGGTGAAGGCGATCAGCGCGGGCCCGGACGGGTTCGTCGGTACGACGCCGACGAGCGGTTCGTCGGCGAGCAGCCCGTCGAAGTCCCGGCCTACGACGCCGACCACGGGGACCTTCGCGCTCAGCTCGGGGTCGTGGCGCAGATGCCCGAAGCGCTCGGCGGTGACGAAGACCTTGGGCTGGACGGTGTCCAGGATGTAGCCGACTTCCTTGCGGCCGTAGAAGTGGACGATCGGCACGACGACCGCGCCGAGGAAGGCCGAGGCCCAGAAGACCGCCGCCGCCTCCATCCAGTTGGGCAGTTGGAGGGCCACGACGTCATCGGGGCCGATGCCCCGTTCGCGCAGTCCCGCGGCCAGTCGGCGGGCGGTCGACTCGACCTCTCCGAAGGTCCCTTCCCAGGGCCGGACCGCCGAGTGGACCCGGAACACGGTCTCCGGGGCGGACGCCAGTCCCCGCGTCAGCAGGTCACCGATCGTCTCACTGGTCCACCAGCCCTCCGCCTCATAGCGGTTGACGAGTTCAGCGGGGATCGTTCGCACGACAGGAACTTCCTCTCGTCATTGAGAATTGCACTCTCTCAGAGCGAGAAGGTAAATTCCATACATGGGACGAGACCACGGGTTCCACCCGGTGCGGATCACACGGATCATCCAGGAGACGCCCGACACACGGACGTACGTACTCGACGCGCCCTTCCCGTACCGGGCGGGCCAGTTCGTGACGATCAAGGCCTGTGGCACGCTGCGCAGTTACTCCATGTCCAGTTCGCCGGAGACGGACACCGAACTGATGACGACGGTGAAGCGGGTTCCGGGCGGTCTGGTGTCCAACTGGATGCACGACCATCTCGCGCCCGGCGATGTCGTCGAAACCACGTTGCCCGCAGGGGTGTTCTGCCTGAGGGAGGATCAAGAGACGGACGGAGCAAGGGAGTTCGCCGCTCCTGTGGTGGCGTTCTGCGGGGGCAGCGGGATCACGCCGATCCTGTCGCTCGCCAAGTCCGCGCTGGCCGGCACCGGGCGTCCGGTGCGGGTGCTGGCCGCCGACCGGGACGCCGGTTCCGTCATCTTCGCCACCGCGCTGGGCGAGTTGGCCGAGCGGTACCCGGACCGGTTCGAGGTCCGGCACCATCTCGACGACCGGCAGGGGTTCGTCACCGCGCACCAGGTACGGGAGTTCGCGGGCGGTGACCTGGACGCGGACTTCTACCTCTGCGGGCCCGCGCCCTTCATGGAGTTGGTGGAGAACGCGCTTCTCGCCCACGGGGTCGCCCCCGAGCGGATCTTCGTCGAGCGGTTCGCGCAGACCACCGCCGACCGTCCGCTCCAGGAGAACGCCGAGCGGGAACCCGAGGAACCCGCCGCACAGGACGGCACCCTCACGCTCGTGCTCTCCGGCAAGCGGCACACGCTCGCGCAGCGCTCCGGCGAGACCTTTCTGGAGAGCGCGCGCCGGGCGGGTCTGGCCCCGCCGTTCTCCTGCGAGGCGGGAAACTGCGCCACCTGCATCGCCCAAGTCACCGAGGGTGACGCCAAGATGCGCGTCAACAACGCGCTCGACGACGACGAGATCGCCGACGGCTGGGTCCTGACCTGCCAGGGCGAGCCGACCACACCGCACGTCACTGTCGAATACGAGGACTGAGGCCATGGACGTAGATCTCGAACTCGACGAGGGCCTGGCGGTCGTCACCATCGACCGGCCGCACGCCCGCAACGCCATCGCCCCGACCACGATGGACGAACTCGACAAGGCGCTCGACGCGGCCGCGGGCGCCAAGGCCCTGGTCATCACGGGCGCCGGCGACCGGGCGTTCGTCTCCGGCGGGGATCTGAAACAGCTGAGTGCGATCCGGACCGAGGAGGACGCGATGGCCATGGCCCTGCGGATGAGGGGGATCTGCGACCGCATCGCGGCCTTCCCCGGACCGGTGATCGCCGCGTTGAACGGGCACGCGTTCGGCGGCGGCGCCGAGGTCGCGGTGGCCGCCGACATCCGGGTCGCCGCCGACGACATCCGGATCGGCTTCAACCAGGTGGCCCTGGCCATCATGCCCGCGTGGGGCGGCGCCGAGCGCCTGGCCCAACTCGTGGGCAAGGGAAGGGCGTTGATGCTCGCCGGCGCCGGGACGGTCCTCGACGCGGCCGAGGCCCAACGCGTCGGACTGCTCGAACTGGTGCTGCCGCGCACCGAGTTCGCCGAGGGCTGGCGCACCCTGGCCAGATCCCTCGCGACCAATCCGGCGCGGGAGATCAAACGCGTGATGAGCGGAGCCGTCCCGGAGGAGGAGGCGGCCCGCGCCTTCGCCCGTCTCTGGGTGTCCGACGAGCACTGGCAGGCAGCGGAGAGGGTGATGTCCCGTGGGTGACACACGAGTTGGGGCGACCGGAGCGGAGACCGACCTGAGCCACGCCGACCTGGCCGACGTACGGACGCACACGGACCGTGCGGCGGCCGGCGACGGGCGGGTGCGGGTCGAGTCGAGCCCGGTGGGGCCGATCGTACTGCCGCCGGACGCGAGCGACCTCGTCATCCTGTATCTGCACGGGGACCGGCAGTTGTCGGCTTCGCCGGAGTCGGCGGTGGATCTGGCCGAGCGACTCGCCCTGCGGACCGGGGCAGTTGTGGTGTGCCCGCGCTATCGGTCGTCGTTCCCGGGGGCGTTGGACGACGTGCACGCCGTGTACAGCTCGTGTCAGGCCCGTGGTCCGGTGGCGCTGGCCGGTGAGCGGTTGGGGGCCGGGCTCGCGGCGTCGCTGCTGGTGCGGTTGCGGGACATGGGGGCGCCGGAGCCGGAGTGCGCGGTGCTGATGTCGGCGCTGCTCGATCTGACGCTGGACGCGCCGAGTCTGCTGTTCAACGCGGCCGCCGATCCGGGCTTCGACATCGACGAACTCCGGTTGCACGCGGCCCGGTTCGCGGGCGGCGCCGACCGGACCAACCCGCTGCTGAGCCCGCTGCACGCCAACCTGCACGGGCTGCCGCCGATCCAGCTCCTGGTCGCCGGGACCGATCCGCTGCTGGACGACTCCCTCTCGTTCGCGGCCCGTGCGGCACACTCCGGGGTCACGGTGGATCTGCGGGTACGGCCGGACGCGGTGAGTCTGCATCCGGAGAGCGTGACGGCGATGGCCGATTTC
Source organism: Streptomyces sp. N50 (assembly GCF_033335955.1). Classification (GTDB taxonomy): domain Bacteria; phylum Actinomycetota; class Actinomycetes; order Streptomycetales; family Streptomycetaceae; genus Streptomyces. Next base: position 870,149 of record NZ_CP137550.1, read on the forward strand.
ATACAGGCGTGGGCCCGAGCAGCACGCCCATGACATCGCGGATGATCTCGGGGTAGTCGGTCTGCTCCTCGTCGAGCATCCACTGCTGCTGGACCCCTTCGAGCATCGCCACCACGGCGGTGGCGGCGGCTCGGGGGGTCAGGCCGCTGGGGACCCGGTCGCCGTAGAGCGCCGTGAGGTGTTCGACGGTGTGGTCCTGGATCGACCGGTAGTAGTCGTGGCAGAACCGCTGTGCCTCGTCGCTGCCGGTGACGCCCTCGGCCACGAGAACGCTGTGTATCTGGGCGAGACCGGGATTCTTGTGGTCGTAGGTGATGACCTCGGCGAGCAGTCCGGGCAGGTCCTCGCCGGCGTCCGCGTGCAGGGCGGCCAGGTGTTCGCGGGCGAGGTCCTCGCGTAGCTGGACGAGGGCCAGGAGAAGCCGCTTCTTGCTCGGGAAGTAGTGCAGTACGCCCTGTCGGGTCAGGCCGGCGCGCTCGGCCACGGCGTCGATGGAGGCCTTCTTGTAGCCCCGCTCGGCGAACACCCCCAGCGCGGCGACAAGTATCTCCTCGTGTCGGGCCGTCGTCATTGAGCACCCCTTCCACCCCGGCAACACCCATGTGACATTACGGTTGCCGTCGCGATCGGGCGACCCTTCCGGCCATAGCGGAACCATTGACCGTACGGCGGCGCCGAGCCGGACTGTGCGATCTGGCAGGTGTGGGGAGGGCGGCGTACGCGGACCAGGGCCCCGGCCGGTGGCCGGAGCCCTGTCGTGGCCCACAGGACAGGTGTCTCTCACGCACCCCGGGACGGCGGCTCGAAGCCTGCGAGGATCACGACGTTCGTGTCTGCCGCGGCCTGTCGCAGCGGCTTCGCGCGCTCGTACGCCTCCGACTCGTACCAGGCCCTCGCGGCTTCGACGCTCTCAAATTCGAGAACGACGGTCCGGTCGCCGTGCCACTCGCCTTCGAGGAGCTGCGGCCGGCCGTCGACCGCGAGGACGGAGGCGCCGCCCTCTGCCATCGACGCACCGGCCGCCCGGCTGTAGGCGTCCATCCCGGCCGGGTCCTTGATGGACTCGGTCAGGATGACGTACCCCTTGGGCATCCCGTTCTCCTCAGCTCACTGTGATCGCGCGCTCGGGGCAGCTGCCGATGGCGGTGCGGACCTGGTCCTCGTACTCGGCGGGGACCTCGGGGGTCAGCACCTCGGCGTACCCGTCGTCGGTCAGGTCGAACACCTCGGGGCAGATCGACCAGCAGATGCCGTGCCCCCGGCAACGGTCGGTGTCGACGACGGCTTTCATCGGGCGGGCTCCTCGGACTTCTCGGACGCCTCGACGAGCGTGAACTCCAGGTTGAGATGGGTGAGTCCGCGCAGGATGTAGGTCGGCAGGTAACGGAAGTTCCGCGCGTCGGCAGGGCCGTGCACGCTCTCCGAGATCCTGATGTCCGTCGTACGGTCGAGCATGCGCTCGATGCCCACCCGGGCCTCGGCGCGGGCGAGCGGGGCGCCGGGGCAGGTGTGGGGACCGCGGCCGAACGCGAGGTGGTGGCGGGCGTTGGCGCGGGCCGGGTCGAAGGTCTCCGGGTCCTCGAAGTGGCGCGGGTCGCGGTTCGCGGCGCCGTTGAGGACCATGAGGGTGGTGCCGGCGGGGATGCCGACGCCGCCGACCGTGGACGGGACGCGGGAGAGCCGGAAGTCGCCCTTGATGGGGCTCTCGGTGCGCAGCGTCTCCTCGATGAAGTTCGGGATGCGGTCGCGCTCGGTGCGCAACAGCCGCTGCAGATCGGGGTCTTCGGCGATCAGCTTGAGCGCGTTGCTCAGCAGCCGGACGGTGGTCTCCTGGCCGGCCGCGAAGAGGTTGGTGGCGACGCGGGCCACGTCGGCGACGTCGGGGGTCGAGCCGTCGGCGAACTTCGCGGTGGCGAGACCCGTGATCACGTCCTCGCGGGGTTCGCGGCGGCGCTCCTCGACATAGGCCGAGAACTGCCCGTACAGGTACTCCAGCGGCGAGTGCGCCACCTCGCCGTCCGTGCTCCCGATGCCGCCCCGCGGCTGGTGCTCGAGGCCCTCGACGAACGTGTTGCGGTCCTCGTCGGGCACACCGAGCAGATCGGCGATGACCCTCAGGGTGAACGGACCGGCGAACCCGCTGATGAAGTCGCCCTCGCCTGCGGCGAGATACGCGTCCAGCTGGGCGTCGGCGAGGTGCCACATCGACGCCTCGTTCTCCTTGAGGCGGCGCGGGGTGATCAGCCGCATCAGCAGTCCGCGGTGGTCCGTGTGCATGGGCGGGTCCAGCGTCGGCAACTGGTCGCTCATCGGGAGCTGGTCGCGGTACTGCTCGATCAGCGCGCTCACGTCGTCCCCACGAGCGGGACCGGGAACCCGGGGAAGGGGCCGGTCACCGAGAGACAGGACGAGTAGGTGTCGGAGTCGTTGAGAACCTGGATCGCCTCGTCGTACCCGGTCACCATCGTCACGTCGTGGTGGCTCTCGCGTTGCACCGGGCACTTCCCGCGCAGGGCCGCCAAGTAGGGATAGGGGTCCGCGACGACTTCGTCGTCCTGGAAGAAGTCGATCGCCTCGAAGTCCTTCACGGTGTGCACGGTTCCCTTCCGTCACCAGTCTGACGACGAGCGACGATATCAATGTTCTCCGGTGGCGAGAAGGTTGTTTTCGCTTTCATGGAGCGGGAGTTGCGGGTGCCGTCAGACGTCCCTGCCCCATGTGGTCGAGGGCCGCGTCGGCCGCCGTCAGGACAGTGCCCGTCGCCGCGCCCGCCGTGTCGGCGAGGTCGGCCAGCAGCCTCACGTCCTTACGGAGCAGCGGTCCGGCGCGTTCAGCGAGACGGTCGAGCGTGCCGCCCGCGGCCTTCACGCGTTCGAGCGCGAAGCTCGATCCGCTGCCGTGGAGGACGACTTCGGCGAGGGCGCCTCGGTCGATGCCGAACTCCGGTGCCAGGGACAGTGTGTCGGCCGCGGTCGCCAAGTTGGCGGTGAACAACAGGTTGTTGAGGAGTTTGGCGATCTGTCCCGAGCCGAGCGGGCCCATGTGGACGACCGGATCGCCGAACGTCTCGAACACCTTGCGGCAGTAGGCGACCGTGCCGGACTCGCCGCCCGTCATCACCAGCAGGCGCCCCTCGGCAGCCGCGCTTCCGCCGCCGCTGACGGGTGCGTCGACCACGGAGACGCCATGCACCTGGGCGCGCTCGGCGAGCCGTCGGCAGGTGTCGGGGTGGACGGTGCTGTGTACGGCGATCACACCGCCCCGGCGCAGCCCTCGCAGCACGCCCTGCTCGCCCGTGACGACCTGTTCGACATCGGCGTCGTCGACGACGCAGACGCACACCAGGTCACTGGCGGCGGCCAGTTCGACGGGGGACGTGGCCCGCTGAGCCGCCGTGTCCGCGAACGGGGAGAGCGTGGCCGGGCGGCGCGCCCAGAGCGTGGTGGCGAAGCCCGCCTCGACGATCCGGCGCGCCATGGGAGCGCCCTGGCTGCCAAGGCCGATGAATCCGACGCGCATCAGCGGGCCTCCTGATCGACCGACTCGGGGGTGTGCTCGGGTGCCGGATCTGCGACGGCGCTCTGAGGCTCGGCGCCTGCTTTGGACCCGCGGTCGGCCTTGGACCCGGGGTCGGCTTCGGGCTCCGCGTCGGCTTCGGGCTCGGAGCCGGCCTTCGGCTCAGGTCGCCAGAACGTGCCCAGCAGTCCCCCGGTCGCCACCACGGCCACGCCCAGCGCGATGCCGCCGCCGGTCCAGCCGGTCAGGTCGATGCCGGCCGCGTGGTCGAGGGACCAGCGGCCGGGGCCCAGTACCGCGAGGGCCAGGGCGACGACGGCGAGCGTGAGGACGTACTCGTAGCCGTCCTTGAAGACGAAGAACCCGTTGGGCCGGTGGGCGAGCAGACCCGCGACCAGCATCACCGAGATCACGGCGGCGCAGGCCAGCGGGGTGAGCAGGCCCAGGACAAGGAGAACGCCCGCGCCGACCTCGGTGAGCACGCTCGCCCAGGCCTGCAACACGCCCTGTCTCAGGCCGAGTCCGGTGAACCAGCGGGCTGTGCCCTCGATGCGGCCGCCGCCTCGCCAGTGGTTGAGCCCGTGCATGATCATGACCAGTCCTACGACCACGCGTACGAGCAGCAGTACCGCGACGTCGGCGTCACTCATCCGGCCCTCCTCGGGAGACGGTCGATCCCGTCGTTGTCGTATCCGCCGTTCTCGGACGCGAGAACGCACTCCTCGACGAACGAGAGGATCTTCAGGTGGTATCCGGTCGCGGTGTGCCCGATGCTCAAGTTGTGGCCGCTGTCGGCCTGTTCGTCGGTGACGACCCGCGGGGAGCCGGTGAACAGGCTCGCGATGTCGGCCATGGCCTCGGGCCCGGAGCTCCACACGCGTTCGTGGTCACCGAGCGTGTAGTGGACGGGAATCCGTACACGGGCGGCGACTTCGGCGAACTCCCGTGGCCAGCGGCGGGCGACGGTCGCCTCGTACGGCGGACCCGGTGACTGGACACGGGGCGCGCCGATGACCGCGTCCGGGTACAGACGCGACGGCTCCCACAGCAGGTCGCGCAGGCCGGGGCCGGACCGTCGCGGCACGGCCGGGTCACGCCGCCGGAAGTCGAGGATCTCGACAGCGCCGGGGGCGTGGTGGCGTCCGGTACCGGCGATCTCCAGGCCGAGAAGGTCGTTCCGGCGTTCGTCGCCGGCCATGTGCACGCCCAGGGCGCAGCCGATCGAGTGGGCCCAGAGGAACAGTCCCGCCCCACGCGGACGCGAGGCCAGCAGCCGGTCCACCGCCGCGTAGGCGAGGTCGACGCGCCGCGCTGGGGACGCCATGGTCTCGCTGTGCGGGGCCGAACTCCCGTATCCGGGGCGGTCGATGGCGACGACCGTGAAGTCCAGTGCCGCCGCGGTGCGCAGGAGGGACAGCCGGGGCTGGTCGGGGTAGTCGAAGTAGCCCGACGTCACCGCTCCCCCGTGCAGGGCGACGACGACCGCGCGCGGGTCGCGGACCTCGCACAGCAGCCCGGACATGGGGATGCCGTCGACGTCGACGACGCGCGAAACGACCTCCGTGGTACGGGAGTTCATCCGTCCGCCCGGAAGAGGATGACACCGCTCGGGGTGAGTCCGCCGCTGCTCGCCACCGCGACCCGCGCTCCGGAGACCTGCCGCGCCCCGGCCGTGCCGCGCAGTTGGGTGATCGCCTCGTGGACCAGCCCCATGCCGTGGGTGCGGCCGTGGGAGAGCTGTCCGCCGTGGGTATTCAGTGGCAGTACGCCGTCCCGTGCGATGTTCTTGCCTCCGTCCAGGAAGTCCTTGGCCTCGCCGATGCCGCAGAACCCCAACCCCTCCAGCCAGGAGAGGCAGTTGAAGGTGAAGCCGTCGTACAGCTCGGCCACGTCGACGTCTTGAGGGCGCAGTGCGGTGCGTGACCACAAGTGGGCTGACTGGCCCAGGACTTGGGGTTCGTGGGTGAGTGTGCTCTGGTCCCATTCGAGCCGTTCCAGGATCTGGGTCCCAACTGCCTCGACGTAGACGGGTGGTTGGGCGAGGTCCCGGGCCGCGTCCACCGCCGACACGATCACGGCGACCGCCCCGTCGCAGGGGACGTCACAGTCGTAGAGGCCGAACGGGGTGGTGATGGGGCGGGCGCCCAGATAGTCGTCCATCGTCATCGGGTCGCGGTAGACCGCCGTGGGGTTGAGCGCCGCGTTGGCCCGCTGGTTGAGGGCGATCCAGCCGAGCGTCTCGCGGGTGGTGCCGTAGCGGTGGAAGTGGCGTTGGGCGTTCTGGGCGAGGGTGTGGGCGGCCGAGATCGCTCCGAACGGCTTCATCCAGCCGTCCAGTTGGCGCTGTGGGGCCTGCGCGATCCGGCCGCGACGCACGAGGTCGCCGTACGACGCCTCCCAGACCGTACGGAAGCACAGCACATGGCGGGCCAGGCCGCCCGCGACGGCGAGCATCGCGGAGATGAGGGAGCCGCAGGGGCCGAAGGTCTCGCTGCCGCCGTTGTACCAGGTCGGTTCCAGGCCGAGGGCGGACTCCAGGGCGGTGACGCCTCCCTCGCCGAAGCCGCCGTAGGCCGCTCCGGCGCCCGGGTAGGTGGCGAGGCCGTCGATGTCGTCGACGGTGAGGCCGGCGTCGGCGATGGCACGTTCGCAGGCCTGGACGGTCAGGGACACCGGGGGGACCAGGAGGCGGCGACCGATCTCCGACATGCCGATGCCGGTGATCGCGACCTTGTCCTCGAACTTCTCCGTGGTCACCATCGGCCGTACGCGGCGGGCGAGTTGGTGGGTGTCGACCTCGGCGAGCGGCAGGGGGTCGGTGGCCGGGTGGTCGCGGGCGGGGCGGAACAGGGGCAGCCAGGCGTCCTCGACCTGTTCGAAGACGACCTCCATCCGCATGCCCAACTCCAGCTCGTCCGGGGCGCATTGGACGGCGTTGGTGGTGAGCCGGACCCGGGGGTCCTCCTCGATGGCGACCTGGGCCACGACGTAGGGCGCGGGCAGGCCGGGCAGGGCGAAGCGGTGGTTGACGGTGAAGCCGATCAGCGTCGCGCGGCCGGAGACGGCCCGGACGCCGAAGTCGTGCCCGTGGCAGTACCGGCAGACCGGCTGCGGCGGGTGGATGAGGGCCGCGCACGACCCGCACTCCGCCAGCCGCAGCCGGCCGTCCGCGCCGGAGGCCCAGAAGAACGCGTTCTCCTCCGTGACCAACGGCCCCGGGCGGGTTGGGGAGTTCATGTGCCGATCCGTGCCTTCGCCGTGCGGACGGTGACCGGCTCGGCGAGGCGCTGTTCGTCGCAGACCTTCTGGAGTTCGGCGAGGGTCTCGTCCAGTCCGGCGCCGAGCCGCTTGCCCGGCGTGAAGGTCGCGGGGAGGTGGCGCATGCCCTGGATGACACCGATGGTCTCGTAGTGCACGGCGCCTTCGGGGTCGCACACGTAGTCGGGCATCCGGTCGAGGACGGCCGTCACCATCCGCTTGAACACCGTGCGGGCGACGTTGGAGCCGATGCAGCGGTGGATGCCGAGGCCGAAGCTGCTGTGCCGGTTGCCCTTGCGTTCCATGTCGATCGTGTCGGGGTCGGGGAAGACCGACGGGTCGCGGTTGGCCATCGCCCAGGAGAGCCAGAGGCGTTCGCCCTCCTTGAACTCGGTGCCGGCGATCTCGCAGTCGGCGGAGAAGGTGCGTCCGTCGCCGGGGGCCGGGGTGTAGAAGCGCAGGAACTCCTCGGTGGCGGAGTCCAGCAGGATCTTCCGGTCGCGGCTGAGCCGGGCGCGTTCCTCCGGGTTCTGCGAGAGCCATTCGAGGGCGTGGGCGGTGAGCGCGGTGGTGGTGTCGAAGCCGCCGCCGATCAACAGGGCCAGTACGCCCAGGAGTTCGCCGTCGTCCGGGTTGCGGCCGCCCAGGTCGGCGCGGACCAGCGCGTCCACCAGACCCGGGCGGGGTGTCTTGCGGATCTCCATGAGCTGGCCCATGAGGTCCATGCCCATCTTGCGGCTGAGCTCCAACACCCTTTCCCGGTCAGGGGAGTTGGGGGGTGTGTAGACGGAGGCGTGGGCCGGTTCGTTGTAGATGGTCCAGCGCTCGACCGGGATACCCATCATGGCCAGGGTGAGCACGGCCGGGACGATGTTGGCGAGGTCGTCGACGAAGTCGATGCGCCCGGACTCGATCTTCTCGTCGATGCTGGCGCGCACGATCTCGTCGACGAACGGGATCCAGCGCTGGATGGCCGCGGGCGAGAGATACGGGTTGAGGGTCTGCCGGTAGTAGCGCTGGTCCGGCGGGTCCATCTCCAGGAAGCCGCCCTGGGCCTCCCGGGCGCGGGGCGGAGGGGGGATGGAGATGCCCTTGTAGCCGCGCCGTTCCCCTTTCACGTCATGGTCGTTGGAGAGGAACTCGGCGGACCTGGCGAGTTCGAAGACCTCGCGGTTGCCGCTGGCGACCCAGTGTCCGCCGTGGGTCTCCGTCCAGGCGATCGGGCACTGCCCGTGCAGCTCGTGGGTGATGTCCTCGAACCGGTCGCGGTAGTCGGGTGTGTGCCGGTCGAAGTGCACCTGGGGGTGCTTGCGGCCGGCGTCGTCGTCGACGGCCGCGTCTTCCGTGGTCATGCGGAGTCCTCTCCTGCTCGGTGGATGAGGTGGGGGTCAGGAGATGAGGGAGATGGCCCGTTCCGGACAGGAGAGGACCGCCTCGCGGACGTCCGACTCCTGGTCGGCGGGGACTTCTTCCTGGACGACCGAGGAGTGTCCGTCGATCTCGCTGAGTTCGAAGGTGTCCGGAGCGCGCATCGCGCAGAGCGTGTGGCCCTGGCAGCGCTCCGGGTCGACTCGTACCTTCACGGTCCTTCCTTCCTGCCGTGGTGAACGCCGTGCTGAACGGGTGGCGTGGCGTGGCTACTTGAGGTCGGCGAGCGACTTGCCGACATCGGCGAGCGTCGGCGGCTTGCCGTAGTTGCCCTTGTACTTGTAGACGGGCGCGTCGCAGCGGTAGGCGCCGTCGGTCGGCTTGAAGTCCGCGGGGACCCAGCCGCTGGTGGTGGCCTTCTCGACGTTGAAGCACTTCACGGGCTCGTCGGGCTTGGTCAGGTTCACCGGGGCCTGGAGGCCTCCCCCGGTCCACTCGCTCTGCTTCTTGGCGTTGGCGAGGACACAACTGCGGGTCAGTTCGGCGCAGTCACGGGCCGAGGTGGCGAACAGCAGCCAGGTGGAGAAGGCGTGCACGGCGGGCAGGGTGATCTGCGCGTCGGGCGCGTACTTCTTGAACAGGGCGACCATTTCCTTGGTCGCCGGGTTGTCGTCCGCCTTCTCCAGCGGGTAAGTCCCGTCGATGCTCGCGAAGTTGGTCTGCGAGCTCAGCGCGGTGTCGGCCAGCTTGAGGAACGCGGGGCCGTAGGCGTTGTTGTTGGCGTCGACCCAGTCGAGCTTGTAGTCGATGTTGGTGAGCGCCTGCTCCAGCTTCGCCAGCTGGGTGAAGTCCCCCAGGAAGACAAGGCCCTTGACCTTCTTCGTCTTGATGGACTGGGCGTACGGCGTCCAGTCGGAGACGCCCTGCGCGGGGTAGAGGTCGGAGTAGGTGACCTTGCCGCCCATCGCCGTGAGGACTTCTTTGTCCTGGGCGGCGATGACCTTGGTGACGGGCACGTCCCCGGTGATGATGCCGACGCCGCCCGCCGACGAGGGGTAGGCCTCCTTCAACAGCCAGGAGTAGTAGCCGGCGTAGGGCGCGTACCCGGACGAGGCCCCCTGGGTCATCACCTGGAGGTCGGCGCCGACCTCGGAGGTGACCTGTGCCGGGAACTCGGGGAGCAGACACTTCAGCCGGGTCTTGACACCGAGGCCGTCGAGCGCCGCGCCGCCGCCGACCTCGAAGAAGTCGGTGCGGCAGGCCGAGATCATCTGCTGGTTGACCTGCATGAGCTGGGCGTCGTGCGTCTCGGGCGTGATCTTGCGTCCGTTGATGCCGCCGGCGGCGTTGCACCAGGAGGTGAAGACCTTCGCCGCGTTCTCGAACTCCGGGTTCTTGGTGAACCCGACGTCGGAAAATACCCCGACCTTGATGTCGGAGGCGGTGACGCCCTGACTGGTGACGGTCTTGGCCGTCCCCTTCCCGCACACGGACTTCAGCGTGCCGAAGTCCGCGGTGGCGGTGTCGGCGGCTCCGGTGGTGGAAGGGCTGCTGGTGTCCGCGGACTTGGTGCGGCCGGAGCATCCGGCCGCGGCCGCGAGGGCCAGGACGAGCGCGGGGATGAGCAAGCGTCTCATCGGTTCTCCTCGTTGAGAATGAGTCCCGCTGTCGGGTGGAATCAGGTGACCGCGCCCGCCGCCTTGAGCGCGATGATGCGGTCCCAGTCCAGGCCCAGTTCGAGGAGGATCTCCTCGGTCTGGGCGGCAAACTCGGGTGCGGGCCCGAGTTGTGGGGCGTGCACGTCGAACTGCACGGGGCTGGCGACCAGTTCGAGCTCTCCGGCCTGCAGGAGGTACTCGTTCGCTCTGATCTGCGGGTCGTCGCCCACTTGCAGGGAGTCCTGCACCGGGGCCCACGGCCCGGCCAGGGTGGTGAAGCGCCTGCTCCACTCCGCGAGGGTGCGGGTGGCGATGACCTCGCGCAGGATCTTGACGGCCTCGGCAGTATGGGAAATGAGGTTCTCGGCCGTGTCGAAGCGGGGGTCGTCGGCGAGTTCGGGGCGGTCGATGTGCCGGCACACATCGGCCCAGAACTTGCCGGGCTGCATCATGACGAACGCCAGATGGTGGCCGTCGGAGGTCTCGTACAGCCCGGACAGGGGGTTGGTGACGGAGCCGTGGGTGCCGACGGGCGGCGGGATCCAGGGCTTGCCGAGGTGCAGGGAGAGCGCGGTGGCGTGGCCCATCGCCCACAGTCCGCTGCCGAGCAGGGAGACGTCCACGACCGACGGCTCACCGGTGCGTTCGCGTTTCAGGAGCGCGGCCGCGATACCGCCGGCGAGGTTGGTGCCGGAGATCGTGTCGCCGTAGGCCGGTGCGGGCGGGTTGATGATGCCGTCGGTGCCTTCGGGGGTGATGCTCGCGGCCGTGCCGGCGCGGGCCCAGAACGCCGTCATGTCGTAGCCACCCTTCCCCGCCTCCGCTCCCCGCGGGCCGAAGGCGCTGCCCCGGGCGTAGATGATGCGGGGATTGACGCTACGGATGTCGTCGACGTCGATGCCGAACCGCTCCCGGTGACCGGGAAGGAAGCTGGTCAGGAACACGTCCGAACGCCGGGCGAGGTCGTAGAGAACGTCCTTTCCCTCGGGGCGGGAGATGTCGAGGCCGAGGCTGCGCTTGCCGCGGTTGGCGTGCTCGACGTTGGGGTTGGGGTCGCCCTCGACGCGCATCGTGCCGGTCTGCCGGAGACCGCGTTGCGGGTCGCCGGTAACGGCGTGCTCGACCTTGATGACGTCCGCTCCCCAGTCGGAGAGGACGGCTCCCGCCGAGGGCACGAAGCCGTACATGGCGACCTCGAGGACGCGGATGCCTTCGAGCGGCATCATGACCGGACCACGACCGCGAACGCCTTGTACTCCAGGAACTCCTCCAGACCGGCCACCCCGCTCTCGCGCCCGATGCCCGACTGCTTGTAGCCGCCGAACGGCACGTCCGCGGCGAAGTAGTTGCCGCCGTTGATGCTGAAGGTGCCGGTGCGGATGCGGCGAGCCAGCGCGATGGCCCGTTCGTCGTCGGCGCTCTGGATGCCGCCGGAGAGGCCGAAGATGGAGTTGTTGGCGATCTTGACGGCGTCGTCATCGTCGTCGTACGGGATCACCACGAGCACGGGGCCGAAGACCTCGTCCTGGGCGATCTCGCTGTCCGGGTCGACGTTGCTGAGGAGAGTCGGCTTGTAGAAGAAGCCGGGATCGATCTTCTCGCCACCGGTGACGAGGTTCGCGCCGGCCGCTACGGCCCTCTCGACCATGCCGTCGACCTTCTCGCGCTGGCGCTCGCTGATGAGCGGGCCCGCGAAGGTCTTGGGGTCGGCGGGGTCGCCGAGCGGGATGCGGCCGAGGCCCGCCGCCACCATGGCGACGATCTCGTCGTGGTGCTCCCTGGGCACGAGCAGCCGGGAGGTGAGCGCGCAACCCTGCCCGGAGTGGGAGCAGATGGTGCCGGCCGCGAACATGGCGGCGGTGGCGAAGTCGGCGTCGTCGAGGACGATCATGGCGGACTTGCCGCCGAGTTCCAGGAAGACCTTCTTCACCGTACGGCTCGCGGCCTCCATGATGCGGCGGCCGGTCGCGGTGGAACCGGTGAAGGTGATCATGTCGACGTCGGGGTGCGTGGTGAGCGTCTCGCCGACATCGGCACCGGAGGAGGTCAGGACGTTGACCACGCCGGGCGGTATGTCCGTGTGTTCGGCGATGAGTTGACCCAGGAACAGGGTCGTCAGCGGGGTGTCCGGGGCGCCCTTGAGGACGACCGTGCAGCCGGCCGCGAGCGCGGGGGCGAGCTTGGCCAGGGCGAGCTGGTTCGGGTAGTTGTAGGCGATGATCGCCGCTACGACCCCGGCGGCCTCCTTCTCCACCCAGCGCCGGTGACGCTGGCCGCGGCTCTCGGACTCGCCGAGCTCCTCGGTCAGCGGGTACTTGCGCAGCAGGTCCGCGTAGAAGCGCACCAGCTTGACGGGGTCGTCGAGTTGGGGGCCGTAGGTGAGCATGCGGGGCGCGCCGACCTCGGCGATCGTGAGCTCGCGCAGCTCCTCGACGTGGTCGGTGAGTGCCTGGTGCAGCTGGTCGAGACAGCGGATGCGCAGCTGTACGTCGGTGGACCAGGCGGTGGTGTCGAAGGCGGTGCGCGCGGCGGCCACGGCTGCCTCGGCCTGGGCGGTGGTGGCGTCGGGGGCGTGGCCGTAGACCTCGCCGGTCGCGGGGTTGAGGGAGGGGAACGTCCGCTCCGCGTCGACGAGTTGGCCGTCGATGAGCAGCCGGGTCACAGCCGCACCACCTGTCCGCCGTCCACGCTGATGGTCTGGCCGGTGAGCCAGCCCGCGTCGTCGGAGAGCAGGAACAGCACGGTGGGGGTCAGGTCGCCGGGCGTGCCCATCCGCTTGATGGCCAGGGCCTGGGTCATCCGCTCCTGGAACTCGACCGGTACGACGGTGGCCGTGGCCTCCGTGTCGGTGGGGCCGGGGGCGATGCCGTTGACGCGGATGCCCCGGCCGCCGAGTTCGGCGGCGAGCGAGGCGGTGAGGTGGTTGATGCCGATCTTGGCCAGGCCGTAGTAGCCGCTCGCCATGTAGGCGGCGGCGGAGGACTGGTTGACGATCGCGGCGCCCTCGGTCAGGTGCGGGACGACGGCCCGGGTGACGTAGAGGGCGCCCATCAGGTTCACCTGGATGAAGCGGTTGAGGTAGTCGAGGTCGACGGTGGTCAGGCCCTCGCGCCGCATGCTGTGGTAGATCGCGGCATTGTTGATCAGGTAGTCGATGCGGCCGAACTCGGCGACGGTGGCGGCGGCCAGCGCGTCGGCCGAGGCGGGGTCTCCGACGTCGACCTTGACGAAGAGCGCGGAGTCCAGTTCCTTGGCGACCCGCTGTCCCTGCTCCTCGTTGATGTCGGCGACCACGACCCGTGCTCCCTCGGCGGCCAGCGCCCGGGCGTAGTCCTCGCCGATTCCCTGTCCCGCTCCGGTGACGATCGCCACCTTGTCCTGGAACCGCATCCTGTTCTCCTCGCATGGATGGGCGGCTTGCTCCAATGAAGCGGAAACTACATTCTCCTTATACGCGAATCAACCATCCGGCAGCGAGAATGTCATCCTGACGACTTGCTGACAGACCTGCGGAGCGCGGCGAACAGCCCCCGCCTGCGCGGGACTTCCGGAAGCACCGGAGACGAGAATACGCTTCTCAGATCTGGAAGGGAGATTTTCATGATCGAGACGAAGGGGGTTCCGGCATGAGGACAGCCCTCGTCACAGGCGGCGGCTCCGGCATCGGACAAGCCATCGCACAGCGCCTGGAGGCCGACGGCCTCCAGGTCGCCACCCTCGACCTCAATCCGTCCGACAGGGGCTTCTCCCGGAAGGCCGACGTCTCCGACCGGACCCAGGTGGACGAGGCGCTGACCGAGATCCGCGAACAGCTCGGCCCGGTCACGGTCCTGGTCAACGCGGCCGGGATGGAGGGCTACAAGCGCTTCACCAACCTCACCTTCGAGGCCTGGCAGCGCGTCATCGACGTCAACCTGCACGGCGTCTTCCACTGCGTGCAGGCCGTCCTGCCGGACATGGTGGAGGCCGGCTGGGGCCGGATCGTCAACATCTCCTCGTCCAGCGCGCAGTCCGGCCAGCCCTTCATGACGCACTACGTGGCCGCGAAGTCGGCGGTCAACGGGCTGACCAAGGCGCTGGCCCTGGAGCTGGGTCCGCAGGGCATCACCGTCAACGCGGTCCCGCCCGGCTTCATCGACACGCCCATGCTGCGCCGCTCGGAGGAGCGCCAACTGCTCGGCGGGACGGTCGAGGAGCACATCCAGCGCACTCCGGTACGGCGGGTCGGACGCCCGGAGGACATCGCCGCCGCCTGCGCCTTCCTCGCCTCCGAGGAGGCCGGCTACATCACCGGCCAGATCCTGGGCGTCAACGGCGGGCGGAACACGTGAGCGAGCGGAGCGAACACGACGGACCTGACGAGACGGCCACCGAGCGCGGTGAGCACAGCAGGCACGGCGAGCACGGCCCGCACCACGACACCGCCGCCGAGAACGGCGTTCGCATCGCCCCGGTGCCGTACGACGACTGGGACCACGACCTGTTCTCGGTCATCAACCCCCACCGGAAGCTGCCGGAGGCCAACGTTCTCGGGATCTTCCAGCGGCATCCGGCCCTGGCCCGGGCGTTCCTGACGTTCAACATGCACCTCAACACCACGACCCTGCCGGTGCGCGTACGTGAGTTGGCCGTGCTGCGCGTGACCTGGCGGCGGGGCAGCAGGTACGAGTGGGCGAGCCATGTCCTGATCGCGCGGAAGGGCGGGGTGACCGAGGCCGAGATCGACGAAGTCCGCACGGGCGCCGACACGTTGCTCAACCGGGCGGTGGACGAACTGGACACCGACTCGGGCCTGTCGGACGCGACCTACGCCGCGCTCGCCGCCGACCTGGACGAACACCAGCTGATGGACCTGGTGTTCACGATCGGCGCCTACACGATGCTCACGATGGCGCTCAACACCTTCGGCGTGGAACTCGACCCCGTGATCTCGGAAGAGAACTTCAGTTTCCCCAAACGAGAATGGTATTCTCACAAACGAGAGGGGTGATCCCATGCCGCACTTCACCAAGCCCGAGGCCGGGAGCTGGACCGAGAACTACCCCGAGCTGGGCACCAGCCCGGTGAACTACGAGGACTCCATCGACCCCGCGTACTACGAGGCCGAGAAGGAAGCGATCTTCAAGAGGACCTGGCTGAACGTCGGCCGGGTCGAGCAAGTGCCCAAGGTCGGCAGCTACTTCACGAAGGAGCTGGCCGTCGCCGACACCTCACTGGTGATCGTGCGGGGCAAGGACAAGGAGATCCGCGCCTTCCACAACGTCTGCCGCCACCGCGGCAACAAGCTCGTGTGGAACGACTACCCGGGCGAGGAGGTCAAGGGCACCTGCCGCCAGTTCACCTGCAAGTACCACGCCTGGCGCTACAGCCTCGACGGCGATCTGACCTTCGTCCAGCAGGAGAAGGAGTTCTTCGACCTGGACAAGGCGGACTACGGCCTCAAGCTGGTCCGCTGCGAGGTCTGGGAGGGGTTCATCTTCGTCAACCTCGACCCCGAAGCCCAGCCGCTCAAGGAGTACTTGGGCGAGTTCGCCAAGGGCCTGGAGGGCTACCCCTTCCACGAGATGACCGAGGTCTTCACGTACAAGGCCGAGATCGGCAGCAACTGGAAGCTGTTCATCGACGCGTTCGCGGAGTTCTACCACGCGCCCGTCCTGCACATGAAGCAGGCCGTCAAGGACGAGGCCGACAAGCTCTTCAACGTCGGGTACGAGGCGCTGCACTACGAGATCCACTCCCCGCACTCGATGATCTCCTCCTGGGGAGGCATGTCCCCGCCCAAGGACCTGACGATCGTCAAGCCCATCGAACGCGCCCTGCGCAGCGGCCTGTTCGGCCCGTGGGAGGCGCCCGACATCGAGGGCCTGGACAACCTGCCGACGGGTCTCAACCCGGGCCGGCACCGCGCGTGGGGCAACGACTCCTTCGAGTTCTTCCCGAACATGACCCTGCTGATCTGGAAGCCGGGCTGGTATCTGACGTACCACTACTGGCCGACGGCGGTGGACAGGCACCTCTTCGAGGCCAACCTGTACTTCGTGCCCGCCAAGACCGCGCGCGAGCGGCTCAAGCAGGAGCTGGCGGCGGTGACGTTCAAGGAGTACGCGCTCCAGGACGGCAACACCCTCGAAGCCACCCAGACGATGCTCAAGAGCCGGGTCGTCACCGAATTCCCGCTCTGCGACCAGGAGTTGCTGCTCCGCCATCTGCACAAGACGGTCGCCGACTACGTCAAGGAGCACACCGATGCTGCCCAGTGAGTTCGCGGCACTCGAGCCGTTCAGCGAGTGGATCCTGGAGTCCGAGCGCGACCGCTACAGCAAGCGCCTGGCCAGCTCCATGGAGGAGATGCAGTCCTTCTACGACGCCGCGTTCCCGCTGCTGGAACAGGCCTCCGACCACCTCGACAAGTTCCCCCTCTCCGAACTCCCGGAGCAGGAGCGCAACTTGCTCCTCCTGATGTTCTCCCTGGTGAACGTGTCGTTCCCGGTCGAGGTCTGGAAGCAGGCCCGGGTGCCGGACAGCGGGGCCGCCTACATGGACCTCGTCGTCGAGCCGAAGGTGTGACCGGTCGTGCTCACGCTCAGAGCGGCGCGTGTACTGCACGTGGAGACGGGCGAGTTCGAGTCGCCGGGGCTGATCACGGTCGAGGGCGACCGCATCGCGCACACCGGCGGCGGCACCGGCGAGAGTGACGGGGAGAACGAGGTTCTCGACCTCGGCGACGTGACTCTCCTGCCCGGTCTCATGGACATGGAGGTCAACCTCCTGATGGGCGGCCGGGGCGAGACACTCGCGTTCTCCCCCGTCCAGGACGATCCCCCGCTGCGGATGCTCCGCGCGGTCGGCAACGCCCGGCGGACCCTGCGCGCGGGGTTCACCACGGTCCGCAACCTCGGCCTGTTCGTGAAGACGGGCGGCTATCTGCTGGACGTCGCGCTGGCCAAGGCCATCGACGCCGGCTGGATCGACGGCCCGCGCATCGTGCCCGCCGGACACGCCATTACACCCACCGGCGGCCATCTCGACCCCACGATGTTCGCCGCGTACGCCCCCGGAATCATGCCTCTCTCCCTGGAAGAGGGCATTGCCAACGGCGTCGACGAGGTGCGCAAGGCCGTCCGCTACCAGATCAAGCACGGCGCTCGGCTCATCAAGGTCTGCGCGTCCGGGGGCGTCATGTCCCACACCGGCACCCCCGGCGCGCAGCACTACTCCGACGAGGAACTGCGCGCCATCGTCGACGAGGCCCACCGGCGCGGACTGAAGGTGGCGGCCCACACCCATGGGGCCGACGCCGTCCGGCACGCGGTGGAGGCGGGCATCGACTGCATCGAGCACGGCTTCCTGCTCGACGACGACACCATCGCGTTGATGGCGGAGCGCGGCACTTTCCTGGTGCCGACCACCGCTCTCATCGACGGGATGGACATGTCCCATGCCGCGCCCGAACTGAAGGAGAAGGCCGCCGAGATCTTCCCCCGGGCGAAGACGGTGGTGGCCAGGGCCGGCAAGGCGGGTGTCCGGATGGCGCTGGGCACGGACGCGCCGGCGATCCCGCACGGCCGCGGCGCCCAGGAGCTGATCGCCCTGGTCGACCGCGGGATGACCCCGCTGGAGGCACTCCAGGCGGCGACCGTCAACGCGGCGGAGCTGATCGAGGCCGACGACCGGGGCCGTATCGCGGAGGGACTGCTCGCCGATCTGATCGCGGTACCGGGCAATCCGCTGGAGGACGTCTCCCTGATGGCGGACGTCCGGTTCGTGATGAAGGGCGGGAAGGTGTTCCGCGATGAACGCCGCTGACACCAACGCCCAGGCAGTCAGCGGGAGTTGGTCACTCCGGGCCGTCGAGGGGCCGTAGCATCCGCAGGATCATGTCGACCGTGCGCTCGACCGGGCGGTTGCGGGCCGTGACCGCGGACAGGAGGGTGCGGGTCAGGACGGCGCCGAGGAGCATGTCGAAGACGTCGTCCGGGTCCACGGCGGGGTCGACGGTCCCGGTCGGCGCGGCGCGCAGGATGTCCTGGAACTGCGGTCGCGCCGACACGCGCAGCAGCATCTCCGGCGGCCGGGGCGTGGTCGACGTCTGGGAGTGCGCGAAGAGACCGGCCGCGGCGGCGCGGGCAGCGGGCGCGCCGAAGGCAGCCAAGTAGGCGCGCACGAACCGGCGGAGGTCGCGTCGCAGGTCCCCCGTCGGGCGGACGCTCAGCGGGCTGAGCCCGGGGAACGTGGCCTCCTCGATCAGCTCGATCCGGGAGGGCCAGCGGCGGTAGATGGCGGAGGCGTGCACGCCGGAGTGCTCGGCCACCGCCTGGATCGTCGTCGCGTCGAAGCCGCGCTGGACGAGGAGTTCGCGCGTCGCCGCGAGGGCCCGTTCGTTGATGCTCGTGTCCCGTGGACGGCCCGGGGCGCGGCGCGGTTCTGCCATGCCGTGATTGTAGTGACCGGGCGGTGTTCCGCGTTCTTTTAATTATAGGAGACAGTCTTCTGTAATTGCCTCTGTGTGGCTACAGTCCGAAGGGGACGGACTTCGGAGTGCGGAGGAGAGTCTGATGCGTGCTGCTGTGCTGCGGGGCGGGAGCGTCGAGGCGCGGACCGTCGACGATCCGGTCCCCGGACCGGGCCAACTCCTCGTCCGATCCCTGGCATGCGGGATCTGCGCGTCGGATCTGCACTTCATGGACCATCCGGAGGCGGGCGCCGACGACGACAGCGGCATGTCGACGTACGACCAGGACGTCGACATCGTGATGGGTCACGAGTACTGCGCCGAGGTCGTGGACCACGGCCCCGGCACCGAGCGCCGGATCCCGGTCGGGACGCGGGTGAGTTCGCTGCCCGTACTGAGCACTCCCGCCGGCCGCAGGATCATCGGCCAGAACCCCGAATCTCCGGGCGGATTCGGGGAGTTGTTCCTGCTGACCGAAGCCATCACCCGGGTCGTGGTGTCGGACCTGCCGAGTGAGATCGTGTGTGTCGCCGACGCGATCTCGGTGGGCTGGTCGACGGCGTCCCGCGCCCAACTGTCCGCGAGCGAGGTGCCGTTGGTCATCGGCTGCGGCGCCATCGCCCTGTCGGCGATCGGCCGGCTCAAGAACCTCGGCGTCGGTCCGATCGTGGCGGCCGATCTCGTGGCCTCGCGTCGCGCGACCGCACTGGCCATGGGCGCCGACGTGGTCGTCGACCCCGCCGAGGTCTCACCGTACGAGGTGTGGCGCAACGCGGCCGGGAACCGGTCGAGTTGTGTCGTCTTCGAGTGCGTCGGCGTCCCGGGTGTTCTCGACTCGATCATCAAGGGCTGCGAGCGCGGGACCCGGATCTTCTCCGTCGGGGGTCCGCCGGAGGGCGACCATCTGCACACCCTGACCGCGAAGCGGAAGGGCATCAACATCCAGTTCGGGGGCGGCCCGTCGATGGACCACTGGGACGAGGCGTTCCGGGCGGTCTGCTCCGGGAGCCTCGATGTCGGGCCGATGCTCGGCCACACCGTCGGGCTCGACGGGGTGCCGGCCGCGCTCGACGCCGCACGGGACGCCGACGGGCCGGCCCGCATCATCGTCGTACCAGGGAGCTGAACGCCCATGAGCGAGACGGACGAACTTGCCCAACTGCGCGCCACCGTCGAGTCGTTGGCGGCGAAGGTGCGCGCCTTGGAGGACCAGGTGGAGATCACCCAGCTCGTCGCCCAGTACGGGCCCGCGGTCGACAGCGGTTCGGGAGAGGCCGCGGCGGCGCTCTGGACCGAGGACGGCGTCTTCGACGCGATCCCCCACCTGCGGATGGAGGGCCGGGACGGCATCGTCGGCATGGTCCACGGCGCCGGGCACCAGAGCGTGATCCACAACGGCTGCGGTCACGTGCTGACCGCGCCGCACGTGGTCGTCGACGGCGACCACGCGACCGGCCGCAGCCATGCGCTTCATCTGCGCTGGGACGCGGACGCGGGACGGTTCTGGGTGTTCCAGGTCTCCGCCAACACCTGGCGCTGGGTACGGACTTCGGACGGCTGGCGCATCGCCGAGCGGGTCAACGCCAACCTCGACGGCACCGAGGGACCCCGCGCGATGCTGGCACCGGCCGTCAACTCCACCGCCTTGGAGGAGAGTTGAGGATCGGTGTGATCGGGTCGGGCCGGATGGGGCGGCCGATCGTCGACCGCCTCATGACCGCCGGTCACGACGTCACCATGCACACACGCCGCCCCGAGACGCGCGCCATCGCCCAGAAGGCCGGGGCGAGTTGGGCCGACACGATCGAGGAGACCGTGCGCGGTGCCGACGCCGTGTTCGTCGTCGTGCTGACGGACGAGCAGGTGCGGTCGGTGTGTCTCGGCCCGGACGGCGCCCTCGCGGCCATGTCGGCGGGGGCGACACTCGTCCAGCACACCACGTCCGACCCCGAGACCGCCCGGCTGCTCTTCGAGGCGGGTGCGCAGCGCGGTGTCGGGGTGCTGGACGCCGCGCTCTCGGGCGGGCCGCACGACATCGCGGCAGGCCGCCTCACCCTGTGGGTCGGCGGGGACGAAGCCCAACTGGAGCAGACACGCCCGCTGTTGGAGGCATACGCCTCACCCATCCTGTTCGTGGGACCGGCCGGCAGCGGTCAGCGGGTCAAGCTCGTCAACAACGCCCTGTTCGTGGCACAGGTCGGCCTCGCGGTCGACGCGGTGCGGGTGGCGGGGTCGCTCGGTATCGACGAGAACGTGATTCTCACGGCGCTCCAGCATGGCAGCGGCGCCAGTCGGGCGCTCGATGTCGTCGCCCGTGGAGGGTCGGTCGACTCGGTGGCGGTGCGGCTGGCGGATCTGATGAGCAAGGACGTCGCCATGGTGCGCGAGGTGGCGCGGAGCACCGGTGCCGACCTCGGGATCATCGGGACGGTGCTGTCGTCGGACGCGGTCGAGAAGAAGGTTCTCCAACGGCCGTCGTCATGACAGGAGTTCTTGAACTCCCCGCCCATACAACCGAGTTGCCGTGACCGCACCCGAACAAGGAGTACGAAGTGGCTGAATCTCTCACGAGCAAGTACGGGCCGTGGGGCGTCATCGCCGGCGGGTCGGACGGGGTGGGCGTCGCGTTCGCCCACCGGCTGGCCGCCCAGGGGATGAACGTCGTACTGGTGGCCCGGCGCCTGCCCGTGCTGGAGGCCTCCGCCGACGAGGTCCGGTCCCGGTACGGCGTCGAGGTCCGTACGGTCGCGCTCGACCTCAGCTCCTCAAGTGCCCTGGCGGAGCTGGAGGATGCGACCGCCGGGCTGGAGGTCGGGCTGTTCGTGTACAACGCCGGCAGCGACGACCGCAGCGTGCCGTTCCTCGACAAAGATCTCGATACCCATCTGGGCCTGGTGCGGCGCAACTGCGCGGCCGTACTCGAAGCCGCCTACCGGTTCGGTGGCCCGATGGTGGCGCGCAAGCGGGGAGCCGTGGTCCTGGTGACCTCGGGCGCCGCGTGGGCGGGTGGCGCCACGCTCGCCGCCTACGGCGCGTCGAAGGCCTTCGACCTGATCCTCGCGGAGAGCCTGTGGGCGGAGTGGAAGGACAGCGGCGTGGACGTCCTGGGCCTGGTGCTCGGCAGGACCGACACCCCGTCCCTGCGCCGGACCGAAGGCGTCCAAGGGGGTTCCTACGGCGGCGACTTGGCCGATCCCGACGACGTGGCCGCCGAGGCGCTCGCCCATCTCTCCGACGGGCCGACCTGGATCTGCGGCAGCCCCACCCCGACAGGCGGTTCACCGTTCGGGGCGCTGAGCCGCCGCGACGCGGTGCTCGCGATGAGCCGGGGCGCGACCGCGCACAAGGAGAAGTGACGGTTGCGGCCCAGCCCATCGGCCCCATCGGCCCGGCGGCCTACCGGGCCTACTGGCCCTTGATGCGTTCCTTCATGGCGTCGAGCTGCGTGAGAATGGGATATCCGCTCACGCTCAGCGCGTTCCCGTGTCCCGTCTCGTGGATGTCGAACACGGACTGGATGGCGGCGTAGAAGCCCTGGACGTCGAGGCTCTGGTTGACGGCCCGCTTCGCCTGGCGCAGTCCGAAGGACGGCATGGTGGCGATCTGGTGGGCCAACTCCAGGGCTTCGGTGCCCAGTTGGTCCAGGGGCACGACCTTGTTCACCATGCCGACCTTCTCCGCCTCCTCGGCGGTGACGGCCCGTCCGGTGAAGAGGATCTCCTTCGCCTTGCGCGGACCCAACTCCCAGGTGTGGCCGTGGTATTCGACTCCGCCGATCCCCATGTGCACGACGGGGTCGGAGAATTCGGCGTTCTCGGCGGCCACGATCAGGTCGCAGGGCCAGCAGAGCATCAGTCCGCCCGCGATGCACTTGCCCTGTACGGCGGCGATCGTCGGCTTGGGCACGTTGCGCCAGCGCAGGGTGTACTCCAGGTACCTGCGGGTCTCGGCGCTGTAGATCCACTCCAGGGTGATCTCCTTCGGCGCCGGCCAGCGGTCCTTCAGGTCGTGTCCCGCCGAGAAGTGCTTGCCGTTGGCCTTCAGGAGAATGACCTTCACGTCCTCGTCGACCGCGGCCCGGCTCCAGGCCGCGTCGAGGGCGTCGAGGAGCGTGCTGTTCTGCGCGTTGGCGACCTCCGGCCGGTTGAGGGTGATGATCCCCACCCGGCCGTCGACCTCGTACAGGATCTCGTCCATGCGTCTCGTCCTCTGTCGGCTCTGGGATGTCGGCCCTCTGGGCTGACCGGCTCTATCGGGGCAGGCCGAGGATGCGCTCGGCGATGATGTTGCGCTGGATCTCGGAGGTGCCGCCGGCGATCGTCCCGCCGAAGCTGCGCGCGTACCGCTCGAACCAACTGGCGTTGAACGTCTGCAAGTTCATATGGGTGTACGGCCCCGTCTGCACCGGATGCAGCAGCGCCTCGGTCCCGTGCTGTTCGAGGGCGTGCAGCTCGGCGTTCTGCGCGGCCTCGGAGCCGAGCAGTTTGAGCACCGAGATCTCCACCGGGTTGCGGTCGGGCCCGAGCAGCCGGTAGCCGAGCAACCGCAGTGCCTGGACGTCCATTTGGAGGGTGGCGTACCACTCCTCGTCACAGGCCGCGTCCTGGATCAGGGCGTCCATGCGCTCGGCGTAGTGCACCCACAGCAGGGTCCGTTCGTGCCCGAGCGAGCCGTTGGCCACGCGCCAGCCCTCGTTGAGGGGGCCGACGAGGTTCTCCTTGGGGACGTGGACGTCGGTGAAGAACACCTCGTTGAAGTCGAGGTCGTCCGGCGCGGCGATCGACCCGAACGGCCGCCGGACCAGGCCCTCGGAGTCGGTGGGGATGAGCAGGACACTGATCCCCTTGTGCTTGGGGGCCTCGGGGTCGGTGCGGACGAAGGTGAGCAGGACGTCGGCGTCGTGCGCGCCCGAGGTCCACACCTTCTGCCCGTTGACGACGAAGTGGTCGCCCTCGAGGGCCGCGCGGGTGCGCAGCCCGGCCAGGTCGGAGCCGGCGCCGGGCTCGCTCATGCCGAGGGACGCGGTGATCTCGGCCCGCAGCAGGGGGACGGCCCAGTCGCGTTTCTGTTCCTCGGTGCCGAAGGTCAGCAGTGAGGCCGCGATGATGTTCAAGCCCTGCGGGTTGAAGCTGTGGTAGATCCGCCGCCGGGACAACTCCTCCAGGTGGGCCACCACTTGGGGCAGCGTCGCGTTGCGGCCGCCGTACTCGGGCGGCTGGGCGGGCAGCAGCCAGCCCGCGTCGAAGAGCTTGCGCTGCCAGCGCCGGGCCCAATCCGGAATGTCCGCGCTGGACTTGGACTGGACCGTGGCCTCTTCGGGGGTGGGCAGATGGGCGTCGAGGAAGTCGCTGAAGTCGGCGCGGAACTTCTCGACCTCGGGGTCGGGGGCCAGCCTCATACCAGCAGCGCCTTCCTGTGCTCGGACGCCGTACCGAGGAGTAGGTCCCCGGACTTGGCCCGCTTGAGATGGATCTGCAGCTCGTTCTCCCACGTGTAGCCCATGGCCCCGAAGAGCTGGAACCCGTTGCGGAAACACACCCGTTGGCAGTCGCCCGCGGCCGCCTTCGCCATCGCGGCCGCCCGGCCTCGGCCGGGGTCGTTCTCGGCGATGGTGAGCGCGGAGAAGTAGGCGAGCACCTTGGCTCGTTCGATGGCGACGTACATGTCGGCGGCCTTGTGCTTGACGGCCTGGAACGAGCCGATGGGGACGCCGAACTGGTGCCGTTGCTTCACATGGGCGACGACCAGGTCGAGGATCCGCCGGCAACTGCCGACCGTGCTGACCGCCAGGCCCATCAGGGCCAGGTCCGGTACTCCGGCGACGAGGTCCGGCACGTCCACCCGGGCGATGTGCAGGGTCGGGTCGAACACGGACAGTCGCTCTGCGGCGAGCTCCTTTCCGTCCCGTACGACCACGCCCTCGGAGGTGAGAACGGCGATCTCGTCGGCACGGTCGGCGTCGAGGACGAACTTCCCCTCGCCGTCGAAGACACCGGTGCCCGAGCCGCGCGGCAGCCGTCCGGCCAGCGGTGCGAACCAGGTGGCCGTGGCGAGGAAGGGCGTGGGATCGGCGACGTATCCCAACTCCTCCAGGACGATGGCCAGTTCCACCGGCGGGGCCTCCAGCCAGCCCAACTCCAGGTAGGTGTCCCATAGTTGCTTCTCGGGCAGCGACCGCGACTTGGTGACCGTTTCGCGGACCACCCGCTGGAGCAGCCGCTGTTCGTCGTCGAACTCAAACTCCATGCGCGACCTCCAGAAGGACCTTGCCGATGGCGCGGCGCCCCAGGCTGAGAGCCTCGGCGACGTCGGCGAGCGGATACACGGCGTGGACGCGGGGCCGGATCCTCCCGGCGGCGAACAGTCCGTGGAGTTCGGTGCGGGCGGCGACCAGGTCGTCCCGCCGGTGCCGCGCCCAGCCCCCGAGGTCGAAGCCGTGCAGGCTGACGCCTTTGAGCATGGGGAGGTTGAGCGGGATACGCGGGATCTCCCCGCTCGCGAACCCCACGCTCACGAACCGCCCGCCCCAGCGCATCGCCCGCAACGCCTCCTCCGCGTACGGCCCGCCGACCGGGTCGATCACGACATCGGCCCCGCCCGCGTCCCGCAGGGTCCGCTTCAAGTCGTCGTACGGCAGGGTCACTTGTGCGCCCTGCTCGGCGCACACCGCCCGTTTCTCCTCCGTGGAGGCGACGGCGACGACCTCCGCGCCGAGCAGCGCGGCGAGTTCGACGGTGGCGAGGCCGACCCCGCCGGCCGCGCCGAGGACGGCGACCCGTTCACCCGGCTGTACGTCGGCGATCAGGCGGAGGGCGTCGAACGCGGTGGCGTGGCTGACCCCGAAGGCCGCCGCGCGCTCGGTGGAGATTCCCTCGGGGATACGGCTCAGGCCTGCGGGCCGGGCGGTGACGCGTTCGGCGAAGGCGCCGACGAACATCGAGCCGAAGACCCGCTCGCCCTTCTCGAATCCGTTCGCGGAGGCGGCGACCACGCCGGCGAACTCGCTGCCGGGGGTGAAGGGCGGTTCCGCCTTCACCTGGTAGGCGCCGTCGATGACGAGGAGGTCGGCGAAGTTGACGGCGGCGTAGTGCACGTCGACCGGGATGCCACCCTCGTTCTGGGTGAACTCCGGTCCTGAGAAAGGAGGTTCGGGGATGTCCTCGACGACCACCGGGCCGCCGACGGCGTTGCAGCGGGCGGCTCTCATAGCCGGGTCGTCGCGGCGAGCTCGGCAGCCTCGGCGGCCATCTGCAAAACGACGTCGCCGTAGTGGGCCATCTTCGGGTTGCCGCCCTCACCCTTCATGTGCCGGGCGTAACCGCCTTCGAGGACGACGGCCATCTTGAAGCGGGCGAGGATCACGTAGTAGTCGATCTCGCTGACGTCTCGGCCGCTGACCTTGGCATAGTGCTCCAGCAGGTCGGCGCGGTCGGGCATGCCGGTGTAGTCGACGTAGCCCTTCTGGGTCCGGTCCTCGTCGGCGTCCGGCCAGCCCATGATCACCCAGCCGAGGTCGAGCAACGGGTCGCCCACGGTGGCCATTTCGAAGTCGACCAGGGCGGCGAGCTGTGCGGGCGCGCCGTGCTGGAACATGACGTTGGCGAACTGGTAGTCGCCGTGGATGATGCCCGGTTCCCAGTGGGCGGGACGGTGTTCCCGCAGCCAGGCAGCGGCGTTCTCCAGGCCGGGTATCTCGCGGAACTTGAACTTGGCGAGATGCGCGAGCCAGCGGTCGACCTGCCGGTCGTGGAAGCCGTCGGGGCGGCCGAAGCCTTCCAGTCCCTGGGCCCGCCAGTCCACGTTGCCCAACTTGGCGATGCCCTCGACGAGTTGGTAGGCGAGGCCGGGGCGCAGCGACAGGTCGCTGAGGAACGGCTCGGGCCAGCCGTCCGTGTTCATCGGCGACCAGCCGTCGACGTGTGCCATGAGGTAGAAGCAGGAGCCGAGCACGCTCGTGTCGTCGCACACGGCGATCGCCTCGGGGTGCGGGACGTCCGTGCCATTGAGCGCGTTGAGAACGCGGTATTCGCGGAGCATGGTCTCGTTGCGCCCCGGCGGAACCTTCTCCGGCGGCTTGCGCAGCACCATGCTCACCTCGCCGCGCCGGATGCCGTAGATGTCGTTGGAGGTGCCGCCGGAGATGTACGACGTCTCGACGGGTTCGCCGGGGGCGATGCCCTGGTCGTCCAGCCAGCGGGCGAGCGATTCCGTGTTGGCGAGCGTCACAGCAGGTCCTCCAACTGCTTCCGGGCCCATTCCCGGCGGGTGGGCAGATGCTGGGTTGGCCACAGGCCGGGGGCCGCTTCGTAGCCACGCAGGACGTCACGGGCGACCGTGATCTTGTGGACCTCGGTGGGGCCGTCGACGACCGCCATGACGGCAGCGCCGTTCCACATGTCCGAGAACGGCATTTCGTTCGACACACCGAGCGCGCCGTGCAGATGCATCGAGCGGTACACGACGTCGTGCAGCACCTTCGGGGTGAGGAACTTGATGGCGGCGATGTCCTTACGGACCCGCTTGTAGTCCTGGTACTTGTCGATCTGCCAGGCGGTGTAGAGCACGAACAGCCGGAACTGGGCGAGTTGGGCGTAGGAGTCGGCGAGGTCGGCGCGCACGAGTTGCTTGTCCGCGAGCCGCTCGCCCTGGGTCTCGCGGGACAGGGCCCGCTCGGCCATCATGTCGAGAGCCTTCTGGCTCTGGCCCACGACCCGCATCGCGTGGTGGACGCGGCCGCCGCCGAGCCGGGTCTGGGCGATCGCGAAGGCCTGGCCCTCGCCGCCGAGCAGCGCGTCGGCGGGGACGCGGACGCCGTCGTAGGCGATGAGTGCGTGCATGCCCTCGTCGGTGGCCTCGCCCATGATGCCGAGGTGGCGCTCGATGCGGACGCCGGGGGTGTCGCTGGGGACGAGGAACATCGACATGCCCTTGTAGGGGCTGACGTCGGGGTTCGTCACGGCCATCACGATGACGAACTTCGAGGTGCGGGCGTTGGAGGAGAAGAACTTGCGGCCGGTGATGACCCAGTCGTCGCCGTCGCGTTCGGCGCGGGTGGTGAACATCGTGGGGTCGGCGCCGGCCTGCGGCTCGGTCATGGAGAAGCAGGAGAAGCACTCGCCCTCCAGCAGCGGCTGGAGGTAGCGCTCCTTCTGCTCCTCGGTACCGTAGCGGGCGATGATCTCGGCGTTGCCGGTGTCGGGTGCGGCCGTGCCGAAGATGACGGGGGCCCAACTCGACTGGCCCAGGATCTCGTTGATGAGCGCCAGCTTGACCTGGCCGAAGCCGCGGCCGCCGAGTTCGGGGCCGAGGTGCGGTGCCCACAGGCCCTCGTCGCGGACCTGTTGCTTCAACGCCCGGACTATCGGGCCGAGTTCGTCGTCGAGCGGGTGGTAGGCCCGGTCGGGGTACAGCAGGTCCAGCGGCTCCACGCGCTCGGAGCGGAACTGCCGGATCCACTCCAGCTTCTCCTCGAACTCCGGCTCGGTGGAAAAGTCCCATGCCATGTCAGACGAACCTCCTGCCAACCCGGACGGATGGCGGTGAGAATATCATTCTCATCTCACGCAAGTAAGGGTCTCGAAACTTGCAGTGCGGTCTTCGGTAGGGGAAGCCCGGGTGTTACCGCTGAAGTGGAGTATCGTTCTTCATGTGACAGCTGTCCCCGAAGAACAACCAGCCTGGCGCCAGCGCGCCGTTGAGCGTTCCACCCGTGCCGCCAAGCTCCGCGCCGAACAACGTGTGCAGCGCTTCCTCGACGCGGCACAGGAACTCATCGCGGAGAAGCGGACGACGGACTTCACGGTCCAGGAGGTCGTGGACCGCTCCAAACAGTCACTGCGCAGCTTCTACCAGCACTTCGACGGCAAACACGAGCTGCTGCTCGCCCTGTTCGAGGACGCGCTGTCCAAGTCGGCGGCGGAGATCCGCGCGACGGCCGGTTCCCAGTCGGACCCACTCCAGGCGCTGCGGCTCGGCGTGACGATGCTGTTCGAGCAGTCACTGTCCAACCCCGGTGTGGAGCGCCCCCTGTTCAGCGACTTCGCCCTCCAGCTCCTCGTGAAGCATCCCGCGCAGGTGGCGACCGCTCATCTCCCCCTGCACCAGGTGTTCACGGAGCTGGTGGAGCAGGCCGAGGACGCCGGCGTCATCCCCGCCGGGAAGCCCCGCCGCCAGGCCTCGATCCTGATGCAGACGGTCATGTTCGTCGCACAGGGCAACGGAGTTCCGGCCGGCAGCCACGCGGCCCCGGTCACCGCCGAGGAGGTCTGGCAGTTCTGCCTCGGCGGCCTCTCGGGCGTCCCCGTGCACAACTGACGGGGCGACTGACGGAGGTACGACGGCGTAATTGACGCTCTCCGCAGCGGAGAGTACGGTTCTCGCCCACCGGGACGAGGGGTGGGCGATGACCGAGCCGCTACGGCATGGAGTACAGCGCTACCGGGTCGTGCAGTGGGCCACCGGGAACATCGGCGCCCGCACGATGCGTGCCGTACTGGAGCATCCGAACCTGACCCTGGCCGGGGTGTATGTCCACACCCCGGCCAAAGCAGGCCTGGACGCGGGCGAGTTGAGCGGGGGCGAGCTCGGCACCACCGGGGTCGTCGCGACGCAGGACATCGACGAGATCCTCGCGCTCGGCGCCGACTGCGTCCTCTACACCCCGCGCACCTGCGATTTCGACGAGGTGTGCACGCTGCTCTCCTCAGGCGTGAACGTCGTGTCGACGCGCGGCGAGTTCCATCACGCGCCCAGCCTGGACCCGGTCACGCGGAAGCGAGTCGAGGACGCGTGCGAGCGGGGCGGCACCTCTGTACACAGCACGGGCAGCAGCCCCGGATTCATCACGGAGGCGCTGCCCCTGACGCTCACCTCGATCCAGCGGCGGCTCGACGCGCTGACGATCGACGAGTTCGCGGATCTCTCCCAACGGGACTCCCCCGGGCTGCTGTTCGAGGTGATGGGCTTCGGGCGGCCCCTGCCGAGTTCGGCGAAGCGCGCCTTGCCGGACTGCGCGACAGTTTCGGCCCGTCGTTGCGGCTCCTCGCCGAGGCGCTCTCGGCACCGCTCGACTCGGTGGAGGCGATCGGCGAGGTGGCAACCGCCCGGCACACCACGCGAATTGCCGCGGGCACGCTGCCCCAAGGCACCGTGGCCGCGCAGCGCATCACCGTGTCCGGTCTGCGGAAGGGCCGGCCTCTGCTGCGGTTCCGCGCCAACTGGTACTGCACCACCGACCTCGACCCCGCCTGGGATCTCCGCGCGACCGGCTGGCATGTCGCGGTCGAGGGGGACGCGCCGCTGGACATCGACCTGCGGTTCCCCGTGCCCCTCGACCGGATGGCCGCGATGTCCCCGTCCTACACCGCCAACCGTGCGGTGAACGCCGTGCCGTTCGTCTGCGCGGCGGCCCCCGGAATCCGCTCGACGGCCGACCTCCCGCAGATCGTCGCCGACCTCGGGTGACGTCGGCGCCACCTGCTCCCGGAGAACTCAGACCGTACCGGCCGGCGCCACGACCTCCGGCTCACCGTCCTCGTCGATCGAGTACTTCAGGAAGTCGTCGACCATGCGGTGGAACAGCGTCGCCAGCTGCTGCAGTTCGTCCGTCGACCACTCCGAGAGGGCCATTTGCATGCCCCGCGCGCCGGCGTCCCGGACGTTGCTGACGGCCTGCCGGCCGGCCTCGGTCAGTTCGATCCGCTGGGCGCGGCGGTCGTCGGGGTCGGGCACGCGGGTGACGTAGCCGGACTTCTGGAGCTGCTGCACCGTCCGCGTCACATGCGAGGCCTCGACTCCCAGGCGCTGGGCCAGCTCCCCGGGGCGCAGCGGGTCGGAGTCGGCGACCTGCCGCAGCAACGCCACCGCCGCGCGGTCCAGAGGCACACCGGCGAGGGCCATCAGCCGGTCGTGCTGGCGGGCGCGCGTGCTCAGGTAGGTGATCCGAGTGAGGGCTCGCTCGATCTCGGTCACCTCCGGGGAGGCGGGGGCTTCGGGGATCGGTGGTGTGGACATGCGACCCACTTTACCATATTGTTGCGTAACTCAAGTAAGTTACTGCATGCGTTTGGCCCCCGTACTGCGGAGAGAGTACTTGCCGGGCGTTCCGCCGCTCCGCCGCCCCCGCTCTCCGCCCCGTTCCCGTCTCCCCGCCCGCCTCGGCGAAGCGTCACCAGCGCTTCTGGCTCGCGAAGAACCGCTCGAAGAAGTCCACCTTCGCCGCGTCCGCGAGGGCGAGCGTGCCGAAGCGGTCGCCGAGTTCCATCGTGGTCGCGAAGCGGTGGTTGGCCGCGGGCCAGCGGGTGAGACCGTGGCCGTTCGGGTCGCCGTGGGTCGCGAAGTTCACCACGTAGTCGGACAGGGTGTCGGCGACCTCGCGGTCCGCGTCGGTCCAGGGCAGGTTCGTGGCGTAGAGGTTGTCGAAGACGTAGTTGATCTCCGAACCGTGGTACGCACCACGGGAGTTGGCTCCGGTCGCGGTCGGCGGGACGTGCTCCCAGTAGTACGTGAAGACCGGGCTCTTCGCCGTCTTCGCCCACTGAGCCGCCCACAGGTTCGCGGAGACGCGCGAGCCCTCGCGCGCGGAGGCGTTGCGGGCCTGCCCCGCCTCCGTGTCGGTGGTGGCGGGGTAGAGCTTCAGGAACTCGCCGGCGAGGGTGCCGTACTCCTTCTCCGCCGTGCTCAGATAGTCCGCGAGCTTCACGGTCGGGGTCGGGGAGGCGCCGTTCTCGTCCTTGTTACCGCCGGCCAGCACGGGCACGTCGTTCAAGTGGCCGCCCGCCAGGGCCTGTTCGTACGTCCACGGCTTGACCCAGCCGTCGAGGACCGGGCGGAACTCCGGCGGATTGCCGTTCACCGGTCCGCCGACCGTCGTGTCGTTGGCGTTCTGACCCGCCATCAACTTGGCCCTGTCCAGGGCCCGGAGGGCGGTCAGCGAGGTGGCGCCGAGCGCTGCGGCGTAGGCGGTGCCCTGGTTCTCGGCCGTCTCCAGCGTGCGGTACGACGCTGCCAGCGCGGCGATCTCGGGGTCGCCGGTGGCGCGGGCGCCGGCGCTCTCGGAGATCGCGCCCTGGAACAGGCCCTTGGCGAGCGGGGAGTAGATGAGGTGCATGACCGAGGCGCCGCCCGCGGACTGGCCTGCGATGGTCACACGGTTCGGGTCGCCGCCGAACGCGGAGATGTTGCGGCGTACCCAGCGCAGGGCCGAAATCTGGTCCAGGAGACCGTAGTTGCCGGATGCCCCGTGGCCGGACTCGGCGCTCAGTTCGGGGGTGGAGAGGAAACCGAACGCGCCGGTGCGGTAGTTGAGGGTCACCACGACGAGGCCCTTGGCGGCGAGGCCCGCGCCGTCGAAGCCTGGGTCGGAGGCGTAACCGCCGGTGAACCGGCCGCCGTAGATCCAGACCAGGACCGGGCGCTTCTCACGTGAACTCGCCGCGCCGGTCCAGACGTTGAGGTTGAGGCAGTCCTCGCTCATGGTGACCGAGGCCGAACCCATCACCTGCTGGGGGCAGATGTCCCCGAAGGTGTCCGCGACGCGCACGCCGGTCCAGGAGGTCGCCGGCTGCGGGGGACGCCAGCGGTTGGCGCCCGCGGTGGTCGCCGCGTAGGGCAGGCCCTTGAAGACGGTGACCCCGGAGACGAGGGAGGCCACGCCGGACACGCGGCCGGTGTCGATCCGGAGCGGGCCGGTGAGCGGGGTCGCGGAGGTCGTGCGGTCCGCCGCGCCGGCGCTCGTTCCCGTGCCGACGAGTGCGGCCGTCGCGGCGACGGTCAGCGACCCGTTGAGGAAGGTCCGGCGGTTCATGGCGTTCGCAAGCATGGGGGGCTCCCTGGTCTAGGTACTTGCGAACGTAAATTCCGCCGACCGGGAGCGCCAACAATATTGTCAACTTCAGAGCGGATCCACAGCATGCTCCCGCAGCGGGCCCACGGACAGACCGCGCAGCGCGCAGGTGTCGAGGATGCGGGGCACGGCGCCGAGGGTGGCACGCCAACTGCCGGGTGCCGAGGTGCAGTCGGAGTCGTGCAGCAGGACGGTGCCGCCGCCGCGCAGGTCCGCGGCGACCGTCCGGTGGACCGACTCGGGTGTGGCGCGCGCCCGCCAGTCCTCACCCCAGGCTGTCCACAGCACCGGCGCGAGGTCCAGGCGCCGGGCGGCGAGGTGGGCGGCGGTCGACATCACGCCGTAGGGCGGGCGGAAGAGCCGTGGCACGCGGCCGGTGAGGTCGCCGACCGTGTCGCGGGCTCGGGCCAGGTCGTCGTGAGTGGCACGGGGGCCGCGCAGCAGCAGCGGGCGGTGCAGCCACCCGTGAACGGCGATCTCGTGTCCGGCAGCGGCGATCTCGCGGACCAGACCCGGGGCACGTACCGCTTGGTTGCCGAGGAGGAAGAAGGTGGCGTGCACCCGGCGCTCGTCGAGCAGCCGTAGGAACAGCGGGGTGGAGAGGGGATCCGGCCCGTCGTCGAAGGTGAGCGCGACGTGGTCCGGCCGGCCGCGGCCGGCGAGGCGGGGCATGACGCGGTTGCGCAGCGGGCCGTAGGTGGAGAGGACGGGCGCGGCGTACGCGGCGGCGAGGATCGGGAGTGCGGGGAGCGCGACGCGGGCGGTCGCACGGAGGAGGCGGGTGGCTGTCATGCGTGGTGCCCCTTCGCATGGCCCTGGACGGGCACTCGCCCCGTGTGGTGCGCGTGGCTCAGGTCGTCGAGGTCGAGGCTCTGGCCTATCGCATGCATCAGACCCGGGCCGCTCTCGGTCGTGGCGACCGCCGTGCCGACCGCGCCCGCCCAGACCGCGCAGGCCAGGGCGGTGGTGGTCGCGAGCCGCAGGGCGGCCGGACGGGCGACGCGCCGAGCGGCGGGTGGGGTGACCCGCGGGGCGATGGATGCGGTGACGGGGTGAGCGGCAGGTGGAGTGACTCGCGGGGCGATGGATGCGGCCACGGAGTGAGCGGTGGGTGGGACAGCGGGCCCAACGATGGGGGCGGCACAGGGGCGAGCGGTGGGTGCGGGAATGTGCTCCGCACCCGCCCGGCAGATCCTGGCCGTCTCGGCGGCCGGGCCCCGGTCCGGGCCGTGGGGGTCGTCCGCGAACAGGGCGAGGCCCGCCTCCCGTTGCAGCAGTCCTCGCGGACCGTCGATCAACTCGCCCAGGACGTACTTGAGTTGGGCCGGGTCGCGGATCCACGCGGCGACGCCCGCCTCGTCCAGGGCGGCCGCGTTGGTGAGGCCGTGGCCGGGTATGCAGCCGTAGCTGGCGACGGGCAGGCCGGTGGCGAAGGCCTCCAGGGAGGTCAGGCCGCCGGCGTTCTGGACCAGGACGTCGGAGGCGTGCATCAGGCCGGGCATGTCGTCGACCCAGCCGTGGACGTGTTCGATGCCGTCCGCGCGGAGCTGGTCGGCCAGGGTCTCGTTGCGGCCGCAGACCACGAGCGGTACGGCCGCGCCGCAGTCGCGCAGGTCCCGGGCGACCTCACGGACCGGGCCCACGCCCCAGGAACCGGCAACGAGCAGGGCCAGTGGGGCAGTTGGAGGCAGTCCGAAGCGGGCGCGGGCCAGGGCGCGTTCCGGCGCGTCCACGGGCCGGAAGCGCGGGTCGGCGACCGGGCCGCACACCCGGACGTCCCGCGCGCCGGCGGCCCGGGCCTGCGCGGCGGGCACGGCGTGCAGCGCGAGGTGGACGTCGACGCCGTCGGCCACCCACAGCGGGTGCACCGAGAAGTCGGTGAGGTAGGTGAGGACGGGGACGGTCAGCCGCCCGTCGCGACGGAGGTTGCCCAGGACCCGGCTCGCGCCCGGGTAGGTCGACACGACGGCGCCGGTACCGGCGGGCAGGGCGCGCAGCAGCCGTTCCTCGGCGGAACGCAGCAGCGCCCTCGCCATGGGACCGCCTCCCCCGGCACGCTCGGTGCTGCTGTAGATCCGCTGGTAGGCCCACGGCGCCCGGACGAGCAGGCGGTGGTAGCCGTCCCGGACGAGCCGGCCGAGCCGGGCGGGCAGCACGTCCAGCAGATCGAACCGGTCGACCGCGAGACCGGCCGCCACCAGCCGCCGCTCCAGTTCGGCGGCGGCGCCGTCGTGACCGGCTCCGACACTCGCCGAGACGATCACGACACGCTCGGCCGACGACGGACGGCGCACCGTATTTCCGGGGTGGGGCATGGGCTTTTTCCTCCGCGGGTGGAGTGGAGCGGCGAAACTCTACAACATGTAGTAGGTAAGCTCGTACGACATGTAGTAGATCGCGTCCGCAAAGCCCTTGATCGACGCCCTGGTCGATCTCTCCGACCCCTCGGTCCATCCCTTCGAGCCCTTGGCGCACTTCCTACAGGCCGTAGTAGGTGCCCGGGTAGGCTGGGACGTCGAGCGGTGAAAGGCGGTGGGGTGAACAGTGCACGACCGGAAGAACGAGGAGCCCGGCGCGACGTCCGGCAGGCGGGCGCGCGGTGAGCTGGAGAGCGGGGTTCTCGCCGCCCTCTACGGGGCCGACGAGGCGCAGACCGCGCGCCAGGTCAAGGACCGGCTGCCCGGGGACCTCGCGTACACGACCGTGCTGACGATCCTGTCGCGCCTGTACGACAAGGGGATGCTCGTCCGCCGGCGCGCGGGCCGCGGCTACGCGTACGCGCCGGCCCGGGACGAGGCGACCCACACCGCGGAGCGGATGCGCTCGCTGCTGGAGCACGGCACCGACCGCGAGGCCGTACTCACCCGCTTCGTCTCCGAACTCTCCGCGCAGGACGAGCAGTTGCTGCAGCGACTGCTCTCCGGGAACGACGGGCCGCATCCCGACGGCCACGCCGACGAAGGACCGTGAGCCGATGCTGATCAGCGTGTACGTCCCCCTCCTGATCACCATGGTCGTCGCAGTGCTCGCACCCCGCGCCGCCCCCCGGCTGGCACCGCGCCCGGCCGCCTGGTCACTGGCCTCCGCCGCGCTGGTGGCGTCGCTGGGCTGGCTGGGCTCGCTGGCGTTGCTGGCCTTCGCCGGGCTGGTGCAGATCCCCGAGGTCGCCGAGGAGGGCCAGTGGTCGGTCGCGGCCGTGCGCGCCTCCGACCCGGTCTACCTCACGGTCGCCGGGGCCGCCGCCCTCGCCCTGCTCGCGTCCGCCACGGGCCTCGTCGTCGCCGGAACACGTCAGCTGCGGCACCTGCGCTGGGCCCGCCGCGAGTGCCGACTCCTGCCCGGGGACACGGAGTTGGCCGTCCTGGACATGGAGGTGCCGGAGGCGTTCGCACTGCCGGGGGCGCCCGGCCGGATCGTGGTGTCGAGCGCGATGCTGCGCTGCCTCGACGACCGCGAACGTGAGGCTCTCCTCGCCCATGAGCGGGCCCATCTGCGTGGTCGGCACCATCTCTTCCAGACCCTCTGGCGGCTCGCCGCCGCCGTGAATCCGCTGCTACGACCGCTGTCCAAGGCGGGCGGTTTCGTCCTGGAGCGCTGGGCCGACGAGGAGGCCGCGGTGCGCGTCGGCGATCGTACGGTC
This sequence comes from Streptomyces sp. N50, assembly GCF_033335955.1. GTDB lineage: Bacteria > Actinomycetota > Actinomycetes > Streptomycetales > Streptomycetaceae > Streptomyces. Next base: position 905,884 of record NZ_CP137550.1, read on the forward strand.
GTCGCGCATGCCGTGGGCCGGGCCGCGCTCGCCACCTCCGCGAACCGCTCCCGCCCGGCACTGGCCGCGACCGGCGGGGCGGTACCGCAGCGGGTCCGGGCGTTGCTCGCGCCCCCTCCCCCGCGCCGGGCCCTGCCGTTCGTCGCGGGCGCCGCACTGCTCGTCCTGTGCTGCGCGAGCCTGGCCGACGCCGCGACCGACAGCGAGCAGATGATCGAAACGGCACAGCGGGCCGCGTGCGCGACGGCTCAGGCGGCGGCCGGGTCCACGCCGGGGGCGTCGGTCTCGCCGCACGGGGTGTGCTGCGAGCACGGGGAGCTGGAAGGGCCGGTCCAGGACCGCTAAGCACCGGGTCCGTGCCGAGGCGGTCCCGGGGCGGCGTCGCGGAACATGCCGGGACACCGGCCTGCGGTGGGAGCGCCCCCGCACCACTCACGATCACGCGAACACGGTGGTCCACGCCGCGCGACGATCACGCGATCGTCCCGGTCTCGCTGATCGGCAGCCGACACGACAGCCGCAGCCACAGCCCCTCCGACGTCGCCCCCTGAACAGCGCCGATCACCGCGTCCACCCGAAATACGCCCGTGTTATCGTCACCCTACTCATCGCCAGGAATCCTGTTGATCGTTCCCGGCGATCGGACTCGACTCCCCGTCGCGCGCACTCCACGAATGGAGCGGCATGTCTGTTCTGGCCCGGCCGGCGGTGGCCGCCTTCGCCGCCAAGTCCCTGCAGCGTCTTTCCGTGCTGGCCGACCGGCGCCCGAGCGGGCGCGGTTCCGCCGCCTCCTCGCATCAGCGGCTGCCTGAATTCCCGCGCCGGACACGGGAGTTGACGATCCCGACCAGCATCGCCCCGGCAGGCGCCACGGTGTACCTGCCGGCCGGCGAAGGGCCGCCTCCGCCGGTGCACGTGAACTTCCACGGCGGTGGCTACGTCGTACCGCTGACCGAACTGGACGACCCGCTGTGCCGTTTCCTCGCGGCGGAGGCAGGTGTCGTCGTGATCAACGTCGACTACGTCGTCGCGCCGCAGCACCCGTTCCCCGCACCGCCCCGGCAGGCCTTCGAGGTGGTCCGGTGGATCGCGGAGCATGGCGCCGAGCAGGGCTGGGACGGCGACCGGCTCACCATGGGCGGGCAGAGCGCCGGGGGCGGACTCGCGGCGGCGGTGGCCCGGCAGGCGCTGGAGGAGGGCGGGCCCTCGATCGCGCTCCAGGTGCTGCACTATCCGCCGCTTGACCTGGCGACCAGCGCCAAGGACAAGCACTCCGCCATCGCCAAGCCCGTGTTGCGGCCCTGGATGGCGGAGGTATTCGACACGTCGTACGTCCCCGATCCGAAGGTGCGTGCCGACCGGCTGGTGTCGCCCGCCCATCCGTCGGACACCGCGGACCTGAAGGGCATCGCGCCTGCACTGGTCATCACGGCGGAGTACGACCTGCTCAAGGCGGAGGGCATCTCCTACGCCGACCGGCTGCGGACGGCGGGGGCGCTGGTCGAGCATGTCGACGTCGCCGGAGCCGACCACGGCTACGACGGCACGGACGACGAACGGGCCCTGAACACCTATGCCCTGATCGCCCGTCAGCTACGGGAAGCCGTCGGCACCGCCTGAACTCCCCTCCCTGACAACGCACTTCGCCGACCATCCCCCTCGGACGGTCGGCGAAGTGCCGTTGGGTCACGCCGACGGCACCGGCTCCGGCAGTGTGAGGCCGAACTTCCCTGCCGCCTCGGTCAGTTCACGCCACACCTTGGGCGCGACGGGGATGCCCTTCGCGCCACGGCTCTCGGCGACCGTCGCACTGCGCTCACCGGGGTAGAAGACGCCCTCGGCGCCGTCCGCCGGCGGCAGCTGCTTGAGGGTGGCCAGCGTTTCGTCGACGGCCGCGGTGAAGGCGGCCGGGTCGCCGAAGGCCGCCGGGTCGAGGGCGATGAGCAGGGCGTTCTGGCGGTGCTTGCGGCCCTGCGGGTCGTCCGAGTGGAACGCGGCGAAGATGGGCGCACCGACCAGCACGCTGGTGAGCAGTTCGAAGGCCAGGGACATGCCGGAACCCTTGGCGCCGCCCAACGGCAGGGGCATGACGGCCAGTTCGGGGTCGGTGGTCGGGGTGCCGTCCGCGGTGGCCGCCGCGCCCTCGGGCAGCGGGGTGCCGCTCGCCTTCGCCTGGCGGATCTTGCCGAGGGCGATGGTCGCGGTGGCCATGTCGAGGAGCAGCGGGGCGTGCGACTCCGCCGGTACGGCGATGGCGAGCGGGCTGGTCGCCACGGCGGCGCCCTTGACCCCGGTGTAGCCCATGTTGGGCATCCCGGAGACATAGCCGATGCCGACGAGTCCCTGCTCGGCGATCTTCGACACGTAGTAGCCGATGGCACCGGTGTGGACGGTACGGCGGACCCCGACGGCGGCGACTCCGCTGATCCGGGCCCGGGTGACCGCCTCGTCGGCGGCAGCGCTGAGGGCGACCGGGCCGGGGGCGCGGTCGGCGTCAAGAACGGCCGCTGCGGGGGCAGTCGACTCGATCCGGATCTCGGCGTCGGCGTTGGCCACACCCTTGGCCAGCAGCTCCAGGTAGGCGGGGACGCGGGCGATGCCGTGCGAGTCGACGCCTCGTAGCGCGGCCCACACGAACACGTCGGCGGTGGTGCGCGCCTGCTCGGCGTTCAGACCGCCCTTCTCCAGGAGCGCGGCGGAGAAGGTGCGCAGGTCGTCGGCGGCGACAAGTACCTTGCCCGGCTTGGGCGTTGCGGTGTCGGACATGGTGGCGGATGCCTTCCTGGTTCAGCGGGTGACGAGAACGTCGACGACGGCAGTGGTGCCCTCCGCCACGGCCTTGAGCGCACGCTCCAGCGCGGGCGTGAGGGCCTCGGGAGCGTCGACGGTCTCGGTGTGCATCCCGAACGGCTCGGCGAACGCGGCGAGTCGGGGCAGCCGGTGCAGATCGGTGCCGAGCCACTCACCGGTGTCGGCGGCGGCGCCCTCGGGGTAGAACCTGCGGTGGTTGAGGTTCATCGACTTGTAGACGCGGTTGTTGAACACCACGATCAGCAACGGGAGTTCGTAGGCGTTGGACGCGTCGTACGACGGGATGACCGGGTTGTAGGTGAAGGCGCCGTCGCCAATGGTGAGCACCACCGGCCGTTCCCGCGCGGCGAGTTTGACGCCGAGCGCGACCGCGATGCCCTGGCCGAGGCCGCCCTGGACGTAGAAGTACGAGTCGGGGTCGGCCGTTTGGACATGGCGCTTGACGACCCGACTGTGGGTGATGGTCTCGTCGACGACGATGCCGCCCTGGCCGTCCAGCAGCTTGCGCAGGGTCGCGGCGACGAGGACCGGGTCAACGCCTTCCGCCTGCGCGGCCTTTGCCTCGGCAGCGGCGATCGCGACCTGTTCGTCGGCGTGCCGTTGCTCCTGGGCCGCACGGCGTACGGCGACGGACGCCCCGTCGAGATCCTTCGCCCGCTTGGCCAGCTGACGCAGGGTGTTGGCGACGTTGCCTTCCAAGTACGTGTCGGCGAACAGGACTTGGTAGACGACGTGCGGGCGCTGCGGCACCTCGTCGATGACGACGATCGTCGCCTTGGAGGGGCGGCGCGACGGCGGGTAGAAGGGGGCGCGGCAGTTGACGAGGAGGATCAGGTCCGCCTCGTCCATCCACGGGCCGATGTCGCTGCCGGCATGCAGCGGGTGGGTGCGCGGGAAGTTGCCGCAGACCGCCGAGTCGGGCTCGACGACCGGGATGTCCCACGCCTCGGCGAACGCGACGAGCGCCTCGAAACCGCCCGCCTCACGGCCGGCCGTCTCCGTGACGATGACGGGGTTGGCCGCCTCGCGGATCAACTGGGCGACAGGATCGACCTCTTCGGGCGAACTGTGCGTCGAGCCGGGCTTCACGATCGGCTTGGCCTCACGCCCGTCCCAGTCCTCAAGGAGGATCTCCAGCGGGACGTTGAGGTACGCCGGACCGGCCGGGGCGCGCCAGGCCAGTTCCGCAGCCCGCGTCACCATCGTAGGAAGGGTGTGGACGCTGGCGGCCTCGTTGGACCACTTGGTGAAGGGCTGCGCGATCTGGTGCGGACCGCCGACGATGGACAGGTTGCGGTACCACTGGCCGCCGGGGTCCTGGCCGGGGCCGTCGCCGTACGTGGTCGACTCCGAGGAGCTGACCACCATCGGGACGCCCGCGAGCAGCGCCCCGTGCACGGCCATCGAACCCTGGAGCAGACCGGGGGCCGCGTGCAGCAGCACGCCCTGCGGCCGGCGCTCGATGAGGCCGTAGCCGGTGGCCATGCCGACGGCGACGGTCTCGTGGGTCAGGTCCAGGTACTGCGGGCAGGGCAGTCCGTCGCGGTGGCGGCGGGCCAGGGACTCCCAGACGGGGGCCCACTCGGAGCCCGACGAGCAGAAGATGTAGTCGGCGCCGACGGCGTTGAAGGCGGTGACGAGAGCGTCGCCGCCGTCGGCGCCGGGGGTGTTGGTGGTGTCGGTCATCTCTCGTGGTTCCTCAGCCCTCGATCGGCCAGTTCAGGACCTCGGAGATACCGCGGCCCATGATCCATTCAAGCTCCTCGGGCGTGAAGTCCCAGTGCTTGGTGAACTGCTCGATCGTGTCGGTGTACGTGATGCCGTGCCCGAGCAGCCGCGTGATGTCGGTGCCGTAGAAGCAGCGCTGCGGGCCCATCTTGTCGACCATCTCGCGCACGTACTTCTGGATGTTGTTGTTCGGGAACGGCTGCGTGGAGTAGCCCGGGAGCGCCGAGAGCTTCACGTAGATGTTCGGGTGGGCGGCGAGGTCGGCGGTCTCCGAGACCCAGTAGCCGATCGCGTCGTCGACGCAGCGGGCCATGATGCCCATGTGGTCGATGATGATCTTCAGCTCGGGGTGCTTGGCGGCGATCTCGCCCAACTCCCGCTTCCAGATGGGCGCGTGGACCATCGTCGGGACGCGCAGCTCCTCGGCGATCGGCCAGTACCAGTCGTTGGTCCCGTCGATCATCCAGTTGCGGTCCTGCGGCCGGTGGAAGGTCAGGCGCGTGCCCTTCACATGCGGGTTCTGCGCGAAGTCCGCCAGCATCGCCTTGCCCTCTTCGGGCTTGTTCTGCGGGATGCGCGCCATGATCCCGAAGCGGTCGGGGTGCGCCTCGCAGGCCTCCAGGGCGTAGTCGATGCGGTCGCCCTCCCAGGACGGCGGCAGGATCAGGGCCCGGTTCACGCCGGCCTCGTCCATGAGCTCCAGGGCCTCTTCGTAGGAGAAGGGGTCCTCGCGGTGTCCGTTGAGGCGGATGCGCTCCCGCGCGCCCGGGACCCAGGGGCGGTCCGGGGTCTCTTCCTTCCAGATGTGGATCTGCGTGTCGACAACGAACATGTCCTGAGCTCTTTCTCTCGAAGGTCTTACGAAGGTCTTGCGAAGGGGCCGGTGAGGTGGTTTACGGAAGGAACGCTAGGCGGGTCGCGAGGCCTTGCCGAGTCCCGGGAGCGCAAGCAGTAGTTGCGCGAAACACCGCTCCAAGCTGGGCATTCTCAGGTTGCGGACGGGGTGTCGAACACGGCGCCGACGATGTGCTCGGCGATCGCCATGGAGGCCGTCGCGGCGGGCGAGGGCGCGTTGCGTACGGCGGTGATCCGGCCGACCTGGTGGATGCGGAAGTCGTCCACGAGGGTGCCGTCGGGGTCCAGTGCCTGGGCGCGGACGCCCGCCCCGCCGCGTACGACGTCGGAGACGCCGACACCGGGGACGTACAGCTTCGCGTCCTTCATGAAGGCCTTCGCGGACAGTGAGCCGCGGTACTCCTTGATGCCGGTCCGCCAGTGCTGGGCGGCCATCTTCCAGGTGCCGGGGTACGCGGCGAGTCCGGCGAGGTCCTTCAGGGAGAAGCGGCCGAGCCTGTAGCCCTCCCTCGCGAGGGCCAGGACGGCGTTCGGGCCGACCTCGACGCTGCCGTCGACACGCGGGGTGAAGTGCACGCCGAGGAAGGGGTAACGGGGGTCCGGCACGGGGTAGATGAGCCCGCGCACCAGGTTAGTGCGCTCCGGCTTGAGGAGCATGTACTCGCCCCGGAACGGGATGATCCTCGGTTCCCTCTTGTCCTGGGCCAGCTTCGCCACGGCGTCCGAGTGGAGACCCGCGCAGAGGATCAACCGGTCGACGCGGACGCGCACTTGGCCCGAAGCGACCTCGATGCCACCGGGCACATTGGTGATGGACGTGACCGGGAAACCGAGCTTCACCTCGCCGCCGGACGCCTCGATGTCCTTGGCGAACTCCCGGGCGATCGCCGGGTAGTCGGTGATCGCGGTGCGCGGCGAGTGCAGCGCCGCGATACCGCCGGCGTGCGGCTCCAGTTCCTTGATCTCGGCCTGGGAGATCTTGCGGAGTTCGGGCACGTGGTTGTTCCTGGCCCGCTCGTAGAGGCTCTCCATCCGGCCCAACTCGTCCTCGCGTACGGCCACGACGAGCTTGCCGATCTCGTCGTACGGCAGCCCGCGGTCCTGGCAGTACTCGCGCAGGATCGATACGCCCCGTACGCACAGGTCGGCCTTGAGGCTGCCCGGCGCGTAGTAGATGCCGGCGTGGACGACCCCGGAGTTGTGGCCGGTCTGGTGGACGGCGACCTCGTGTTCCTTCTCCAGGACCACGACCCGGGTGCCGGGGCGGCGCAGGGCGATCTCGCGGGCGGTGGCCAGGCCCACGATGCCGGCGCCGACGATGCCGATCGTCTCGTCAGCCATCGGCATCCTCCTTTCTTTCGTGCCGAATCTCTGTCGTACCGACTTGATCAGGCGCCGAAGTGAATGGCTACGGTCTTGACGCGGGTGGAGAAGCGCAGGACCTCGTCGCCCTGCTCCTTGTAGCCCGTGCCGGAGTCGTGGAAGCCGCCGAACGGCAGGTGGACGTCCCAGCCGGGGGTGGTGGCGTTGACCGCGATCTGCCCGCACTCCGCGTCGTCCGCGAAGCGGTGGGCGGAGGCGAGGTCACGGGTGAACACGGCGGCGGCCAGGCCGAATTGGGAGTCGTTGACCGCGTTCACGGCCTGGTCGAAATCGTCCACCGCGCGCACGGCCAGGACCGGTCCAAAGACCTCCTCGCGCCAGATCGCCGTCTCGGCGGTGACGTCGGCGAGCACGGTCGGCTGGACGAAGCAGCCGTGTTCGTGGTCGCCCTCGGTGTCCGCGTGACCGCCGGTGAGGACGGTGGCGCCCTGTTCCACGGCCCCGGCGAGGTGGGCGAGGACGCTGTCGCGCTGCTTGGGGCTGGAGAGCGGGCACAGGGTGGTCGCGGGGTCGCTGCCCGGGCCGACCTTCAGCGCCTCGACCTCGGCCACCAGGAGGCGCGTGAACTCCTCGTACACCGGCCGCTCCACGACGACCCGGCTGGTGGCGGTGCAGCGCTGGCCGGCCTGCCCGAACGAAGCCGCTACGACGGTCCTCGCGGCGAACGGCAGGTCGGCGTCCTTGAGGATCACCGAGGCGTTCTTGCCGCCGAGTTCGCCCTGGAAGCGGACGTTGCGGTCGGCGAGGCGGCGGCGGATGCGGCCTCCGACCTCGTTGGAGCCGGTGAAGGTGATGCCGACGATGCGCGGATCGTCGAGAAGGGCTTCCTCGATCTCGGCGGTACGGCCGGTGACGACGTTCAGGACACCGGCCGGCAGGCCCGCGTCGTGCAGGGCACGGGCGAAGTGCAGGCCCGACAACGGTGTCTCGGTGGCCGGCTTGAACACGGCCGCGTTGCCGGTGGCGAGCAGCGGGGCGAGCTTGCGGGCCGGGGTGATCAGCGGGTCGTTCCAGGGGCTGATCACGAGGATCACGCCGATCGGCTCGCGCTGGGTGTGCACGCGCGTGTCGGGGCGGGCGTCGTGCAGGAGGGTGCCGTAGCCCTGGCGGGCCAGGCCCGCGTAGTAGTCGAGGAAGTCGGCGGCCTTGAGGGTCTCGCCGCGGGCCTCGGCGCCGGTCTTGCCGTTCTCGGCGGTGACGTCGGCGGCGATCTCGTCGACCCGCTCGCGGATCAGCCGGGCCGCCTCGGTGAAGACGCGGGCGCGCTCGAAGGGGCTGGTGCGCTTCCATACGGCGAAGCCGCGCTCGGCGTGGTCGTAGGCGCGGGTGACGTCCTTGGCGGCGAGGGCGGGGATGCGCGCGAGGGGGGTGCGGACGTCGGCGGGGTTCTGCACCTCGATCCACTCGCCGGTCGTCACCCACTCTCCACCGGAGAGGGTTTCCAGGCTTCGCATGAAGATCACTTCCTTCGTCCGCCGCGGTGCGGGTCCGCGGTCTGCACAGTCAGCGGCCACAGTGGGCCGGATGCGACAACACACCATGTGGGGGCGGTGCCACCAGTCCCGCGGAGGCAGGCATTGCTTGCGCCGTGCGCAGGTCGGCGGAGGGTTGTTCCGTGCTGGAATCGGCGGGCCGGACGGCAGCCGCGAGACGCCGCCGGGAATCCAGGAACCACCGAGGAGAGACACGACATGGCCTACGCCGTCATCGCCCACTACTTCTGCGAGCCCGCCGACGACGCCACGGTCCGCGCCGCGTTGCTGAAGGTGCGCGAGCTCACCCGTGCCGAGCCGGCGAACCTGGCGTACGAGGTGCACGCCGAGGCGGATGTGCCGGGCAGTTTCGTGCTGTACGAGCAGTACGCCGACCGGGCCGGTTTCGACGCGCACAAGGCGGCCGGGCACTTCGACGAGCTGATCGTGCGGACGATCTGGCCGCTGCTGACCGACCGCAAGGTGACGTTCGCCGAGGTGCTCTGAGCTTCCGAGTACCCCCGCCGGGAAGCGCGTCTCCCGCGCTTCCCGGCCCGTACGTCAGAACTCGTTGCCCCAGACGTACCGTGCGACCGTCTCCACCAACTCGATCTTCCGGCGCTGCTGTTCGGTGCTCAGCAGCGGCCGGCTCGCCACGTCTGCGAAGCCCCGGGACGGCGCTACGGCCCCGTCCTCCAGGTCCTTGAACTCCCCCACCGCGTCGAGCCTGGCCATCACCGTGTCGATGTCCTCCAGCTCGGGCACGGTCGCGTCGACGACACCCAGGCAGAAGTCACGGTCCTCTGGAAGGGCCTTGACCAGGGCGAGTTCGGCCGGGGTGCCCTGGTCGAAGGGGAGGATCCAGCGGTCGGCGGCGATCTCGGCGTAGAACTGCTCGGCGCGCGCCCAGTCGATCGCGGCGGGGACGACCGGGCCGGGAGCGAGACCGATCCGTACGCCCTCGGGGCGATCGTCCAGGCGTACCGCCAGGGCGTCCACAGCGAGCGCGTCCGCGAAGGACAGCGCGCCGGGGTCGGCCGGTTCGGTGGCCAACTGGCCCAGCAGGAGCGGGTTGTTGAGCTGGATCAGGCGGACGCCCTTGGACACCAGCAGCTGTATCTCGGCGAGGACGATCTCCGCCAGCGCCTCCCCCAACTCCCGTGCGGAGGAGGGGCCGTGGCCCGGCTGGAAGGTGGTGGCGGCGAGGTACGCGGGTGAGGGCAGCGAGGCCTTCGGGGCGATCACCGTCAGTTCGGTGAGCCGGGCCGTCCAGTCCGCGAGGAGCGGGCCGTTGGCCTTGGGGAGGGACTCCGCGACCCAGCGCGTGAGGCCGTCGGCGTCCGTCTCGTCCGTACGCCGGAAACCTGACACCCCGTCAAGGACCGCGCTGCGGAAGTCCTCCCGGGGGAAGTCGCCGTCGGTGACGACGGTGGAGCGCAGCTTGCGCTGGAAGACGATCGCGTCCTTGACCGCCTGGAGCTCCGCCTCCTTCAGGGCCTCGGGGTCGCCCGCCGCGCGGGCCGCCGTCAATTCGGTGGGGCGGACCAGGCTGCCGTGGTGGTCGATGCGGTAGTTGAACGTATCCGCCATGGGTCAGGCGTCCTTTCCGGACGAGGACGAGGACGACGAGTCCGAGGCCGGCTTGCCCGCGACACCCCAGGCGGCGAACTCCAGTTCGTAGCCGAGCGAGGCGAGGACCTCCTCGGCTATCTGCTGGTCCTCGTCGGCGGTGCCGCCCGCGATGCCGAGGCCGCCGATGATCTCGCCGTCCTTCTTGATGGTGAGGCTGCCCTCGGTGGCCATGATCGGCATGGCGGCGCCCGGGAGTTGGGACAGCTGGCCGAAGAAGACGGGCTGGCTCTCCTGCCACTTCTTCAGCATCTTGCCGGGGCGCTGCATGATGGCGGCCGTGTACGCCTTGGCGCGGGCGATGTCCGGGGTGAGCGGGCGGGCGCCGTCCGGGCGGCGGATGGCGATGGGGAACCCGCCCGCGTCCACGACGGCCACGCTGACCGCTTTCCCGATCGACTGGGCGCGCTTGTGGGCGGCGTCGATGATCTCCTCGGCGGCGTCCAGGGTGAGGCTGCTCATGCTGCTTCCTTCGGTGCGGTGAGGGTGCGGCGCAGGTGGGCGACGGCGGCGTTGTACTTCGCGGGCGTCTCCCAGTACATGGAGTGCGGGGCGTCCGGGACGATCTCCAGGTGCGAGCCGGGCAGCAGTTCGTGGGCGCGGGTCACCGTCTTCACGCTGAGCACCGCGTCCTTCTCGCCGGCGAGGAAGGCGACCTTCACGCCGGAGTCCCGGATGTCGTCCAGGGACGGGCCGTCGGTGTCGAGGTTGCGCAGGTCCTGCATCTTGGCGACGTTGAACGTGCCCATCTGCTGGAAGAGGAACGTGAGGTCGGCCCGTTCCTGCTGGAACCTCTTGGTCAACAGGCGGTCGATGACCGGCAGTTTGACGGCCTCGGCGCGGTCGGCGGCTGCGAGTTCCTTCAGCTCGGGGTGGCTGATGCCGCCCAGCGAGTGGCCGAGCACGACGGAGCCGACGCGCTCGGGGCGGAGCAGTCCGGCGCGGAGCGCGGCGACGGAGCCGATGGACTGGCCGACCAGCATGGCGTCGGTCAGGTCCTCCTGGTCCAGTACGGCGACGACGTCACCGGGGAAGTCCTGGCCGTCGAACTCGGGCATGGACGAGTCGGACTTGCCGAACCCGCGCAGGTCCACGGTGACGACCGTGAACTCCTGGCGCAGCGCGGCCACTTGCTGCCACCACGCGGCGTGGTGACCGCCGCTGCCGTGCACGAACAGGATCGCCGGACCGCTGCCGTGGCGCTCGTAGTAGATGGAGGTGCCGTCGGAGTCGGCGATGGGCATGGGGGTGAACTCCTGTACGCGCTGGGTTAGTTGGGGCGGCGGCCGTGGAAGACGAGCTCGATCATGGTGTGGTCGGGGTCGTGGATGTAGCAGAACTTCGACTGGTTCTCGGGGCGTTCGATCGGCCGGGTGTGCCGGATGCCCAGGTCCTTGAGGTGGGCGAGGAAGTCGTCCCAGTCGTCGACCTCGACGGCGAAGTGATAGGGCGCCATGCGCTCCATCTCCTCGACCGGGGTGAAGTGCAGGTCGAAGTTGCCCCGGGTCATCAGCACCACACGGGTGTTGGACTTGGGCATGATCCGCTTCATCCCGAAGACCTTCGTGTACCACTCGGCGGTGCGGTCGGGGTCGGTGGTGGGGAAGTTGACGTGGTGGATGTAGCGGGGTGCGCTGCTCATGACGGATTCCCTTCGCTGTGTACGGGGTTGGACAGGACGCCGATGCCGCTGATCTCGATGTCCACGGTGTCCCCGGGTTCGAGTTGGCAGGTGGACTCGGCACCCATCCACAGCACGTCCCCCGGGTGCATGGTGATGTGCTTGGTGAGTTCGACGATGTGGTCGAACGGGTCGAAGACCATGTCGCCGGTGGCGAACGAGGCGCGGACCTCCCCGTTCACACGGAGTGTCGTGGTCTGCGCGAGGGCATCGACGTCGGTCTCGATCCAGGGGCCCATCGGCTTGAACGTGTCGCTGTTCTTGCTGCGCCAGAAGGAACGGTCCTGGTGCTGCCAGGTGCGGGCGCTCACGTCATTGCCGATCGTCCACCCGAAGACCGACTTGCGGGCCTCGTCGTAGGTGGCGTGCTTCAGGGTGCGGCCGATCACGGCGACGAGTTCGGGCTCGGCCTCGAAGCGGCCCTCGACCTCGGCCGGCTTGACGATGGGTGAACGGTGGCCGGTGAGCGCGTTGTTGGCGCGGTAGCCGGCCTCGGGGCGGGTGGGCGTCTCGGCGCGGGCGTGCGCGATGTGGCGCGGGTAGTTCATGCCGACCGCGTAGAACACGGGCGGGACGACGACGGGCAGCCACTGGGCGTCGGCGACCGACACCGAGCCGATGACGGACGGATCGCCTTCCAGAGGGGACTCGGACAGCAGCTCGATGTCCTCCTCCCCCACGCGGCCCCAGACCGCCCGGCCGCCGACCGCAACGCGCGTGTACCTCATGGCGGTTCAGCCCGCCAGCAGGTGCGAGACGCGCTTGGTGATCAGGTACGCGTCGAGGGCCTCGGGGCCGCCCTCCCTGCCGTAGCCGCTCTCCTTCACGCCGCCGGACGGGGCCTCGGCGACGGAGCCGCCGCAGTGGTTGATGGAGAGGATGCCGGCCTCCAGCGCATCCGAGAGCTTCTCGGCGGTGGCGGCGGACTCGGTGAACCCGTAGGCGGCAAGGCCGTAGGGAAGGGAGTTGGCGATGGCCAGGGTCTCGTCCAGGTCGGTGAACGGGACGATCGGGGCGAGCGGGCCGAAGGGCTCCTCGTGCATCAGCCGCGCGTCCGCCGGTACGTCGGTGAGGACGGTCGGGGCGTAGAAGTAGCCGTCGCGCTCCAGGCGTTGACCACCGGTGAGCACCTTGGCGCCGCGTTCCACGGCGTCGGCGACCAGGGTCTCGATCGCGTGCAGCCGGCGTTCGTTGGCCAGCGGACCCATGGTGGTGTCGGCGTCGAGGCCGTCTCCTACGGTGACGTGCTGAGCGGCCTTCACGAACTCGGCGGTGAACTCCCGGGCGATGCTCGCGTGGACGAAGAAGCGGCTCGGGGAGGTGCACACCTGGCCGGCGTTGAAGAACTTCGCCTGGGCCGCCTTGCGGGCGGACTTCACGGGGTCGGCGTCCCCGCAGACGATGACCGGGGCGTGGCCGCCGAGTTCCATCAGGGTGGGCTTCATGACCTCGCCGGCCTGGGCGGCGAGGAGCTTGCCGACCGGGACCGAGCCGGTGAAGGCGACCAGCCGGATCCGCGGCGAAGGGATCAAGTGGGCGGAGACTTCCGCCGGTTCACCGAAGACGAGGTTGAGGACACCCGCGGGAAGTCCCGCGTCGGCGTAGCAGGCGACCAGCGCGGCGGCCGTGCCCGGTGTCTCCTCGGACGCCTTGATGACGATCGAGCAGCCCGCGGACAGAGCGGAGGAGAGCTTGCGGTTGGGGCCGCCGACCGGGAAGTTCCAGGGCACGAACGCGGCGACGGGGCCGACCGGTTCGCGGCGGACGGTGAGGACGGTGCCGGGTGCGGACGGGATGATCCGGCCGTAGGCACGGCGGGCGTCCTCGATGTGCCAGCGCAGGGTGTCGGCGGTGCGCAGGGCCTCGGTGGTGCCCTCGCGGAGCGGCTTGCCCTGCTCCTGGGCCATGATCCGGCCGATCTCGGGGGCGCGCTCGGTGATGAGGTCGGCGGCGGCGTGCAGGATCGCGGAGCGCTTGGCTATCGGGGTGTCGCGCCAGACGCGGAAGCCCTCGGTGGCCGCGTCGAGGGCGCGGTCGAGGTCCGCGGTGGTGGCGAGGGGTACGTCGCCGATCACCTTCTCGGTGGCCGGGTTCACGATCGGGGCGGTCCGTCCGGTGCCGCCCTGGCACCACTCGCCCGCGATGTACATGCGGACGGCGGGGTAGCCGTGGTCGGAGGTCATGAGTGGGTGCCCTCTCAGGCTGGGAGGAGAGTCAGGTGGCGGGGGCGTCCTGCTGGTCGCGGTTGGAGCGCAGCGCCCAGATGTGGTGCGGCGGGGTCGTCTCGTGGACGCGGGTCTCGTAGGTGTCGTCGACGCGGTCCATGTCCGCCGCGTACTCGACGCGGCCGCCGCACGGGGCGTGCAGGAAGCGGAAGACGTTCGAGCCGACGGTGTGGCGGCCGAGCTTGCGGGCCTCCCGCCAGCCGCGCTCGATCATGAAGTTGCCGCCCTCGATGACGTCGTCGAAGCCGGGGACCTCGTAGGCGATGTGGTTGACGCCGGCGCGGTCGGGGCGGTGGCACAGCAGCATGGTGTGCTGGTCGTCGTCGCCCGGTGCCTGCATGAAGACGCCCATCGGTTCGACGATGTCGGTGGGCCGGAAGCCGAGCCGGTCGGTGTAGAAGGCGACGGCCTCCTCACGCCCGGCCTTCACGATGTTCAGCGCGACATGGCACATGCGCAGCGGGAAGGCCCGGGTGAGCGGTTCCAGCGCGGTGTTCCAGCGGTCGACGCTGCCCGAGACGTTGGCGGGGCGCGGGGTGACGTCCGCGCTCTTCGGGCGGGCCAGGGTGAGCCCGACGCCGAAGCCGCTCTCGTCGACGGTGTGGTGGACGCCGTCGGCGCTCTCGTGGACCTTGCGGTCGCGGCCCAACTCGGCGACCAGCCTGGCCAGTTCATCCGGGGTGTCGACGCCCCACACGACCTCGCGGATCGTCGGCCCCGACTCCACCGGCGGCGGCAGCGGGGGGCCGGGCACGGTGTCCAGGTGGAGGGTCTGCCCGGTGAGGGTCTCGAGGACCGCGTGTTCCTCGGTCCGCTCCAGCAGGAACAGCCCGAAGTCGCCGAAGAAACGGACACATTCGTCTACGTCGTCGATCCCGTAGGTGACGGATTCGATTCTCTGGATTCCCATGGATGCCTCGTTTCGCGGGTCGCCCGGCGAGCCTAGATTTCGGGGCGTGAAGGCCTCAATGGTCCGGGCTCGTCTGAATTCGCAATCGTTTCTTGCGGCTACGACTCGATGGCCGGAATGGGGTTCTGCGAGAACCATTCGGCGAGGAAGTCCAGGAACACGCTGACCTTGCGCGGGGTGGCCTGCCCTGGGCCGTAGATCGCGAACAGGGGGCGGTCGGGGACCGCCAGCTCGGGGAGCAGGACCTGGAGGGCGCCGGTCATCAGGTCGTCGTAGGCCGGGCGCTGGGGCAGCAGGGCGATGCCGCGGCCGTGGACGGCGGCCTTCTGGAGGGCGATGTAGGAGTTGGACGAGAAGGCGATGTTGCGGATCTTGTGCAGGGTCGAGGCGTGGCCGTGGCCGATGCGCCAGACCGGGTCGTTGACGTGGACGAGGCAGTCGTGGTGGGCGAGGCCGTTGGGTTCGGTGAGCGGGCCGCCGCGCTCCAGGTACGTCTGGGAGGCGCAGAGCACGAAGGGCAGCGAGGCGATCTTCTTGAGGCGGACGCTGGAGTCGCGCAGGTCGCGGGTGTGGAAGGCGACGTCGAAGCCGCTGTCCAGGAAGTCGTACGTACGGTCCGACATGCCGCCGAGCTCGAAGCGGACGTGGATCTTGGGGTGGGCGGCGGAGAAGGCGGCGATCGCGTCGCCGAGGTCCAGGCTGCCTATCCACTTCGGGCAGATGATGCTCAGGGTGCCCTCGGCGCGGTCGTGCAGGTGCGAGATGACGGCGTCCTCGGCCTCGATCTCGTCGAGGATGCGGGCCGCGAACTCGGCGTACTTCAGCCCCGGTTCGGTGAGGCTGACCGAGCGGGCGGTGCGGTTGACCAGGCGGACGCCCACCTGCCGCTCCAGCTCGGCGACGTGTCGCGACACGAGCGAGCCCGACGAGCCCAGCTTCTTCGCCGCGCCGCTGAAGCTCCCGGCCTGCGCGACGGTGACGAAGCTGTGCATGAGGAGCAGTCGATCCATGATTCCTCCGGAGGCCCACGGGTGCCAGGGGTGGGCCCCGGCGGCGGTGCCGGTCGTGCTGATGGGTCCGACCCCGGCCGGGATGTCCTGGTGGCGGCTCCACTTGGACATTCCGGCGATGTGACGGACAGGCGGCTCGGACAACAATGAGACGGGTGCCGCTCCCGGCACCGGACTCCGTTTACTTCGGGCAGTACTGGGGGCCTTGCTCAGGTTGTCCTTGGTCACCAACAAAAGAGGAATGTTGGCAATTTTGTCAACCTTTTTCTTGGCCAACAGACCGACCGCGTTCCTCACCGCGGTCTGTCCTATCGCCATGGCCGAGTTGGCCACGGTGGCGGAGAGCCGTCCGTCCTCGACGGCGGCCAGGCCCTCGTCCGTGCCGTTGACGGTGACGATCTTGACGTCCTTCTTGCCGGCCGCGTCGAACGCCTTGCGGGCGGCGAGCGCCATGTCCTCGGAGGCGACGAACGCGTACTGAAGGTTCGGGTGGGCCTGGATCATGTTCTCGGCCACGTCCTGCGCCTTCACCGGGTTGAACATGCCCGGCTGGTTCGCGACCACCTTCGCGGTGCTGGGCAGCGCCTTGGTGAAGCCGCTCACCAGCAGGTCGGAGGCGGCGCCGGGCGCACCCGCGATGACGCCGACCTCGACGCTCCTGCCGCCCGCGTCCGTCGCGACCCAGCCGGCGTCCAGGGCGCCGACCTCGGGGAGGTCGACGACGGCCGCGCCGAGGATGTCGTTCACGTCGCTGGTGGCCACGGAGGTCAGATAGATCGGGATGTTCGCGGCCTTCGCCTTGGCGATGTCGCCCTTCAGCGCGTCCACGTTGACCGTCTGCACGATGAGCGCGCTGACACTGCGCGAGGTCATGTCCTCGATGTTGGACAGCTCGGTGGTGGAATTCTGGTGCGAGTTGGCGGTGAAGACCTTCGCGTTCTGCGTCTTGGCCGTCTGCTCGACCGCTTTCTGGAGACAGCTGTGGAACTCGGTGTCACCGCCGTTCACAAAACCGAGGGTGACATCGCCGGAACTCCCGCTGTCGTCGCTCGTGCCGCAACCGCTCAGTACGAGAGTGGTGCCGGCGAACGCGGCGAGCATGGATCTGCGGGAACGGAGCGACATTCTCATGGTGAACCGCCATTCAAGGAAGAAGTGGGCAACGCCGGTCAGTGACGTGCGGAACGTGCCTTGTGCATCTCGTTGGCGATGGCCGCGACGAGCAGCACCGCGCCGACGGAGACCGACTGGTAGTTGCTGGAGACCTGGAGCAGGTTCAGCGCGTTGGCGACCACCCCGAGGAGGACCACGCCGAGCGCGGTGCCGACGACCGTGCCGTAGCCGCCGGCCAGGGCGGTGCCGCCGATGACCACCGCGGCGACGGCCTGGAGCTGGAGCGGGAGTCCGCCGGTGCCGGGGCTGCTGCCGCTGAGCCGGGACAGCAGCATCAGGCCCGCGAGGCCGGACAGGGCGCCGGTGAGGGCGTAGAGCGAGAGCTTGCGGGACGTGACGTCGATGCCGCTGAGCCGGGCGACGTGCTCGTTGCCGCCGATGGCGAAGGCGTCGCGGCCGAACACGGTGAACCGCATGACCAGGGCGGTCGCCACCAGCACGAGGACCGCGACGACCAGCAGGTACGGCACCCCGAGGATCTTGTTGTTGCCGAGGGCGAACATCTTGGTGCCGATCGAGACGCTGAGGCTGTCGAGGACGAGCAGGGCGACGCCGTCGAGCAAGGTCGCCGTCGCCAGGGTCGCGACGAAGGGGGCCACGTTCGTGAACGTCACGACCACCCCGTTGACCAGTCCGATCAGCGTGGCCAGCACCAGCGAGACGACGACGGTGAACGCGGTGGAGTGGCCGTGGGCCAGCAACTGCGCCCCGACCGCGGTCGTCACGGCGACGTTGCTGCCCATCGAGAAGTCCATGCCGCCCGCGGTCATCAGCAGCGTGAGTCCGGCCGCGATCACGGCGACAACGCTGACCTGACGCAGGATGTTGATCACGTTCGTGTCGGTCGCGAACGAGTCGGTGCGCATCGAGGTCGCCACGATCACGACGATCAGGACGGCGATCAGCCCGGTGTGCGGGGCCCCGCGCAACGCGGCCAACGAGAGGCGGGGACGGGCTCTCCCGGGTGGGTCGTCGACGCCGGGGGCGTCGGGAAGTGTCTTGACGCTCACTGCGGTTGACCTCCGAGGGCGGTGGCGACGAGTTCGTCGTGGGTGATGGCGTCGATGTCGTGCTCGGCGACCGTCCGGCCGGCGCTGACGACGACGACCCGGTCGGCGAGGCGCATGACCTCCTCGGCAGAAGAGGAGGCGAGGAGTACGGCGACCCCCCGCGAGGCGAGGTCGTCGACGAGGGCGTGGATGTCGGCCATGGCGGCGATGTCGACCCCGTTGGTGGGGTCCTCCAGGAAGCAGGCGACCGGCTCGGTCTGCAGCCACTTGGCGAGCAGCACCTTCTGCTGGTTGCCCCCGGACAGCGCGCCCACCGGCGGGTTCCCGGCGAGCGCGACGACACCGTAGCTACGGCGCAACGGGGCGGCGCGGCGGGCGAGTTGGGCGCGGCGGTGCGTGCGGCGGCGGGCGAGGCGGTCGCCGGCCAGCATCAGGTTCTCGTCCAGGGACAGCTCCGGGACCAGGCCGAGGGCGCGGCGGTCGCCGGTGACGCAGCGCAGGCCGCTGGCGAGGGAGGCGTGAACTCGCCCGAAGGGCACCGGAGTTCCGTCCACGGCGAGGCGGCCGGTGTCGGGGCGGCGGCGCCCGGCGAGCAGGTCGAAGAGGCGCGACTGCGCGTCCCCGGCCGGTCCCAGCACGGCGACGATCTCGCCCTTGTGCACCTCGACCGTGAAGTCCCGTACGGCTCGTCCGTCGGTGAGACCGTGAACGGTGAGCCCGATCTCGTCCTTGGGGGCGGGCCGCCCGGACCGCTGCGACACGACGTCCCTGCCGACCATGCTCCGCACCAGACCGGCGGCGTCGAACTCGGCGGCCGGGGCGCTGCGGACGACCGCTCCGTCCCGCAGCACCGTGACCCGGTCGGCGACGGTCAGCACTTCGTCGATGTAGTGCGAGATGTAGACGACGGCGACGCCCTCGTCGCGCAGGGTGCGGACCAACTTCCTTATCTGCTGGGCCGCTTCGGCGCTCAGACAGGCGGTCGGTTCGTCGAGGATGAGGATGCGGCCGCCGCGGCGGACCTCGCGGGCCACCTCGACCATGGTCTGCTCGGCGACGGTGAGCGAGCCGGCGGTCCGTGTCACGTCGATGTCGATGCCGAGGGCCTCAAGCGCCTTGCGGGCCTCGGAGTCGACCGCCCTCCAGCGCACGGCACCGCCGCGCGTCGGCAGGTCGCCCAGCAGCACGTTCTCGGCGACGGTGAGCCCCATCGCCAGCTCCCGGCGCTGGGGCACCGACGCGATACCGAGCCGGCGGGCCTTGCGGACCGTAAGTCCGTGCTGCGCCTGCCCGTTGACCTCGACGGTGCCGGCGTCGGGCAGGTGGACCCCCGAAAGGACCTGCACCAGCGTGGACTTGCCGGCTCCGTTCATCCCCATCAGCGCGTGGACCTCGCCCGGGTACAGGTCGAGGTCCACGCCCTTGAGCGCGGCCGCGCCACCGAAGCTCTTGGTGACTCCCCGGACGCGAAGTACCGCTTCTCCCCCGGAGTTGTCACGGTCGTGGCTCGGTACCGTCGGCGCCGTCAGAGCTCTCCGGAGCGACACGGCCGTAGCCGCGGATGTCCGGGAACGGGGGCTCCTTGTCGGCCTGGAGGTCCACCTGGAAGGTGTTGAGGCACATGCCGAGCATGGTGAAGTTGCCGAGCGCGCCGATGGTGTCGACCAGGCCCTTGGAGCCGAAGTGCTCCAGCGCGGCGGCGAAGGTCTCGTCGGTGACGAAGTGCTCGTCGAGGATCTCGCGGCAGAACCGGTAGAAGGCCTGGTCGGCCTCGTTGTCGAAGACGGCCTCGCGCTTCTCGGCGATCGCCTTGACGGCGGCCTCCGGGATGCCGGCCTCGATCGCCTGGTGCACATGGGCGTTCCAGGAGTACTGCGCGTCCCAGTTGCGGGCGGCCATCAGCAGCGTGAGTTCGCTCAGGTGCTTGGGGAGGCTGGAGTCGAACCGGGCGAAGGCGCCGAGGGATTCGGCCCGTTCGCACATCTCCGGGCTGTGCAGCCAGACCCGGAAGGGACCGCGGACGGCACCGCGCCGGCCGGCGATGCGGGCGGCCAGTTCCTGCTGGCGCGGGTCCATTTCCTCTTCGGTGAGAACGGGGAGCCTCATGGGCCGATACCTGCCTTTTCTTTCCGGCGCGTTACGTGCACGGTTCGTGAATCCGTGCGATGCGTGCCGACGGTACAGCCGGGTCCGGGAAGCTCACCCCTCTGGAAACGCAAGGTAAAGCTGCACGCCAGAGGGCACCCATTCCCGCGCGCGAGGCCTAACGTCGTTCGACGCAGAAGCATGTAAGCGGAAAGGAAATCCGGATGACCACGATCATCAAGGTCGCGTCCGTGCCCGTGCTGGACCGGGGCGGTGCCGTCGTCACGACACCTCTCGTCACGACGCCGTCGGCGGGCGGGGAGAACCGGATCACCAGTGGGATGAGCGTGTATCCGGTCGGCTCCGGGGCGCCGTTGCACTCGCACAACTGCGACGAGCACGTGACCATCCTGGAGGGCCGCGCGGAGGTCGTGGTCGACGGCGAGGTGACGAAGCTGGAGCAGTACGACACGACGTACGTCCCCTCGCCGATCCCCCACCTGTTCCGGAACATCGGCGACACCCCGCTGCGCATCCTGTGGGTGTACTCGTCGGGGTACGTCACGCGGACGTTCGCCGAGACGGGGAAGACGGTGGAACACCTGTCGGCGGAGGACCAGATGGGCAAGGACTGAGGCACACCCTCGTCAACCGGCCCGCGCCTGCGCCCACTTGGGCGGCAGGCGCTTCTTCGTGTCCGGACGGATCAACATGACCGGGCAGCGCGGCGTGGCCGGACAGACCGACGCCGGCCCCCGCATCCCCTGCGGTGGCCAGCGTCCGGTCCTCGTCCCCGCGCACCCGGGACAGGTGTCCCGCGTCAGTGGCTGGCGACCAACTCCTGCTCCACACCCGCCCGTTCGCCCTGCTTCGAGCTACGCAGCGCGGCGATGCCGATGAACACCATCGACGACAGACCGGCGATGGCGAAGGACGTGAAGCCCCAGTCGCCGTTGCCCGAGGCGAGCAGCTGGCCGCCGAGCCAGGGGCCGAAGACGGCGCCGAAGCGGCCCATGCCGGAGGTCCAACCGACCGCCGTGGCACGGTTGTCCGGGGTGGAACGGATGGAGACGGTCGCGTAGATCATCGTCTGGGCGCTGTTGAGGAAGACGCCGGTGAGGAAGACGACCAGCATCGTGACGGCCTGGTTCATGTGGACACCGAGCAGGAAGACACCCACGGCGGTGAGCGCGAACCAGATCGCCGAGATGCGCGGAGCGCCGAAGCGGTCGGCCGCGCGGCCGGCGACGAGCATGCCCACGATGCCGCCGAGGTTGAACACGACCACGAACGTGAGGGCGTTGGCCAGTTCGTAGCCCTCGGCCCGCATCAGGGTGGGCAGCCAGGTGGCGACGCCGTAGACGAGGAGCAGGCCGCCGAAGGAGGCGAGCCAGTACAGCAGGGTCTGGAGCCATTCGCCGCCTCGGAAGAGGGCGAGCAGGGCGTCCCAGCGGTCGGCCGCCGTCTTCTTGCCTGCCGCGGCGGGCAGTTGGACCTCGAAGCGCTCGGCGAGGGCGTGGGCCTCGTCGGTGCGGCCCTTGGCGACCAGGAAGCTCAGCGACTCGGGCAGGAACTTCAGCAGCACCGGGACGAAGAGCAGCGGGAGCACGCAGACCCAGAAGGCCGCGCGCCAACCCACGGGATCCACCAGCCACTTGGCCACGTAGGCGGAGAGGATGCCGCCGGCGTGGTGGGCGGTCATCAGCATGCCGATGGTGAGGGCGGTGCGGCCGCGCGGGGCGTAGTCGGAGACCATGCTGATCGCGGTGGGCAGCAGACCGCCGAGGCCGACGCCGGCGAGAGTGCGGCCCAGGCCGAAGACCTCGACGCTGCCCGAGACCGCGCAGATGCCGGAGGCGAGCGAGAACAGCGTCACGCAGCCGATCATCAGCTGCTTGCGGCCGATCCGGTCCGCGACCGTACCCGCGGTCAGGGCGCCCACCAGCATGCCGAAGGTGGCGTAGCTGCCGAGGTCACCGGCCTGGTCGGCGGTGAGACCGAAGGTCTTCGTCTCCAGCAGGTGCGGCAGCACCGAGCCGTAGATGAACATGTCGAGACCGTCGAAGAGCACGGCGAGCCAGCACAGACCGATGACCAGGAGGGCCAGTCTGCTGGCGCGCGCGGACACGGCGGGCGACAGGGATGAGGAGGGGGAGGAAGACATCGTTGGTTACCTCTCGTGCTTGGTGCGCTAGACGCTAAGGAGCCACCCCCTCGATAGTCAACGTTTTTGTCAACAATCTCATCGACAATCGCTGGGGGTGGCTCCCGCGTCCCGCTCAGTGGCTTTCGCGCGCCGCTCAGCGGACCGGCGGAGTCCCGTGCGTGTGGAAGGACTCGATGGTCTTCAGGCCCCAGGCCTGCCCCTTCTTCCGCTCCTCCTCGGTCCAGGTGATCAGCGGCCAGTCGGGCGCGAGGACGAGTCGGGTGAGCGGGTTGCACAGCTCGATACGGTTGCCGCCGGGCTCGTAGACGTAGAGGAAGAACGTCTGCTGGATGGCGTGCTTGTGCGGCCCCGTCTCGATGAACACGCCGGTGTCGATCGCGAGATCGGCCGCGCGCAGGATGTCCTCGCGGGTGTCGGTCGCGAAGGCGATGTGGTGCAGCCGCCCGGTCGAACCGGTCCAGTCCTCGGTGTAGACCACGTCGTACGACTTGTTCGTGTACGTCAGCCAACGCGCCGCGATCCGGCCGCTGTTGAGCCGGATCTGCTCCGTCGGCCTTGCGCCCAGCACCTGTTGCTGGAACTCGGCACTGGAAAGTACGTCCGCGGCAAGGAAGTTGATGTGGTCCAGGCGCCGAACTCCGACGCCCCGGTTGGGCTTGGCCTGCGGCTGGTTCTTCAGCGCCGGCTTCAGCTCGTCGGGCGCCTGGTAGTACTCGCTCTCCCAGTACAGGGCGTGCTCGTGGCCGTCCGGGTCGGTGGTGACGTAGAGCTTGCCGATGCCCGGTTCGTCCTCGACCCACCTGCCGGTGCCGCCCGCCTCCTCGATCGCCTTGATACGGCGCTGGAGGGCCTCCTCGCTGGAGGTGCGCAGGGCGAGGCGGCCGAGACCCGGCTGGTCGCGGGCGGTGAGGACCAGGCTGTGGTGCTCGTAGTCGTCGTAGGTCCGCAGGTGGACGGTGTCGCCGTCCTGGCCGTTGACGGTCAGCCCGAGGTAGTCGGTGAAGAAGGCGACACTGGCGTCCAGGTCCGGGGTGAAGAGCTGGGCGTGGCCGATATGGGCGATGTCACCGAGCGGCGGAGCCATCGTTGCCTCCAAGGGGGCGTGCGGGTGCGGGAGTTGGGGCGTGGTGGGTCGGTGCGGTGTCGGCGGGCCGGGGGAAGACCGTGCCGTCGAAGATCTTGCGTGCGGTGCGGACGACCGCTGTTCTGCGGACCACGGGAGCGGAACCCGCCGATCCGGCGACCACGCTAGTTTCGATGTCTAGGAATCCGCTGGGATGCTCGATGCGAATTCGGTCACTTTGTGCGGGTACCTCCGCGATGCCCTCCCCCACCCCGCCGGGGACGAGGAGCCCCGCCGCCACGCTCGCGGCGCCCAGGACGCCGATGGAGGTGTGGCAGCGCACCGGGATGAAGGTGCGGGTCATCACCGCACCACCGTCCATGGACGGTGCCAGCAGGCTCAGCTTGGGGATCGTGGTGTGCTCGACGTCACCGAGGCCCATCAGCTTTCCGGCCGCCAGGCGGATCTCCCGCAGGCGGTCGGCGAGAGTGACGTTCTCCTCCAGGTCGGCGGGCGTCTCGTACCCCGTGACGTCCAGTGCGGCGGCGGGGATCAGGACGACCGGCATGCCGTTGTCGACGCACGTCACCTCGATGCCGGCGACCACGTCACGCACCCGGCCGGTCGGCAGCAGCGGGCTTGTGCCCTGCGGGAACTCGATCACCACCGGCGCGGCGGTGCCGGGCACGCCCGAGATCTCCGCCACACCAGAAGCCGCACCGGAGTAGTCGACCCGCCCGCCCGGAGTCGGGAAGCTCGCGATCGCCAGTTCCCCGGTGTTGAGCATCCGGATGCGGACGGACGTCTCGACGTCACCGGGGGCCACGAGCCCCCGCTCCACGGCGAACGGGCCTATTCCGGCGAGGATGTTGCCGCAGTTCTGACGATCCGTCACCTCGGGTCGGTCGACGGCCACTTGCAGGAACAGGTAGTCGACGTCGGCCTCGGGGTCTTCCGAGACGGAGACCACGCCGACCTTGCTGGTCAGCGGGTGGGCGCCGCCCAGGCCGTCGATCTGGCGCGGGTCGGGGCTGCCCATGACGCGCAGCAGCAGGTCGTCGCGTTCGGCCGGATCGGCGGGGAGGTCCTCGGCCAGGAAGTAGGCGCCCTTGGAGGTGCCGCCGCGCATCAGCATGCAGCGCACCTCCGCGGGCCCGGTCACGACCCGGCTCCGGTGTACTCCTCGTACGACTGGTACTCGACGCCGAGTCGCTTGAGCGTGTCCCTCAACCCGTAGCGGTCCAGGCCGAGTTGGCCCTTCAGGAAGGCGGCGCGGGTGGCGGCCTCCTTGGCCTCGCGCGCCTCGGACCTCTCGGCGGTCTCGCGGGCCTTCTCGCGCGGGACGACCACGACGCCGTCGTCGTCGGCGACGATCACGTCACCGGGGCGGACGACCTGGCCGTCGATGGCGATGGGCACGTTGACCGAGCCGCCGGTGGCCTTGACGGTGCCCTGCGAGGAGACGGCGCGGGACCAGGCGGCGAAGCCCATGTCGCGTAGTTCCTGGGTGTCACGGATGCCCGTGTTGAGGACGACTCCGCGCACCCCGCGCTTCTGCAGCGCGGTGGCGAAGAGTTCGCCGAACAGGCCGTCCGTGCACGGGGAGGTGGTGGTGACGACGAGGATGTCGCCCTCGCCGCACTGCTCGACAGCCGCGTGGATCATGAGGTTGTCGCCGGGCCAGCTGAGCACCGTCACGGCGGTGCCGGCGACGCGAACTCCCTGCTGGACAGGGCGAATTGAGGGTCCGAGAAGACCGGTGCGGCCCATGGCCTCGCTGACGGTGGCGACACCGAAGGCGGCCAGCGCCTCGACGTCCTCGGCGTCGGCCTTGGGGGGGTTGGTGACGATGACGCCGCCCATGGTTATGCCAGCTCCTTCGCGATCTGCGGGTACGGGCGCATGTACGCCTCGGCCATCGTCTTGTGGGCCAGGCCCAGGTTCGGGCCGGCGTTGCGCTTGAGCTGGACGCCGCGGCGGACGGCCAGGTCGGTGTAGTAGTCCCACAGGTGCTGCTGGGCGCCGAGGCACTCCATCGCCTTGCGCTTGGTGTCCCAGACCTCGGTGATGTCGAGGAGGACCTCGGGCTTGAAGCCGCTCATCTCGGGCTGGTGCGGCTCGAAGTAGAAGACCGGCGGGGCGCCGATGATCTCGCCCTCGCCGGGGTAGCCGATGGCCTGCGCGAGGACGCGGGCCTCCAGCGCCATCCGGTTGGCGGCCGGGTGGTCGCCGTTGTACGGGTCCTCGGTGGGGTGGGTGAGCACGACGTCGGGCTGCGTGGCCCGGTAGACCTCGACGAGCTTGTCGGTCAACTCGGCGGTGGCGACCAGGGGGTAGTCCCCCGCGTCGAAGAAGCGGAGCTCGGCGCCGAGGGTGGCCGCGGCACGCTCGGCCTCGTCCCGGCGTATCGCCTTGATCTCGTCCAGCTTCTTGCCCTCGCGCCAGGCCTTCGCGGACTCGCCGCGCTCGCCGAAGGTCAGACAGGCGATGGTGACCTTCTCGCCGCGGGCGGCGGCCAGGGCGATGGCTCCGCCCGCCCGCCAGACGAAGTCCCCGGCGTGCGCCGTGACGACGAGTGTCGATCGTGGGGTGGCGGGCGCGTTGCCGTGCGTCATGACTCGAATCTCCTTGATGGACAGGTGTGCGCCCGCCCCCAGTGCGCCGATGCGCCGCGCGTCAGTCGCGCAACGCCTCGATCACACTGGTGAGATGGGCGCGGACGGCCGCCTCGGCCGCCTGCGGATCCCTGGCCGTGATCGCCTCGATCATCGCCAGATGCTCACTCAGGGACTGCTGCGGACGCCCCGGCCGCAGCGCCAACTGGAAGCGGTGACGCACCAGTTGGGCGTTGAGCCGCTCCAGGAGGGTCACGGCCGTCTGCTGGCCGGAGAACTCCCTCACCTTGTGGTGGAGTTCGCTGTTGAGCTCGGAGTAGGTGACCGGCTCGCCGTCGGCCACGGCCTTGGTCATGGCCCGGCCCAGGTCCGCCAGTTCGGTCAGCTGCTCGTCGCTGGCCGCGACGGCCGCCTTGGCCGCGCACAGTCCCTCCAGGACCATGCGGCACTCCGTGATGGCGACCGCTTCCTCCACGGTCACCACCCGCACCCGGGAACCCCGGTTGCGGATCCGCTCGACCAGTCCCTCGGCCGCCAGATCGATCAGCGCCGCCCGGATGCTGGCCCGCGTCACATCGAACTGCTCGGCGAGTTCGTTCTCCACCAACCGCTGTGCCGGTGCCATGTCGCCCTGCAGGATCGCCTGCCGCAGCTGCGTGAGCGCATGCTGCTTGGCCTGCTCCCCGGTGCTCGGACGGGCTTCTTTCGGCATCGTTGCCCTCCCTGAGTGAGTGCCTGTCGAACCTAAATCTAGCCAAACAAGATTGTCAACAATTTTGTCCGCCGTATTGCACGCATGCCTCCGCCCATACTTACCGCAGACACGCCACTGCCCGCCCATGGACCGGCCATGGACGGGCAGTGGACAGCGGATTTCTACGATCTTCTCATGCTGTCTACGGCTTGTGACGCCCGCAGCTCATCGACTTGCCGTCCTTCGTCCCGCACCACTCCTGGTAGCCGGAGGTGAAGGAGCCCGCCCACTTGAAGTGGTCGTCGGGCAGCTTGTCGGGCGTGTAGGCGCGGTAGTTGGCCGCGTCCTTCTTGTCGCCCGAGCCGTCGTAGGCGACGAGTTGCGGGTACGGGTAGACGGGCCGCGTGTACTCGACGGTGGGCGCGGTGCTGCCGGCACTCGCGGAAGCCTTGGTGTCCTTGGTGTCGCCGCCGCCGAGCTGACCGCCCGCCGGTCCCCCGGGCCGGCTGCCTCCGCTGGTCTTGGAGGCGATCACGGCGCCGGGCGTCCTGCCGGTCTCCCGCCAGGAGATCAGCTGGCTCAGCAGGTCGAAGCTGTCGGGTCCGTCACCGCCGCCGCAGTGGTTGACGCCGGGGAAGAGGTACAGGCGGTAGAAGTCGTCGGCCTTCTGCTGCCCCATGGTGTCGATCACGGCCTGGCGGTAGGCGCGGGTGCCGGTGGGCGGGATGTTCGGGTCGGTCAGCCCGTGCCACTGGATCAACTTGCCGCCCGCCTCATGGAACTTGGTGAGGTCGGGATCGGTGGCGTCGTAGATCCCGGAGACCTCCCGCTGGTAGGCCTTGAAGGTGTCCACGGTGAACAGCGACGCGTCGAGCTTCAGCGTGGGATCGGCCGCCCACTTCCCGACCCAGCGCAGGAACCCGAGCCCGATCCCGTACAGCTGCACCGAACTCTGTCCCTGACCGGCCTTCGGGACGAACAGACCCTCCCAGGCGGTCTCGGAGCCGTAGGGCTGGCCGCCGGTGTAGAGGTGGGTGCCGTCCGGGGCGGTCACACCCGCGTACGCCTTCCGTACGACGTCGGCCTGGTCGGAGGTCAGACAGCTCGAACTGTCCTTGTTGTCCGCGCACTTGAGGCTCGCCGGGTCGAAGGCGCAGGTCGCCGGGTCCTGGATGAGGTCGTTGTTCAGCTTGGGGTCGGCGCACTTCGCGATGACGGCCTTGTGCAGCATGGCGAGCTTCGAGGCGGGCAGGATCGTCGAGCCGTCCGCGCGGAAGTCGATGGTCGAGAGGTACGCCTCCTGCATGGCGTTGAGCGCGGTCTGGTTGAAGGCCGGGGCGCCGACCAGGGCGGCACTGAAGTCGCCGGGGTAGCGCTGCACCTCCATCAGCGTCTCGCGCCCGCCGTCCGAGCAGCCGTCGTAGTAGGAGTACGTGGGCTCGGCGCCGTAGAAGGCCTTGGTGATCGCCTTGGCGGCGGTGGCGAAGGCGTGCTCGGAGCGGTAGCCGAAGTCGACCTTGAGCTGGGGGTTCGTCGCCCAGACCTCGGCGGAGCCGCCGCCCATGCCCGAGGTGGAGGCATGGCCCTGGTTGTCCTGGCCGAGGGCGAAGGAGCCGTCGGTGACGGGGGCGCATCCGGTCGAGGCGGCGGGCTGGGCGCTGACGCCGACCATGCCGCAGTAGCCGCCGCAGCCCTCCTGGAGGTAGCGCTGCCGGTACGTCTTCGTCGGCAGCCGCAGTTCGAACTGGATCTGCGGGGCGACCGTGCCCTTGACGTGGCAGTACTCGTACGCGTTCGAGCCGCTCTTGGCCACCACGCTCGCGGAGGCGACGGAGGTCGCCGCGTCGTCGAGCGCGCCGAAGTCCTTCTGGAGCAGGTCGGCGCAGGAGATCTTCGGTTTGGTGACCGGCAGGTCCTTCCCGACGTCACCGGCGGCGGTCACCCTTGTGACGCGCGCGTCAGCGTCCGCCGAGAACGTGTCCGGCAGCAGCGCGAGGCCGGTGGCGAGGGCCGCGGCGACGACGGCCACCAGGATGACGATCCTCGTCCGCTTCGACGAGTGGGCACGACCAGGGCTCATGGTGTCAGCGTCGAGTCGGCCCCCGGCGGAGGCCACCGCCGTGGGCCACCCGGGTGACGGGCTCAGGCCTCGCGGTAGAGCGCGGTGAGCAGTTCCAGCACGGCCTGGGTGGCGGGGTGCGGGTCGTCCTTCCACCAGGCGAGCCGCACGGCGATGGGCTCGCCGTCGCGCACCGGGCGGTAGACGACTCCGGGCCGCTGGTACTGGTTGGCGGTCGCCTCCGCGGTCATGCCGACGCTGCGGCCGGTGGCGATGACGGTGAGCCAGTCGTCCACGTCGTGGGTGTCCTCGGTGGCCGGGCGGGAGTCGGACGGCCACAGGTCGGCGGTCGTGGTGCCGGTACGGCGGTCGACGAGGAGGGTGCGCCCCGCGAGGTCGGCCAGCCGGACCGAGCGGCGCCGGGCGAGGGGGTCGTCGGAGGCCATGGCGCACAGCCGTCGCTCCAGCCCTACGATGGCCGACTCGAACCGCCGGTCGTCCAACGGCCTGCGGACCACGGCGAGTTCGCAGGCGCCTTCCCCAAGACCGGCGGTGGCCGAGTTGACGCGGACCAGGTGCAGATCGGTCTCCGGATGCGTCCGGCTCCAGCGGCGCTGGAAGGGCAGTGTGTGCCGGCCGAGCGCCGACCAGGCGTAGCCGATGCGCAGATGGACGTGGCCCGAGGTGGCTTCACGGACCAGGTCGTCGACCTCGGCGAGGACCCGCCGGGCGTGGGTGACCACCCGCAGCCCGGTGCCGGTCGGGGTCACCGCCCGCGAGGTGCGCCTCAACAGCCGTACACCCAGGGCGCGTTCGAGCGCGGCGAGAGTGCGGGAGACGGCCGCCTGGGAGACGCCGAGCGTGGCGGCGGCGTCCGTGAAGGTGCCCTCGTCGACGATCGCGACGAGGCAGCGCAGCTGTCGCAGCTCCAGATCCATGACTCCAGCGTATAGATCGTCCCGCTCATGCATTTTGCGCAAGTGCCGATCAGGCGCACGATCGGAGCATGTCTGGAGCCTCCTCAGCGACAACTCCCCTGCCCACCACGTCATATGGCACCCCGCAGCCGTCCCGCGTGGGCCTGGCCGGGGTCGCCACCATGGCCGGCAGCGGGCTGTCCAACCAGATCGGCGCGGCGGTCGGCTCGCTCGCCTTCCCGGTCATCGGGCCCGTGGGGGTGGTCGCGGTGCGCCAGTACGTCGCCGCCGCCGTCCTGTTCGCCGTGGGCAGGCCCCGGCTGCGGGAGTTCACCTGGCGACAGTGGTGGCCGGTGCTGCTGCTGGCCGTGGTGTTCGGGACGATGAATCTGTCCCTGTACACCGCGATCGACCGTGTCGGCCTCGGTCTGGCGGTGACGCTGGAGTTCCTGGGCCCGCTGTCCATCGCGCTGGCCGCGACCCGGCGCCGCGTGGACGCCTGCTGTGCGCTGATCGCGGTGGCGGGCGTGGTCACGCTGATGCGGCCGCGCCCCTCGGCCGACTATCTGGGCATGGGGCTGGGGCTGCTGGCCGCCGTGTGCTGGGCCTCGTACATCCTGCTCAACCGGACCGTCGGACGGCGCATACCCGGAGCGCAGGGATCGGCGACGGCGGCCGGGGTGTCCGCGCTGATGTTCCTGCCGGTCGGGATCGTCGTCGCGGTCCGGCATCCGCCGACCCTCACGGCGGCCGCGTGCGCGGTGGCGGCCGGGGTGCTGTCGTCGGCGGTGCCGTATCTGGCCGACCTGTTCACGCTGCGCCGGGTGCCGGCTCCGGCGTTCGGGCTGTTCATGAGCGTCAACCCGGTGCTCGCGGCCGTGGTCGGGTGGATCGGCCTCGGGCAGCGGCTGGGCTGGGCGGACTGGGCGGGCATCGGTGCCGTCGTGGCCGCGAACGCGCTGAGCATTCTCACCGCGCGGGACTGAGACCCCCGCCCCTCCGCCGTCACCTCACTCCGCCAGCACGTCACCCATGTCGCCGTCCTCCCGCCACTCCCTGAGCAGCGCGTGGAACTCGATGGGTCCCCCACCGTAGGACTCGCTGCGCTCGGAGGGCTTGCCCTCGTTGTTGTAGTAACCGGGCGTGCACTCGGCGAGGAACGCGTAGGTGTCCCGCGCCTTCTCGCGGATCGTGGCGATCCACGCAGTCTCCGCCTCGGCGGTCGGCTCGACGTACCGGGCCTGGCGCTTGCGGGCCTCGGTGACGACCCCGGCGACATGCGTGGCGCGTTCGTCGAGGATGTGGACCATGTTCACGGCGGAGGCGCTCTGGATGGAGCCGAACTGGAACAGGTTCGGGAAGCCGTGCACGGTCACCCCGTGCAACGTGCGCGGCCCGTCCGCCCAGCTCTCCGCGAGGGTCACCCCGCCCCGGCCCCGGATGTCGATGCCCATGCGCTGGGCGGACCCGACGCTGAGGTCGAAGCCGGTGGCGAAGATCAGGCAGTCCACCTCGTGCGCGACCCCGCCCACCACCACGGCGTTCTCGGTGACCCTCTCGACCCCGCCCTGGTCGGCCGTGTCGACGAGGGTGACGTTGGGCCGGTTGAAGGTCTGCAGGTAACTGTCGCTGAACGTCGGCCTCTTGCACATGTACCGGTACCAGGGCTTGAGCGCCTCGGCGGTCACCGGGTCCTCGACGAGCGCGTCCACCCGGGCCCGCAGCTCGTTCATCTTCCGGAAGTCGGCGACCTCGGCCGTCTCCGCCGAGCCCGCTCCACCGCTCCCCGACAGAAACGTCCGCAGCAGCGCGGCACTTGTGGTCCACCCGTCGTCGACCAGATCCTCGGCCGCGCCCCCACCGGCCACGTGAGCGAGGAAGTTGTCCCTACGACGCTGCTGCCAGCCGGGGCTCAGCGTCCGCGCGAACTCCGGATCCGTGCGCCGGTTGCCGCGTACGTCGACGGAGGACGGGGTGCGCTGGAACACGTACAACTGCTGGGCGTCGCGCCCGAGATGGGGCACGACCTGGATCGCCGTGGCGCCGGTGCCGATGAGCCCGACGCGCTTGTCGGCGAGCCCGCTCAGACCGCCGTCCGCGTCGCCGCCGGTGTAGCCGTAGTCCCAGCGGCTGGTGTGGAAGGTGTGGCCGCGGAAGATCTCCATCCCCGGGATGCCGGGCAGCTTCGGGCGACTGAGCGTGCCGAGTGCGACGACGACGTAGCGGGCCCTGATGCGGTCGCCCCGGTCGGTGGCGACGAGCCACTCCAACTCGTCCTCGTCCCAGGTGAGTTCGGTGACCTGGGTCTGGAAGCACGCGTCACGGTAGAGGTCGAAGTGGCGCCCGATGGCGCGCGCGTGCTGCCGGATCTCCTCCCCCGGCGCGTACTTCCACTCGGGGACGTGACCGACCTCCTCCAGCAGCGGCATGTAGATGTACGACTCGATGTCGCAGTGGATGCCGGGATAGCGGTTCCAGTACCAAGTGCCCCCGAAATCCCCGCCCTTCTCGATCACCCGGATGCCCTGGACCCCGGCCTGGCGCAACCGTGCGGCGGCGAGCAGACCACCGAAGCCACCGCCGACGATCACGACCTCGACGCGGTCGGTGAGCGGTGCGCCGGTGATGCCGGCGTCGGCGTAGGGGTCGTCCGCGTAGTAGCCGAACTCGCCGGTGGCGCCCCGGTATTGGGCACTTCCGTCCGGGCGGACACGGCGGTCGCGCTCGGCCCGGTATTTGGCGCGCAGTTCCGCCGGATCGAAGCCGAGGTCGGTGTGGGGGGTGACGGACATGCTGGTCCTCTCTGCGGTTGGCGAGGGATGCGATGCGGTACGACAACGCCGGACGCCGGTGTCCGTGGGGTGACCGGCGTCCGGGGCGGGACGGTCAGTGCCGTATGTGCCGGCGGACCCAGGCGGCCTGCCCGCCGTCGACGAGCAGGTCGGTGCCGGTGATGAACTGGGCCTGCGGGCCGGTGAGGAAGGCCACCGCGTCGGCGATCTCGCCGGGTGTGCCGGTGCGCCGGGCTCCGCAGTCGTCGAGCATCTTGAGCATGTGACCGCCGTGCGGCGACTCGGCCTCCGCCTTCGACATGGCGGTCGAAATGACGCCGGGGCTCACGGAGTTGATGCGGGCGCCGCGCAGGTTCCAGGCGAGCGCGGCGGCCTCCACGCGCACATGGTTGGCGCGCTTGGCGACCATGTAGGCGCGCAGCGAGTCGTCTCCTACGGCCTTGACGGCATCCAGGGAGAGCAACTCCTCAGCCGGCAGGGTCGCGAGCGCGGCTTCGTCCTCGGGGCTGAGCGAGGCATAGTGCCCGGCCATGCTGGAGACGGCCACGAGTGCACTGCCGCGTCCGGCGACCGCCTCGAAGGCGTCGATCACATGGACCGTGCCCAGCAGGTCGACCTCCAGGATCGTCCGCGCGGACGCGATCGAGGCGGAGACCCCGGCGGTGTGCGCCACGGCGATCACCCGGCCCTCACCGGCCGCCGTCCGGGCCAGCTTGTCGACGGCCGCACGGTCGGAGATGTCGGTGAGGACGCCGTGCGCCGCGTAGCCCTCGGCGTTCAACGCGGCGACGGTGCGGTCGAGTTGACCACGTGAGGCGTCGGCCAGGAACAGGGTGCGGCCGCTGCCGAGGCGGCGTGCGATCGCCGTCCCCATGCCTCCGGCACCGGTGACCACGACGACGTCGCGGGGTTCCTCAGACGGTCGGTGCGCCATGGACGGCCTCCTGCCAGCTCGCTCCGGCCACGATGGCCTGTCGCCAAACGCGGATCGCCTTGGGCGGCATGCCGACCGCGAGGGCGCCGGTGAGCCGGTCGCCGGTGCGGTAGGCGGCCACGAACCGCCGCTCGGCCAAGTCCCCGTCCACCACGGCGACTTCGTCGTGGCCGCGCAGATAGCCGTAGGCCTGGATCTTCATGTCGTACTGGTCGGACCAGAAGTACGGCACGGGTGAGAACGCCCTGCGCGCCTCCGGGTTGAGGAGGTTGCGCGCGGCGGCCATGCCCTGTTCGGCGGCGTTGGTGCGGTGCTCGATCCGCATCGACGTCCCGAAGAGCGGGTTGTACCAGCGGGCGACGTCACCGGCCGCGTACACGTTCCTGGCGGCCTCGCAGTACTCGTCGCACACCACGCCGTCGCCGACGGACAGTCCGCTGTCGGCGAGCCACTCGGTGTTCGGCAGCGAGCCGATCGCGACGAGCACCTCGTCGGCCTCGATCTCCTCGCCGGTCCCGAGCCGTACGCCCTCGTCGGTCACCTCGGTGACGGAGACGCCGGTGCGCAACTTCACGCCGTGGTCCACGTGCGCCTGTGCCAGCACCTGCCCGACCTGCTCGCCGACGGCGTGCGCCAGCGGCACGGGGGCCGGTTCCAGCAGGGTGACCTCGGCTCCCAGGCGCCAGGCCACGGCGGCGGCCTCCGCGCCGAGGAAACCGGCGCCGACCACCACCAACTTCCGCCCGGGGCCCAGCCGTTCACGCAGCATGAGCGCGTCGTCGAGGGTGCGCAGCACATGCGCGCCCTCGCCCGGCAACCGCCGCGGCCGCACTCCGGTCGCGATGATGAGCCCGTCGTACGACACCTGCGCGCCGTCGGAGAGCCACACCTCCTGCGCGGCGACGTCGAGCGCGGTCGCGGCGGTACCGAGCCGCAGGTCGAGGTCGTGCGCGCTCAGATCAGCCGGGGTACGCAGAGCGATCCGGTCGGGTTCCCACTCGGCGGCGAGGACCTGCTTGGAGAGCGGCGGCCGGTCGTAGGGCGGGTGCGGTTCATCG
This sequence comes from Streptomyces sp. N50, assembly GCF_033335955.1. GTDB lineage: Bacteria > Actinomycetota > Actinomycetes > Streptomycetales > Streptomycetaceae > Streptomyces. The sequence continues at coordinate 940,155 of NZ_CP137550.1, forward strand.
CCCACGAGGGTCAGCGTGCCGGTGTAGCCCTCGCGGCGGAGGGTCTCGGCCGCCGCGAGTCCGGCGGCCGAGGCTCCGACGACGACGATCCGTGTCACTGCTCGACCAGTCGGATGGCCGCGGCCGGGCAGACCGCCACGGCTTCCCGTACGTCGTCGAGGAGTTCGGCGCCGGGCTGCTCCTCCAGGAGGATCGCCACGCCGTCGTCGTCACGCTGGTCGAAGACGTCGGGGGCGGCGACCACGCACTGCCCGGAGGCGACACATTTCGGTTCGTCGAGTTCGACCTTCATGGCCGTGTCCTTTGCTCTCGGTTCGTTCGTGAGGGGGGTGTCACCAGGCGACGGGCAGACAGGCCACGCCGTAGGTGGTGCCGGTGCGGTCGAAGGCCAACTGCTCGATGGGGGCGGCCAGTCGGAGGGTCGGGATGCGGCGGTAGAGGGTGCCGTAGACGACCTGGAGTTCGAGGCGGGCGAGGTTCTGGCCGAGGCACTGGTGGGGGCCGTAGCCGAAGCCCTGGTGCTGGCGGGCGGAGCGGGTGATGTCGAGGCGGTCGGCCTCGGGGAAGGCCTCGGGGTCCCAGTTCGCGGCGTGCAGGTCGAAGATCATGCCCTCGCCGGCGCGGATGGTGACGCCGCCGAGCTCGATGTCCTCCTTGGCGACGCGGCGGACGCCGGTCTGCACGATGGTGAGGTAGCGCAGGAGTTCGTCGACCGCGCCGGCGATGACCTTCGGGTCGTCCGTGTCGCGCACCAGGGCGAGTTGGTCAGGGTTCTGGAGCAGGGCGAGCGTGCCGAGGCTGATCATCGTGGCGGTGGTCTCGTGCCCGGCGATGAGCATGGCGACGCCCATGTGGACGGCCTCGGTGCGCGTCATCTCACCGTTGTTGACGCGCCCGGCCATCTCGGACAGCACACCCTCGGCCGGGTGCTCCAGCCGCAGCCCGATGAGTTTGTCCAGATAGGCGGCCAGCGCGCCGCTCGCCGCCCGCGCCTCCTCGGGCGACGCGGCGCTGTCGAGGGCGATGCTGCTGTTGCGCTGGAAGAAGTCGTGGTCCTCGTACGGCACTCCGAGCAGTTCGGCGATGACCAGCGAGGGGACGGGCAGCGCGAGCGCGGTGAGCAGGTCGGCCGGGTTGGGGCCGACCAGCATGTCGTCGATCAGCTCGTCGACGATCTTCTGGACGGGCGCCCGCATGGCCTCTATCCGCTTGACGACGAACGGCGCGTTGACCGTCCGGCGCAGCCGGGTGTGCTCGGGCGCGTCGGTGTTGGTGATCATCCGCGGGGTGTGCGGGGCGATCTCGGCGCGGTGCGCGTTGACGTAGGGAAAGCCGGCTTCCAGGTCGTCGTCGCTGACGCGGGGGTCGGTGAGCAGGGCGCGCTGGTCGGCGTGGCGGGTGATCAGCCAGGGCGTGGTGCCGTTCCAGATGCGGACGCGGCTGATCGGTTTCCCGTCGCGCAGCCCGTGCACGGCGGGCGGCGGGGCGAGGGGGCAGCGCGCGTCCCGCCGCATCGGGTATTCGGGGACCGCCGCTGCCGTGTCGGGCGCGGTGTCGGTCAGGATGTCGGCCATGTCTCTCCTCGGTGGTGGGGGGCTCCGCGTGGGGGCGGAGCGCCGGGGTACTGGGATCGAGGCCTCGATGAGCACATGCAAACAGAGCGGGCTGACGCCTTCCGGTCAGTTCCCTGACAACAACCTGACGTGGCCCGGATCACACGTCGACACTGTTGCCATGAACCGGACAGAGATGTCAGGGAGGGTCAACTCGGGTGAATTAAAGGCGAGTTGACCGAGGTGGACGTGACGCCACCGACGCGCGAACGCAACAAGAAAAGGGCGGCACCACGTCACCGTGACACCGCCCCGCACCCCACTTCACGGGGTGTCCATATTTGCTCCGCACATCCCCTGCAACTCCCCGGCGGAGCACTCACGCACTCACCCCTCACCGGCCGCCCGTCCGAGCCAGTAGCCGAAACCCCGGCGCGTGTGGATGAGCGCCGGGCCTTCCTGGTCCACCTTGCGGCGGAGGCGGGAGACGAGCTGCTCCATCGCGTTGCCGCCGCGGAAGTCGCCCCAGACGTACCGGCTGATCTGCTCCTTGGACAGCACCTTGTGCGCGTTGACGAGGAGGTGGCGCAGCAGCCGGTACTCCGCGGGCGTGAGGTCGAGGGTGCGCCGTCCGCGCCGCGCCTGGCAGGTGGTGTCGTCCAGGACGAGGTCCGCGTAGTGCAGCGCGCCGTCGCGTCCGCCGCCCCGGCCGCGCAGTAACACCTGGATACGGGCGAGCACTTCGGCGATCCGGAAAGGCTTGGTGACGTAGTCCCGCTCCCCCGCGCCCAGTTCGGGCAGCAGCTTGTCGAGGGCGTCCCAGCCGGTGAGCAGGAGGACGGGCGGGCGGTGCGTGACGAGGCGGCGGCCCTGCGCGAGGGCGTCCATCTCGGGCAACTCCGCGTCGATGACGACCAGTTCGAACCGCTGCTCCGCGAGCCGGGAGACCACCTCGGTGCCGTTGCCGGCCGTCCTGATGCGGTAGCCCGCCAACCCCAGTGTCGTGGAGAGGAGTTCGGCGTTGTCCGGCTCATCCACGGCGACGAGCAGATGCTGCCCGCCGCCGCGGGCGAGTGATCGTGTCTCACTGATGCTGTCGTACGTGGACATGGACATCACCCTACCGTCCTGCTTGCCTGACTCAAGCAATGTACATTCGATTGCTTGACTCAAGTAAGTCAGATACGCTTGCCTAACTCAAGGAAGCCCGCCGCAGCGGTGGGCCACCAGGAGTCAGGAGCACAGCTGAGCCCTCGCTCACCAGAGCCGGGGCCGCCTTGAGCGGAAGGCGGCCCCCGCGCCGAACCCGTGGGGACGGGGGTCGGCGCTGTCCCGGACCCGGTCGCCGCCACTCCCCCGGATCGGCGCCGGGTCCGGGGACACACCGTCTCCCCCACCTCGGGACGACCGCGGCGGACCCGCGGAACCAAGGAGTACGCCATGCACGGCAGCGGTCTCGAAGGGCGCAGTGTCGTCGTCACCGGAGCGGGCTCCGGGATCGGGCGGGCCGCCGCGCTGCAGTTCGCGCTCGCGGGTGCCGAGGTCGTGGTGGCGGACCTCGACCGGGCGGGCGCCGAGCGGACGGTCAAGGAGATCGAGCACGACGGCGGTTCCGCCATGCGTGTCGTCGGCGACCTGAGCGAGCAGGCGGTGGTGGACGAGGTCGTCGCCACCACCGTCGACGCGTTCGGCGGCCTGGACGTACTGATCAACAACGCCGGGATCATGGATCGGATGTCGGCCCTCGCGGACACGGACGACGCCGAGTGGGAGCGTGTCGTGCGCGTCAATCTGACGGCACCCTTCCTGCTGACCCGGGCCGCGCTGCCGCACATGCTGGCCGCCGGGCGCGGCGCGATCGTCTTCACCGCCGCCGAGGCCGGTCTGCGCGGCAGCGCGGCGGGCGCCGCCTGCACCGCCGCCAAGCACGGCGTCGTGGGCCTGGTGAAGTCCCTCGCCGTGATGTACCGGGGGCAGGGAATCCGCGCCAACGCGATCGCCCCCGGGGCCACCGCGACCGGCATCACCTACGACGTCGACGCGCGGGCCCACGGCCCCGGGGTGATCGGCCCCGGGCTCGTGGCCTCCGACCGGATCGCCTTCCCGGAGGAGCAGGCGGCCGCGCTCGTCTTCCTCGCCTCCGACGCCGCCCGGCACATCAACGGCGCCGTGCTGCCCGTCGACGACGGCTGGAGCGCCGTATGACGGGCACGCCGGGACTGGTCACAGGGGCCCAACGGCCGCCGTTCGGCGGGCAGTTCGTGGACGCCGTAGACGGGTCCGTCGTGTTCGAACGGGATCCAGTCGAGGCCGGTGGTCCTGCGGCAGTTGGAGACGGCGTGGACACTGAGCTCGGCGAACAACCGCTCCGCCTCGGTCAGGATCAACTCCCTTGGGCCGCCGACCTGTTCGGGCGACCGTCAGGTCACTCGCCTGCGGGTCCGGTACAGGCTGACGCCCGCGCCCAGTGCGACGGCGCCCATGCCCACGGCGGTCAGCACGGCCTGCGCGCCGTGGGTGACGAAGGGCGCGGCCGTGGCGACGAGCAGGTTGAACAGGAACAGGAACCACAGCACGGGTCTCGACGCGAGCAGCGGCGTCATGGGTGGTTTCCTCCGGATCGAGAAGAGTTGGATCTTGGCTGACGTGTTGCCTCAACGATTCCGTCGTTCGCCCGACGCCACGAGGGAGCGATCTCCCGGACCCGCGGTGGAGCGGGGTACACCGGTGCCGGGCCGTCAGCTCCCGCATGCCCGGGCCGATGCGCCTAACCTGATCTCCATGCGCGCTACCGTGCGGCAGGCCGCCCGAGCCACCCTCCAGCTGGTCCTCTCCGCCGCGATGGCCTTCGGGTCGTACATATTCGTCACCGTGCTCCTGATCACCGCGATCGCCACGGCCGCGGTGGTCGGCGCGTTCATGCTCCCGGAGACGGTGCTGCTGATACGGCGGATCGCGGGGGCCAAGCGGCATCAGGCGGCCAAGTGGACGGGCCGGAAGATCCCCGAGGCGTACCAGCCGCTCACCGGCACCGTGCGCGAGCGGGTGCGCACGGCGGTCCGCGACCCGAGCACGCTGACCGACTTCCGCTGGATGGTCGCCTACTACGCCTACGGCACGCTGCCCTTGCTGATGCTGCCGCTGTGGCCGCTGGGCCTGGTCGTCGACGGAGTGTGGTGCGGGCTGCTGCGCCGCAAGGCCGTCGTCCTGCCGCTCATCAGCCGGCTCGCGGATCTCGACGCGCACTGGTCCACCGTCCTGCTGAAGCCCTCACCCAAGGCCCAACTGGCCGTACGGGTCGAGGAGTTGGTGCAGACCCGGGCCGGCGCGATCGCCGCGCACGGTGCCGAGCTGCGCCGGATCGAACGCGATCTGCACGACGGCACCCAGGCCAGGCTGGTCTCGCTCTCCATGCGGATCGGGCTCGCCAAGCGGGCCTACGACCAGGACCCGGCGGCGGCGCGCAAGATGCTCGACGACGCGCAGACGCTGGCCGAGGAGGCGCTGACGGATCTGCGGCACGTGGTGCGCGCGATCCATCCGCCGATCCTCACCGACCGCGGCCTGGTCGGCGCGGTGCGCGCGCTCGCCGCCAGCAGCGCGCTCACCGTCACCGTGACCGTGGACGGGCTGACCGACGGACACGACGGGCCGCGGGCCCCGGCGGCGGTGGAGGCGGCCGCGTACTTCGTGATCGCCGAGTCGCTGACCAACGCGGCCAAGTACAGCGGCGCCGACCGCGCCGACGTCCATCTCGCCCGCGCCCGCACCGGACTGCGCGTCCGGGTGCGCGACGAGGGCCGGGGCGGAGCCGACGAGGCGGGCGGATCGGGGCTGCTGGGCATGCAGCGCCGGGTCGCCGCGCTCGACGGCAGTGTGACCGTGACCAGCCCCGTGGGGGGACCTACCGTGATCGAAGTGGAGCTGCCGTGCGTCTGGTGAGCGTAGTTGAGGCGGAGCTGTCGTGAGGGTCGTGATCGCCGAGGACAACGCCCTGCTCAGGGAGGGCCTGGTCCTGTTGCTGACGTCGGCGGGGCACGAGGTCGTGGCCGTCGCCGGGAGCGGGCCGGAGGTGCTGCCCGCGCTGCTCGAACACCGGCCGGACGTGGCCGTGCTCGATGTGCGGATGCCGCCGGGCTTCCGTGACGAGGGGCTGCGGGCCGCGCTGGAGGCACGGGAGAAGATCCCCGGGCTGCCGGTGCTGGTGCTGTCGCAGTACGTCGAGGAGTCGTACGCCGCCGAGCTGCTGGGCATCGGTGCGAGCGGAATCGGCTACCTGCTCAAGGACCGGATCGGCCGCGTGGACGAGTTCCTCGACGCGCTGGACCGGGTGGCGGCGGGCGGTACGGCGCTCGACCCCGAGGTGGTGACCGAGCTGCTCACCCGGCGCCGCAACTCCCCGCTGGACTCGCTGACCCCGCGCGAGCGCGAGGTGCTCAAGCTGATGGCGGAGGGCCACGACAACACGACGATCGCGAAGACCCTGGTCGTCACGGAACGCGCGGTCAGCAAGCACATCGGCAACGTGTTCCTCAAGCTGAGCCTGCCACCGAGCGACAGCGGGCACCGCCGGGTGCTGGCGGTGCTGGCGTATCTGCAGAACGTGTGACGCGCGCGCCGCCGGTCGTGCTTGCGGATGACACGGCCGGCGGCGCGTACGGCGTTCCCAGTACCGGCGAACTGCCGTGTGAGTAGCGGTGATTGTCGGCAGCCGTACGACGACGGGACGGGGGTTTGGCTGGGAGTGTGGGCCGGTTCCCGAGCAGCGGATGTGGACCAGGCACTCCGTCCCGTGACCGCCCTCCTGCCCCTCGCCCCAGGAGCCCCACCGGAGACACCCATGCACGACAGCCTGCAGCGTTACGCGGACGAGCACATCCGCACCGTCGACACCATGTCGGCCGTGCTGCTGTTCGCCATGTTCCTCTTCGGCAGCGAGCTGGGCGCCCCCGGCGGTCCCCGGCCGGACGCGGTGGGCCCCACGATCACGCTCGCCGCGGTCTCGTGCGCGGCCCTGCTCTGGCAGCGCGGCCGTCCTCGTACGGTCGTCACGGTCACGGCGGTGGCGGCCGCCGGGGCGAGTGCGCTGGGCCATCTGCTCACCCCGCTGCTCCTGGGCCCGCTGATGCTGGCGCTGTACCGGCTGGCCGTTCTCACCGACCGCACCACGGCCCGCCGTTGCTTCCTCGCCTCGGTCGCGCTGGTGGTGACCACGGCCACGGTGGTCGACCCGGTCCACCACCCCTGGCCGTTCAGGACCGTCGGCCCGGCCGCGTGGCTGCTGTTGCCGGTCGTCGCCGGGAACGCGGTCCGGCTGCGGGAGGCGTACCTGGAGGCGGTACAGGCGCGGGCCGAGTACGCGGAGCGCAGCCGGGAGGAGGAGGCACGGCACCGGGTCGCGGAGGAACGGATGCGTATCGCAAGGGAGTTGCACGACGTCGTCGCCCACCATCTGGCACTGGCCCACGCGCAGGCCGGTACCGCGGCGCACTTGGCGGGCACGCACCCCGAGCACGTGCGCAGGATCCTGACGGAACTCGCCGGTACGACGTCCTCCGCGCTGCGCGAGATGAAGGGCACGGTGGGTCTGCTACGCCAGCCCGACGACCCCGGCGCCCCGCTGACCCCGAGCCCGGGTCTGACCCAACTCGCCGAACTGACCCGGGCGTTCAGGTCATCGGGGCTCACGGTCACCGTGACGACGGAGGGCGAACCGCACCCGCTCTCCCCCGGAGTGGACCTGACGGCCTACCGGATCGTGCAGGAGGCCCTCACCAACGTCAGCAAGCACACGTTGAGCCGGTCGGCGCGGGTGCGGCTGCGGTATTCCTACGACCGGTTGACCGTCACGGTGACTGATGACGGGGTGGGCGCGGGGGGTGCTGCCGGGCCGGCACCGGGCCGAGGGGTCGGGCAGACCGGGATGCGCGAGAGTGCGCGGTTGGTCGGTGGCGGCCTTCGGTCGGGGCGCCGGGGCGGGGGCGGTGACGGGGCGAACGCAGCGACGGCCACGGAACCTGCTCCCGCCCACGGCTTCGGACTCAACGGGATACGCGCGCGCGTCCGGTCCGTCGACAACACCCTCCAGGCCGAGCACCCTGCCGAGATCACTGCCCGCGGCTTCGGACTCATCGGCATGCGCGAGCGCGCCCGGTCCGTCGGCGGTGTCCTCCAGGCCGGGCACCGGGTCGAGGGTGGTTTCGAAGTCACCACTGAACTGCCGCTGTACCCCAGCGCCCCGGAATCAGCAGAAGGAACCCCATGACGATCCGCGTGCTGCTCGCCGACGACCAGGCCCTTCTGCGGGCCACCTTCCGGATCCTGATCGACACCTGCGAGGACATGGAGGTGGTCGCCGAGGCGGCCGACGGCGCCGAGGCGATCCTGCTGGCCGGTGAACACCGCCCCGACCTCGTCCTGATGGACATCCGCATGCCCGGCACCGACGGTCTGACCGCCACGACCGCGATCTGCGCCGACCCGACGCTGTCCGACACCCGCGTCCTCATCCTCACCACCTTCGAGGTCGACGAGTACGTGGCACAGGCCCTCCGGGCGGGCGCGAGCGGTTTCCTCGGCAAGGACGTCACCGCCGACGCCCTGCTGTCGGGCATCCGCACGGTCGCGTCCGGCGAGTCGCTCCTCTCCCCGCTCGCCACCCGCACCCTGATCGCCCGCTTCCTGGCCACTCCCGCACAGGGCGCCCGGCTGGCCGTACCCGGCCAACTCGGCTCCCTCACCGCCCGCGAGCGCGAGATCATGGCCATGGCCGCCGAAGGCCGCTCCAACGACGAGATCGCCGAGAAGCTGTACGTCAGTCCGCTGACCGTACGCACGCATGTGCACCGCGCCATGGCCAAGCTCGACGCCCGCGACCGCGCCCAACTCGTCGTGATGGCCTACCAGTCGGGGCTGGTTCAGGCGCCGCCTCCACCGGTTCCGGAGTTCTGACGCGGCGGTCGTTCCGGGGGGACCGGCAGTTCCCGAGGACCCCGTGTCGTAAAGGGGAAGGGAAACGGGCGCCTCCCTGCGAACCTGCGGCCGTTCACGCGGTCCCGACGGACCCACCAGCGCACCCGCCGAACGGACCGGCCATCAACGCGAGCCCATCACCGACCCCGCGCCCATACACACGTCCCCGCAGGCTCATCCACCAGCCTCACGAACCACCCCGTTCAGGCGAACCAACCCCAAGAGACGCGTGCCACCCCCCACCCCCGTCGACACCTCTGCCGTGACCCCACCGTCTCCTCCACCACCAGCCCTCCCCCACATCTCCCCCATGCTCGCCACCCCCGGCCCCCTCCCACCCACCACCCAGGACCGCCACTGGGCCTACGAGACCAAACAGGACGGCCAGCGCGTACTCGTCCACCTCCCCGGCGACGGCAGCGTCCTCCTACGCGCCCGCTCCGGCGAGGACATCACCGCCGCCTACCCCGAACTACTCCCCCTCGCCCGGGAGTTGGGCAGCACCCCGGCGATCCTCGACGGCGAGATCCTGGCCCTGGACGAACACGGCCGCGCCGACTTCCAGTTGCTGCAGGGCCGGATGGGCCTGGCCGGATCCCCCGCGCGGGCGGCGCGCCGAGCCGCCGAAGCGCCCGTCCACCTCGTGCTGTTCGACATCCCCCACCTCGGACAGCCACTCCTCTCCCTCCCCTACGCCCACCGACGCACCACCCTCGAACAGCTCGACCTCAACGGCCCGTACTGGTCAACTCCCGCCGCCCTCACCGGACATGGCGCCGAAGCGCTGCAAGCGACCCGTGACCACGGACTGGAAGGCCTCGTCTGCAAGCGGCTGGACTCGGTGTACGAACCCGGGGTCCGTTCCCGCGCCTGGATCAAGATCCGCAACCTGCGCAGCGAGGATGTGCTCGTCGGCGGCTGGGTGCCCGGCAAGGGGCGCCTGACGGGTCTGCCCGGCGCGGTGCTGGTGGGGCAACGCGCGTCCGGCCGGCTGCGGTACGTCGGCAATGTCGGCACCGGCTGGAGCGAGGCCGAGCGCGCCGAACTCGCCGTACTCCTACAGGCGGCCGGGACCCACGCATCCCCCTTCGACCCCGTGCCGCCGGTGGCCAACGCGCGCTGGGTGGTGCCCCGGCTCGTCGGCGAGGTCCGCTACAGCACCCGCACCCGGGCCGGAATGCTGCGTCAGCCGTCCTGGCTGCGGCTCCGCCCGGACCTCGCACCGGAGGAGTCGGCGGCGGATGTGCCGGACGCCATGTCCGAGGATATTCCGGACAGTTGAGGAAGTTGCGTAGCTCAAGTATTGGGCGGGCCGTTACCGGAGTGACACTCCACCCCCTTGGCGCGTACATGGAAAGTCGGGATCATGAAAGCCCTTTCCCCCCGCCACAGCCGTCGGGCTGCGCCCGAGAGGAGGACGCAGTGTCGTCCCAGAAGTCCCGAACCCGCCGTACCAGGTGGTTCGCCGGTCTCGGCGGTGCCGCCGCCCTGGTCATCGCCTTCCCCAGCGCCGCCTTCGCCGCCCCGCCCACCGCGCTGCCCGCGAACGCCGAAGCCGCCGAGCAGACGTATCTGCCCGCCTTCGACTACGACACGGACGGCTGCTACCCGACGCCCGCGATCGGCCCGGACGGGAAGATCAACGGCGGCCTGAACCCGACGGGTTCACTCAGCGGCGAGTGCCACGACGCCTCGGACCTCGACAACACCAACAGCTACTCGCGCTACAAGTGCAACAACGGCTGGTGCGCGTACATGTACGGCCTCTACTTCGAGAAGGACCAGGCCGTCGCCAACTCCAGCATCGGCGGGCACCGCAACGACTGGGAACACGTCGTGGTGTGGGTGCAGAACGGCACGATCCAGTACGTGTCGACGTCCAACCACGGCTCGTTCACCGTGCACGCGGCCTCCGACGTCCGCTTCGACGGCACGCACGCCAAGATCGTCTACCACAAGGACGGCATCGGCACGCACGACTTCCGGCTCGCGAACGCCAACGACGAGCCGCCGGAGAACGACAAGCACACCTGGCAGTACCCGCCGCTCGTCGGCTGGAACGGCTACCCGGCGGGCCTGCGCGACAAGTTGAGCGCCTACGACTTCGGCAGCGCCAACTTCGGGCTCAAGGACGCGAACTTCGCGGCCCACCTCACGTCGGCCGAGCCGTCCGGAATCACGTTCGACCCCAACGCCTGACTCAACCCTTCAGGGGGGACCATCGTTCTCAGGGTTCCCGGAGTCACCTCGACCCCGGGAGCCCGAGAGGACGGAACGTGGCAGCTGAACGCGGGATCTCACGGCGGGCTCTCCTGATCGCACTCGGCATCGCCGGGGCGACGGCGGTCCCGGCGGGTGCGCAGGGCCCGGCTCCCGGGAACGGGTACACCATGCCCACCCTCGCCTTCGACGACCAGGCCGTCCAGCGCCGCCTCGGCACCGTCTACGCCGCCGCGCTCAGATCCGTGTCCGGCGCCAACACCATCGGCGCCGACCGCTCGGTCTACGACAAGGCGGGCCTGCTCAGCTACCCGCCCGGCACCGTCGTCCGGGCGGGCGGCGGCTATCCCGCGCCGCAGCGCTGGACCCGGGACGCGGCGGTCAACGCGTGGAGCGGGGTGAGCCTGCTGGCGCCGGACGTCGGCCGCAACACCCTGTGGTCCGTGGTCGACCGCGCGCGGGACGGCCTCGTGGTCCAGCAGGACAACCAGTGGTGGGACCAGATCGTGTGGGTCCTGGCCGCGCACCACCACTACCTGGTCACCGGCGACCGGGACTTCCTCACCCGGGCCCACGACACGTCCGCACACACCCTCGCGGCCCGCCGCGCCCAGCACTACAACTCCTCCTTCGGCCTCTTCGAGGGCCCGGGTTTCATGAACGACGGCATCTCCGGCTACCCCAGCCCGCCCGCATCGAAGTCCGTCCACTCGTCCTTCGCCCTGGACCACCCGCACGCCGACAAGCTGATGTGCCTGTCGACCAACTCCCTCTACTACGGCGCCCAACTCGCCCTTGCCGCCATGTCCGAGGCCCTCGGCCACCCCGTACAGGCGGCCTCGTTCCGCTCGGACGCGGAGCACCTGCGCACGGCGATCGACCGGCACCTGTGGCGCGCGGACGCCGGCACCTACGCCTATCTCGTGCACGGCGAGGGCCCCCGCGCCGGGCACGTCGACACCTCGCAGGAGGGCGCGGGCCTGGCCCTCGCGATCCTCCTCGGCGTCGCCGACTCCGAACGCGCCGTCCAGCTCCTCAACTCCACGCACTGGCAGCCGTACGGCATCGTCAACGTCTGGCCGCACTTCCCGCGCTTCGACGACCGGCACCCCGGACGGCACAACGTGATGGTCTGGCCGATGGTCCACGGCCTGTACGGCCAGGCCGCCGCCGACGCGAGGCGCCCCGAGCCGTTCGCCCTCGCGGTCGCCACCCTCGCCGATCTGATCACGGCGAGCGGCGGCTTCTACGAGCTGTACAACTCCGTGACCGGCGCGGTGGACGGCGGCTGGCAGGGCGGCGCGAGCGGGCACGCCGACCACTTCGTGTCCCAGCCCGACCAGACCTGGTCGGCGACGGCGTATCTCCGCCTGATCCACGACGGCCTGTTCGGCCTGACGTTCACCGACGACTCGCTACGGCTGTCCCCGTGTCTGCCGTCGAACTGGGGGGCGGTGAGTCTGCGCGGGCTGCCGTATCGGGGGATGACGCTTGACGTGACGTTGAGCGGGGGCGGGAGTCGGGTGCAGTCGTGCACGGTCGATGGGGTGTCGGGGGAACCGGTCGTGGCGGCCGACGGGCGGGGGCGGCGCGTGATCTCTGTCGTGCTGGCGGAGTAAGTGCTCGGGTTGTTGGGGAGTGATGTGCGCGCGACGAGCCACGACCGTGCGGCATACGTTTGCGGACCGAGGCGGGCCGGGTGAAGTCGACCGCGCCTCGGCAACGCCCTGGTCTGTAAGGGGCGCGGGGAACTGCGCGACCAGCCCCCACGTCGCGGCAGCCGAATGACGACCCATCGAGGCCCGGCGGCGGAGCCGCATATCGACACAGCCCCGCGCCCCTTCGGAGCTGCGCCCGGCCGGTCTCGGTCCGCGGGACTAGGACCGAAGGTGGGCGTCTCTTCCTCCCCCGGTCCGTTCTGCGGACGCAGCCCCGCGCCTAGCGTGCTGGGTATGGATACGAGCGGAACGCTGGAAGAGGCATTCGGGCGACTGCACTCCACCGGGCCCGAGCGCGGGGGGTGGCTCAGTAATCACGCTCCGATGGTCGCCGAGGCGCTCGCGGCGCGCGGGCAGGCGGGGGCCGTTCACCGCTGGCTCGATCTCTACCGGGACAAGCTGGAGGACTTCCCCGAGCCGGTGGCTGCCGTCACGGACGCCAACTGGCCCGCCGCGCTGGGGGATTCGCGCCGGGCCGCCGACTGGATCGGCTACTTCTCCCGGGCCCTCGACGAACGGCCCTGGCAGGACGTGCTCGCCGTGTGGTGGCCGCGGCTGCTGCCCGGGATCGCCGCGGGCGCCACCCATCCGGTCATCCGCGTCGGGCATGCCGTACGGGCCCTCGGTGGGGAGGAGAACGAGCCTCGGCTCACCGAACTCGCCCACGGGCTGGGGTATTGGGCGGCGCGGCATCAACCCGTTTCGGGGATTGAGGAGTTGGCCACCGGGTCCACCGCCGCCGGTGCGCTCGATGACGTGCCGCCGATCGTCGGCGGAGTGGTCGGATTCCGGGCGCGGCTGGGCGCCGTACGTCAACTGCCCGTCTGGGCGGGCGAGGTGAGCGATCCGGACGTGGCGCGGGAGCGGCTCACCGAGTTGGTGCGTGCGGCCACGCATCGTTACGCGACCCACGGGCACGGCGAGCCGACCATGCTCGTGCACGCGGCGACAGCGCCCAACGCCGTGCTGCGCGCCCTGGACGCCCTGCCCCGCGAGCTGTGGGCGCCGAGTCTGCACGCGGCGTGGACGGCGTCGGCCGCCGTCACCGCGATGTACGCGCCGAGCGAGGCGATCACCTACGTTCCGCCCTCGCGGGTTACGGCCGAAGAGGTGATGGAGCGGGCCCTGGAACACGGGGACGAGCACGTGATCAAGTTGACGGACACGGCCCTGGATGTCGGGGACGAGCGGGCTCTCGCCGCCGCTCTGCGGGCCGTGGAGATGAGTGAGCCCCTTGTACGGGGGCGGGCCTGAAGCTGTTGCCAGGTGCACCCGTCTGTCCACGGCGATGTGCCGGACGGTCTATCGTGTCCGCATGTCCGTGCCCGAACTGATCCGTATCGTCTCCCGCGACTCGCCCATGGCGCTGGCCCAAGTGGAGCGTGTGCGAGCCGAGTTGGCCGTCCTTCATCCGCAGGTGCGCACCGAGGTCGTGCCGGTCAAGACGACCGGTGACAAGTGGATGGGCGATCTGTCCCTGGTCGAGGGCAAGGGGGCGTTCACCAAGGAGGTGGACGCCGCGCTGCTCGCCGGTGTGGCGGATCTCGCGGTGCACTGCGTGAAGGACGTGCCCGCCGACCGTCCGCTGCCGGCCGGTACGACGTTCGCCGCGTTCCTCAAGCGGGACGACATCCGTGACGCCCTGGTCCACCCGGGCGGTCTGACCCTCGACGAACTGTCTCCGGGCACCCGGATCGGCACCTCGTCGGTCCGGCGGGTCGCGCAACTCGCCGCCACGCACCCGGAGTTGCAGTGCGTGCCGTTCCGCGGCAACGTCAACCGGCGGCTGGAGAAGCTCGCGGCGGGTGAGGCCGACGCGCTGCTGGTCGCGATGTCGGGCCTGGAGCGCATCGACCGGACGGACGTGATCAGCGAGGTGCTCTCGCCCGAGGTGATGATGCCGCCGATCGGCGCGGGCATCCTCGCCCTGCAGTGCCGCGAGGGCGACACCGACGTCATCGACACGGTCAGCGGGCTCGGTCACCCCGAGACGCATCGCGAGGCGACCGCGGAGCGCATGTTCCTGCACGTCCTCCAGGGGCACTGCAACAGCCCGATCTCCGGGTACGCGCAGGTCGACCGGAGCGGTGAACTGTCGCTGCGCGCCTGTGTGTTCACCCCGGACGGCAAGACCAGGCTCAACGCCCACGAGTGGGCGGGCCGCCTCGACCCGGCGACGCTGGGTACGTCCGTGGCGGTGGCGCTGCTGCGGCAGGGTGCCCGGGAGATCATCGACGGCATCCCGCACTAGCCGGGAGTCGCACAAAGGCGCCGGGGCTCGGCGTGGCCCCGGAGTCTCAGGGGGTGCCGGGTTCCGCCTGGTCCTGGTCCCGGAGGAACTTGCTCACCTGGTGCGCCAGGCCGTCCCGCCCCACCCCGGCGGCGACGGCCGCCTCGCACAGGCCGATGCCGCCCGCCCACAGGCGCCGCTCGGTCCACTCCTCCTCCACCCGCAGCTGGACCTGTACGTCCACCTGCTTCAGGGAGTCCTCGGCACCGGCCGCGTAGACGACGGCGGTGGCGCGGCGCAGCGGATAGACGTCGAAGCCCTCGATGAACTGCGAGCTGCGCCAGTCGATGAAGGCGCTCTCGCCGTCCGGGCCGACCCTGACGTCGATCTGGCCGTCCTCCAGGTGGATGCCGTAGTGCCGCGCGCCGCGGTTCTCGACGGTGACACGGAGCGTGAAGTAGGTCAGCCCTTCGGCGGCGTCGTCGCGTCCGCGTGGCGGCTCGGCGGCGGCCAGGCTGTGGACGCGGACGCGCAGACCGGCGTGTTCGTCGTACTCCACCCAGTCCCCGACCACGTTCGGCTCGTACACAGTGCACCCTCTCGACCTCAGAGAGCTGCTTCCTATCTGTGTGCTCAGCGCACTGTCAAATGAGCGGAATGCGCTGTGGCCAGCGTTTTCGTCCGCTTGATCACTGATCAAGCCGTGCGCAGGAAGAATCCGCTTTCCGGCCGTCGAATCCTGGTCGGGAGCGTGCCGCACATCACGTCCCGTCCAAGATCAGCGGGCGAGCCGTCCGAGCAGGGAGGAAGCGGCCGCGATACCCAGCGCGGCGGCCACCAGCAACACCGCGAAGTCGGTGCCCACATGGGACGGGGTGCCGAGCAGCAGCCCGCGCAGCGCGTCCACTTCGTAGCTCAGGGGATTCACCTTGCTCACCGCCTGCAGCCAGCCGGGCATGATCGCCACCGGGTAGAGGGCGTTGGAGCCGAAGAACAGCGGCATGGTGATCGCCTGGCCGAAACCCATCAGCCGGTCCCTGCTGAGCACGATGCCGGCGATGGTCATCGAGAGGCAGGAGAAGAAGGCCGAGCCGAGGATCACGATCGCGCCGACGCCGATCAGCTTCAGCGGGTTCCAGGTCAGCGCGACTCCGAGGATCGCGGCGATGACGACCACGACGACGGCCTGGATCAGCGACTTCACCCCGGCCGCGAAGGCCTTGCCGGTGATCAGTGCCGAGCGCGGGGTGGGGGTGACGAGGAGCTTGTTGAGGATGCCCGCGTCGCGTTCCCAGATGATCTGGATGCCGTAGAAGATGGCGATGAACATCGCGGACTGGGCGATGATGCCCGGGGCGAGGTAGTCGATGTAGGGGATGCCGCCGGTGGGGATCGCCTTGATGCGGGTGAAGGTCTGGCCGAAGATCAGCAGCCAGAGCGCCGGTTGGACGGCGCGGGTGTACAACTCGGTGCGGTCGTGGCGGAGTTTCTGGAGTTCGACCGCGCACATCGCGATGACGCGGGCGGGCAACAGGCGCCATCCGGCCCGGGGTTGGGGCGGGGTCAGGAGAAGGTTCAGGTCGTTCGAGAGGGCTGGGTCAGCCGACGCGGTTCGCGGTGCGGCGGGTGCTTCGGACATCGCGGAAACCTCCTGACTGGTCTTCGAGACCGCTGCCGGCTATGTCCCGGAAGACGTCCTCGAGGGTGGGCAGCGGATCGGTGGCGGGCGCTCCGTCGGCGCGGCGGCGTTCGCCGAGGCCCTCGCGGAGCTGCTCCGGGGTGCCGAGGGCGCGGATGCGGCCGCGGTGCATGAGGCCGACGCGGTCGCAGTACTGGTCGGCCTCGTCCATGTAGTGGGTGGTGACCAGGACGGTCATGCCGGTGGCCTCGCGGACGGCGTTGATGTGCTCCCACACGCTGGTGCGGGCGATCGGGTCGAGGCCGATCGTGGGTTCGTCGAGGATGAGCAGGCGGGGCGCGCTGACCAGGGCCTGCGCGAGTTCGAGGCGGCGGACCATGCCGCCGGAGTAGGTGTTGGCGAGCCGGTCGGCGGCGTCGGTGAGGTCGACGGCCCGCAGTGCCTGGGCGACGCGTGCTGCGCGTTCTCTGCGGGGGACGTCGAAGACGCGGGCGAAGAGAGCGACGTTCTCGCGTCCGGTGAGCCCGCTGTCGGCGGACAGCTGCTGCGGGACGTAGCCGAGCATGCGGCGCACCGACATCTGTTCCTTGGCCGTGTCGTGGCCGAAGACGTGGACCATGCCCGCCGGGACCGGCAGGAGGGTGGTGATACAGCGGATCGCCGTGGTCTTCCCGGCGCCGTTGGGGCCGAGCAGGCCGAAGACCTCGCCCTCCCCCACGGACAGGTCGAGCCCGTCCACCGCGGTCGTCTCGCCGAACGAATAGGCGAGCCGGGTGCAGCTGACGGCCGCGGACCGCCCGGTGGCGGTGCCGGTGCCGGTGCCGGTATCGCTGTCGGTGTCTGTATCGATGTCCGGCGTCATGACTCCTCGGCCTCCTCGTGCAGATTGACGGCCAGCTGGCGCAGGGCCGGGATCGCCGCGCGCAGCGCGTCCCGGTCCGCCTGGTCGAGACGGTCCACCTGTCCGCGCACGAGAGCCGCACGCCGTGCGTGCCAGTCGCTGAGGCGCGTCTTGGCCGCCTCAGTGAGCTGGAGGCGGGCGGCACGGCGGTCGGCGGGGTCCGTCTCGCGGATCAGGAAGCCGTCCCGGGCGAGCTGGTTGACGAGCGTCGACACCGAGTTGCTCGCGAGGAACAGCTCCTTGGCCGCGTCCGAGATGCCGATTCCGGGCCGGACCTCGACCAGCCGCAGCAGCTCCACCTCGGCGCCGCGCAGTCGCGGCAGGGTCATCTCGCTGCGCAGCCGCCTGCGGATCAGCCGCTGGACACCGACGAGCGCGTCGGCCAGCTCTTCCGGGAAGTTCTCCGTCTCCACACTGTGGAGATTACCTCTTTAGCAGAGGTAACTAACCCAAAAGGATGGTCAAGACACCGGCTCGGGAGGCAGCGGGACCGGTTCCGGTTGGACACTGGTGGAGACCGGTGGCCGCCGGTCCACGAGATCGGAACGCGACTGCCATGAACCACGACAGGAATACGTCCCCCGGAGAACCGGACTCCGTCTCCACCCGTTCGGTGTTCGGCGCCCCCTGCTGGGTGAGTCTCACGAGCCGCGACGTGGAGAACACCGAGGCGTTCTACGAGGCCGTGTTCGGCTGGAAGTGGCGCTCGGCCAGCCTCGGCGACCGCTTCCGGATCGCCACGGCGAACGACATCCCGGTGGCCGGTCTGGCCGCGGTGGCCTCCATGTGGCAGGTCGCGGTGGCGTGGACGCCGTACTTCGCCGTGCCCGACGCGGACGTGGCCGCGGCCCGGGTCCGGGAGCGCGGTGGCACGGTCGCCGTGGGACCGCTCTCCTTCCCGCCCGGCCGCGCGGCCCTGCTCGGCGACCGGGACGGCGCGACCTTCGGCATCTGGGAGGGCGACCTCGTCCGCGGCTGGGAGACCTGGCGCCGCTCGGCCCCCGCCTTCGTCAGGCTGCGCACCCGCGACGCCTTCGACGCGGCGATCTTCTACGGCGAGGTCCTCGACTGGGCCTCGGCCGACCCGCAGAGCTGTGACGTCCGGTACGAGGGCGAAGAGGTCGTCCTGCGCAGCGGCGGGAACGTCGTGGCCCGCATCGAGTCGGGCGCCCTGGAGGCGGCCCCCGACCCGACCGTCCGCCCCAACTGGCAGGTCCACTTCGCGGTCTCGGACATCAGGTCCTGCGCCCGGGTCACGGAGGCATACGGCGGGAGCGTGCTGCGGGAGAACCGCACCGAGGCCGTCCTGCGCGACCCCGACGGCGCCCGCTTCACGGTCACCTCCCGCGACGCCCCCTGACCCGCCCCTCCTCCCGGGCGGGCCGCGACAACAGCACGAGACTGCGCGCCGCTACGGCCATCTCGGTGCCGGCCTTGTGTTCCCTCTCGTCCGGGCCGCCCTGCGGCTCGGCGGTGTCGATCAGGGTCGTCCAGCGCTCGCCGTAGGCGATGTCGGGCAGCCGAAAGCCGACGGGCTCCCAGTAGCTGTTCAGCAGGAGCAGGAAGGAGTCGTCGACCACGGGCCCGCCGTGCGGGTCGCGTTCGGCGATGGCGTCACCGTTGAGGAACACGCCCACGCAGTGCGCGTCCGAGCGCTGCCAGTCCAGGTCGGCCATCTCGCGCGCGTCCGGCAGCAGCCACACCAGGTCGGGCAACGGCTGACCCGCGTGCACGGCGGTCTCCCCCCGGAAGAACCGGCGCCGCCTCAGCACCGGGTGCGCGGCACGCAACCCGATCACATACCGCGTGAAATCAGCGAGTTCACGCTGCTCGTCGCTCAACTCCCAGTCGATCCAGGAGACTTCGTCGTCCTGGCAGTAGGCGTTGTTGTTGCCGCCCTGCGTACGGCCCAGCTCGTCACCGTGGCCGAGCATCGGGATGCCCTGCGAAAGGAGCAGCGTGGCAAGGAAGTTGCGCTGCTGCCGGGCACGCAGCTCCAGCACGGCGGGGTCGTCGGTGTCCCCCTCGGCCCCGCAGTTCCAGGACCGGTTGGTGCTCTCACCGTCCCGGTTCCCTTCCCCGTTGGCCTCGTTGTGCTTGTCGTTGTACGAGACGAGGTCACGCAGGGTGAACCCGTCGTGCGCGGTGACGAAGTTGACGCTGGCGCGCGGACGCCTACGGCTGTGCTGGTACAGGTCGGAGGACCCGGTGAGCCGGGACGCGAACTCGCCGAGCGTGTGCTCGCCGCCCCGCCAGAAGTCCCGTACGGCGTCCCGGTACTTGCCGTTCCACTCCGACCAGAGCGGCGGGAAGTTGCCGACCTGGTAGCCGCCCTCGCCCACGTCCCACGGCTCGGCGATGAGCTTGACGCGGCTGATCACCGGGTCCTGCTGGATCAGGTCGAAGAACGCCGACAGCCGGTCCACCTCGTGGAACTGCCGGGCCAGCGTGGCCGCGAGGTCGAAGCGGAAGCCGTCGACGTGCATCTCGGTGACCCAGTAGCGCAGCGAGTCCATGATCAGTTGCAGGACGTACGGGTGCCGCATCAGCAGGCTGTTCCCGGTGCCCGTCGTGTCGTAGTAGTGGCCCCAATCGCCGTCCACCAGACGGTAGTAGGAGGCGTTGTCGATGCCCCGGAAGGAGAGGGTGGGGCCCTTCTCGTTGCCCTCGGCCGTGTGGTTGTAGACCACGTCGAGGATGACTTCGAGTCCGGCCGCGTGCAGCGCCTTCACCATCGACTTGAACTCGGTGACCTGGCGCCCGCGTTCGCGGTGCGCGGCGTAGGCGTTGTGCGGCGCGAAGAAGCCGATGGTGTTGTAGCCCCAGTAGTTGGACAGCCCCCGGTCCTGGAGCACCCCGTCCTGCACGAACTGGTGCACCGGCATCAACTCGACGGCGGTCACACCGAGTTGGACGAGGTGCTCGACGACGGCCGGGTGCGCGAGCCCCGCGTACGTCCCCCGGAGTTCCTCGGGAACCTCCGGATGGGTGCGGGTCAACCCCTTCACATGGGCCTCGTAGATCACGGTGTCGGCGTACGAGCGCCGGGGCGGCCGGTCGTCGCCCCAGTCGAAGGCCGGGTCGGTGACCACACCGAGCATGCCGTGCCCGGCGCTGTCACCAGGCGCCGGATCGGCCGAACGCTCGTACAGCGAGGGGTCGTTGTCGATCTGGCCGTCCACCGCCCGGGCGTACGGATCGAGGAGCAGCTTCGCCGGGTTGCAGCGGTGCCCGAGGGCCGGAGCCCACGGACCGTGCACCCGATAGCCGTAGCGCTGCCCCGGCCCGATGCCCGGCAGATAGCAGTGCCACACGAAGCCGTCGGCCTCGGTGAGGTGAATGTCGTGGTGTCGGCCGTCGTCGCCGACGAGGACGAGGTCGACGCGTTCGGCGACCTCGCTGAACAGGGCGAAGTTGGTGCCCGTCCCGTCGTACACGGCCCCCAAGGGAAAGGGGTGCCCGTTCCAGACGGGCACCCCTTTCCGGGACGGGCTCGCGGTCACTTGGCGTCCTCCAGGACGCCGTGCGCCGGGCGGGCCGGCAGGACGGCCGGTACCTCGCGCGGGAGTTGGAGCGTCTCCCGCAGCCGCGGCGCGGGCGTCCTCGGGACGCGCGGGACGCGTTCGCCGCTGCGGGCGCGCTGCGAGAACCAGATGACCTTGCTCCCGGTGTCGGTGGCGCAGCAGCCCCAGCCGTCGCTCATCGCGGCGATGCGGGCGAGGCAGGCGCGCAGGTCCTGGTCCGGGCGCAGATCGCGGTCGTTGTCGCCGATGGCGGTGATCAGGTGCTGGCCGTTCCACCACAGCTCTATGGACGTGTGCTTGTCCGTGGCGTGCTCGTCGATGGCCCGCAGCAGCAGCTCGGCGCCGCGGCAGACGGGCTCCACGAGGATCTCCAGGTCCCACAGCCGGAGGTGGGCGGCCAGAATGCGCCTGACCTGCCCGACCCGTTCCTGACTGACGTCCACATCGAGGTGGTAGTAGCACGGCACTGCGGTCTTCATCTTCGTTGGCTCCTCACCGGCGGAACTCTCGCTCCGCCTCTGCCCCCTGCGGGGCCCGGCCCCGAACACGAAGCGTGAGCACTGATCGCTTCTGAGTCAGCTCCACTGTGCGAGCGCTAGGCCATTCGTGCAACACGAGCGACGGGTGAGGTAGTTGAAGAACCAACAAGACGCTGGGTCATCAGGTGTGCACCATGAGTGAAAGCCTCGACTGCCGTGACGGAGCCATGACGCTCCGGGTACGGCCGCCACCCGACGGTCGGGAACCGCGGTCCGCCGAGGCGAAAGGTGAACAGCGCCATGCTGCTACCCGCCAACGCCGAAGTCGCCCGCCACCTGCGGCGCTATCGGGCGTGGGAACGCGTGATGCTCGCATCGCCGGGCGACCGGACGGTACGGGCCACCTTCGAGGACTCGGGCTACACCTTGTGCGTGCTGATGGGGAAACGCTGCGCGCGCGAGGCCGCGGAAGCCGCCGAACGCTTTCTGCGCGGCGGCCGGAGCACCTACCAGCAGGAGCAGAACGCCCGCCCCCGTACGGCGGCCGTCGTGCACCGCGGGCCGCCCGTCGCGGTCGATCAGCGTTCCCCGGCGGGAAGGTAGTCCCCCTTCCGGCGCAGCTTGGACCCACGGCCGGGCGAACAGCCCGGCCTCCGGCACGACGGAGGTGAGACCCATGAACGCGACCCCGGCAGCCATCGGCCGCATTCCGGTACGTGACGTACGCCCGTCCGTGGACAGCGGCGCCCGCCCGGCGAAGGCGGTGGTCGGCGAGACGTTCCAGGTCACCGCCACCGTCTTCCGCGAGGGCCACGACACGATCGGCGCCAACGTCGTGCTCCACGACCCGGACGGCCGCCCCGGCCCCTGGACCCCGATGCGCGAACTCGCCCCCGGCAGCGACCGCTGGGGCACCGAGGTCACCCCGGACGCGACGGGCCGTTGGTCCTACGTCGTGGAGGCCTGGGGCGACCCCATCGCGACCTGGCGCCGGGCCGCCCGCATCAAGATCCCGGCCGGCATCGACATCGGCCTGATGCTGGAGGAGGGCGCGGAGTTGTACGCCCGCGCCGCGACCGGAGTGCCCGAGGGCCCGGCCCGCGCCACGATGCTGGCCGCCGCGGAGGCTCTGCGCGACGACACGTTGCCGGTGGGGACGCGGTTCGTGGCCGCGTTGACGCCGGATGTGGACGGGGTGCTGGAGCGGTATCCGTTGCGGGAGTTGGTGACGGTTTGCGCGCCCAGGTCTCTGGTGGTCGAGCGGGAACGGGCCCTCTACGGCGCCTGGTACGAGTTCTTCCCGCGCTCCGAGGGCACGGTCGAGATCCCGCACGGCACGTTCCGTACGGCCGCGCGGCGACTCGACGGCATCGCGGCGATGGGCTTCGACGTCGTCTACCTGCCGCCGATCCACCCCATCGGGAGCACCTTCCGCAAGGGTCCGAACAACACCCTCTCCGCAGGGCGTGAGGACGTCGGCGTCCCGTGGGCGATCGGCTCCCCCGAGGGCGGCCACGACGCGATCCACCCGCAGCTGGGCACGCTGGAGGACTTCGACGCGTTCGTCGCCCGGGCCGCCGAGCTGGGCATGGAGATCGCGCTGGACTTCGCGCTCCAGTGCTCCCCGGACCACCCCTGGGTGGAGAAACACCCGGAGTGGTTCCACCACCGCCCCGACGGCACGATCGCGTACGCGGAGAACCCGCCGAAGAAGTACCAGGACATCTACCCCATCGCCTTCGACCGCGACCTGGACGGCCTGATCACCGAGACCGTCCGGGTCCTACGTCACTGGATGGACCACGGCGTACGGATCTTCCGCGTCGACAACCCGCACACCAAGCCGGTCGTGTTCTGGGAACGGGTGATCGCGGAGATCAACGGCACCGACCCCGACATCATCTTCCTGGCCGAGGCGTTCACACGCCCCGCGATGATGCACACGCTCGCCCAGATCGGGTTCCAGCAGTCGTACACCTACTTCACCTGGCGCAACACCAAGCAGGAACTCACCGAATACCTCAGCGAGTTGTCGGGCGAGGCAGCGGCCTACATGCGGCCGAACCTCTTCGTCAACACCCCCGACATCCTGCACGAGTTCCTCCAGGACGGCGGCCGACCCGCCTTCGAACTGCGCGCGGTACTCGCCGCCACGCTGTCCCCGACCTGGGGTGTCTACAGCGGCTACGAACTCTGCGAGAACGCCCCTCTCCGGCCGGGCAGCGAGGAGTATCTCGACTCGGAGAAGTACCAACTCCGCCCGCGCGACTGGGAGTCCGCCGAGCGGGAAGGACGTAGCATCGCGCCATTGCTGGGCAAGCTCAACGACATCCGGCGCCGTCACCCCTCGCTGCACCAGCTCAGGAATCTCCGCTTCCACCGGACGGACAACGACGCGCTGATCGCGTACAGCAAGACCTCGGGTGTGGACACGGTCCTGGTGGTCGTCAACCTCGACCCGCACCACACCCAGGAGGCCACGGTCTCGTTGGACATGCCGCAACTCGGCCTGGAATCAAACGAATCCATGTCGGTGTACGACGAACTGACGGGTGAGTCCTATCAGTGGGGCAGGACCAACTATGTGCGTCTCGAACCCGGCCGGGCTCCCGCGCACGTGCTCCACGTCCGGCGGTCCACTCAGAGCGGAGGGTCAAAAGCTTCATGACTGTCAACGAACCGGTCCACGACACCTTCGAGGACACTCCCGCCAAGGACCGGGACCCCGAGTGGTTCAAACGCGCCGTCTTCTACGAGGTCCTGGTCCGCTCCTTCCAGGACAGCAACGGCGACGGCGTCGGTGACCTCAAGGGCATCACCGCCAAACTCGACTACCTCCAGTGGCTCGGCGTCGACTGCCTCTGGCTCCCACCGTTCTTCAAATCCCCCTTGCGCGACGGCGGTTACGACGTCTCGGACTACACCGCCGTACTCCCCGAATTCGGCGACCTGGCCGACTTCGTGGAGTTCGTCGACTCCGCCCACCAACGCGGCATGCGCGTCATCATCGACTTCGTCATGAACCACACCAGCGACCAGCACCCCTGGTTCCAGGAGTCGCGAAAAGACCCCGACGGGCCGTACGGCGACTACTACATGTGGGCCGACGACGACAAGCAGTACCCCGACGCCCGCATCATCTTCGTCGACACCGAAGCCTCCAACTGGACCTTCGACCCCGTCCGCAAGCAGTACTTCTGGCACCGCTTCTTCTCCCACCAGCCGGACCTCAACTACGAGAACCCGGCCGTCCAGGAAGAGATCCTGGCCGCCCTCCGCTTCTGGCTCGACCTCGGCATCGACGGCTTCCGCCTCGACGCCGTCCCCTATCTCTATGCGGCCGAAGGCACCAACTGCGAGAATCTGCCCGCCAGTCACGACTTCCTGAAGCGCGTCCGCCGCGAGATCGACGCGATGTATCCGGACACCGTGCTGCTGGCCGAGGCGAACCAGTGGCCCGAGGACGTCGTCGACTACTTCGGCGACTACCAGGGCGGCGGGGATGAATGCCACATGGCGTTCCACTTCCCCGTCATGCCACGGATCTTCATGGCCGTCCGCCGCGAGTCCCGCTATCCGGTGTCGGAAATCCTCGCCAAGACCCCTGCCATTCCCTCGGGTTGCCAGTGGGGCATCTTCCTGCGCAACCACGACGAGTTGACCCTGGAGATGGTCACCGACGAGGAACGCGACTACATGTGGGCGGAGTACGCCAAGGACCCCCGCATGCGCGCCAACATCGGCATCCGCAGGCGCCTCGCGACCCTGCTGGACAACGACCGCAACCAGATCGAACTCTTCACCGCCCTGCTGCTTTCCCTCCCCGGCTCGCCGATCCTCTACTACGGCGACGAGATCGGCATGGGCGACAACATCTGGCTCGGCGACCGCGACGCCGTGCGCACGCCGATGCAGTGGACACCCGACCGGAACGCGGGCTTCTCCTCCTGCGACCCCGGCCGCCTCTTCCTGCCGGCCATCATGGACCCCGTCTACGGCTACCAGGTCACCAACGTCGAGGCCTCGATGTCGTCGCCCTCCTCGCTGCTGCACTGGACGCGCCGCATGATCGAGATCCGTAAGCAGAACCCGGCGTTCGGGCTCGGCTCGTACACGGAGCTCCAGTCGTCGAACCCGGCGGTGATCGCGTTCCTGCGTGAGTACGAGGACGATCTCGTCCTGTGCGTGCACAACTTCTCGCGGTTCGCGCAGCCCACGATGCTCGATCTGCGGGAGTTCGACGGCCGGCATCCCGTGGAGCTGATCGGCGGGGTGCGGTTCCCGGCCATCGGTGAACTGCCGTATCTGCTGACGCTCGCGGGGCACGGCTTCTACTGGTTCAGGCTCCCGCGAGCCGCTTCCCGTATCGGCCGACGACTTTGAGGATGTGCCGGCGAAAGGACGCGTCACCATGCCGAAGACCGCACCGCTTCGACTGAGCAGCCCCGGCGTCGACAGGCCTTTGGCCACGCTCGCCGGGCTGCTGCGCGAATGGCTGCCCGGGCAGCGCTGGTTCGCCGGCAAGGACCGTCCGGTGGCCGACCTCGACGTGCTGTCCACAACCGAACTCTTCCCGGGCTGCCTCCACTTGCTGGTCCACGCCTCTCATACGCCGGTGCCCTCGCCGGGCGGCACTCCCCCGCCCGGCGACTGCTACCAACTCCTGCTCGGCGTACGGGAACACGTCTCACCGCGCCTCGCCCGGGCGTACATCGGCCGTGTGCAGGAAGGTCCGTTGGCGGGTCTCGCGGTCTACGACGCGCTACAGGATCCGCGCTCGGCGGAGCTGTTGCTGGAGCGGCTGCGGCATCCCGGTACGACAGGCCCCCTGCACTTCGAGGCGGACCCGTCGGTGTCCGTGCCCGCGGGACTCACCCCTCGCCTGCTGGGTGCCGAGCAGTCCAACTCCTCGCTGGTGTACGGCGATCGGTTCATCCTGAAGGTGTTCCGTCGGATCCAGCCCGGCGTCAATCCGGACCTGGAGCTGCCGGGTGCGCTGGCCGCGCAGGGCTGCCAGCGGGTCCCGGCGCCGGTGGCGTGGTTCCGGACGGCGGAGCCGCGGGCCGCGACGCTCGGTGTACTCCAGCCGTTCCTCCCGGACGCCTCCGACGGCTGGGCGCTCGCGCTGCACGCACTCGCCACCGGGGACGAATTCACCACGGAGGCCTACGAGTTGGGCCAGGCGACCGCGGATGTCCATCTCGCGCTGGCGACGGCCTTTCCGTCCGCCGGCCGCCCCCTCGCCGAGAACGACCGTACGGCGGCGGCGATGACCGAGCGCCTGGAGGCGGCCGCGCACTCCGTGCCCGCGCTGCGGCCGTTCGTGCCGGGGCTGCGGACCGCGTTCGGCGCGCTCGTCGGCCGCGATGCCGGGCCGCCCGCCCAGCGCATCCACGGCGATCTGCATCTCGGGCAGGTGCTGCGGGCCGGCCGTGACTGGTTCGTCATCGACTTCGAGGGCGAACCGTCCAAGCCACTGGCGGAACGGCGCAGCGCGCAGTCTCCGGTGCGGGACATCGCCGGCATGCTGCGCTCCTTCGACTACGCGGCCCGGCAGCGCCGCCCCTGGCGCCCCGAGTGGGCGCGCCGTTGCCGGGAGGCCTTCTGCGCGGGCTACGCGGCCCGGGCCGGCTGGGACCCCCGCACCAAGCACGCCCTGCTGCGCGCGTACGAGACGGACCGCGCCGTGTATGAAGTGCTGTACGAGGCCAGACACCGTCCGGACTGGCTTCCCGTACCCATGGCGGCGATCGAACGTCTCGCCGTCCGAGGAGGCTGAACTCCGTGGCCCTGCGCGACACTTCACCTCAGGAGACGGGCGGTCCGTCCACGCCCGCACCCCAGTGCGCCTCCGCTCCCCTGGACCCCGCCGACCGCGACCGTCTCCTCTCCGGTGCCCACCACGACCCGCACGCGCTGCTCGGCGCGCACCCGGTGCCGGGCGGGATCGCCTTCCGGGCGCTGCGTCCGTACGCGCGTGCCGTGAGCGTCGTGATCGACGGGACGCGCAGCCCGCTCACCTCGGAGGGCGGCGGCCTCTTCTCCGCCGTGCTCCCGCTTGACGCGCTCCCGGCGTACACCCTGCTGGTGTCGTACGCGGAGGGCGACGAGCACGAGGTCCATGACCCGTACCGATTCCTCCCCGCCCTCGGCGAACTCGACCTGCACCTCATCAAGGAGGGGCGCCACGAGGAGCTGTGGAAGGCGCTCGGCGCGGAGCCGATGACGCACGGCGGGGTGGCCGGCACCCGGTTCACCGTGTGGGCGCCGAACGCCCAAGGGGTGCGTGTCGCCGGGGAGTTCAGCTCCTGGGACGGGACCGCATTCCCGATGCGGTCGCTCGGTTCGTCGGGGGTGTGGGAGCTGTTCCTGCCGGGTGTCGGCAAGGACGCACGCTACAAGTTCGAGATCACCTCCCGGAACGGCGACCGCTTCCTCAAGGCCGACCCGATGGCCCGCCGTACGGAAGTGCCGCCCGCCACGGCGTCCATCGTCACGGCCTCGCACTACGAGTGGGGCGACGAGGACTGGCTCGCGCGGCGGACGCAGACCCCGGTCCACGAGGCGCCCTTCTCGGTCTACGAGGTCCATCTCGCCTCCTGGCGCCAGGGCTTGACGTACCGTCAGCTCGCCGTGGAACTCCCCGCCTATGTGAACGAACTGGGCTTCACCCACGTCGAGTTCATGCCGGTGGCCGAGCACCCCTTCGGAGGTTCCTGGGGTTACCAGGTCACCGGCTTCTACGCGCCGACCTCCCGCATGGGCACCCCGGACGACTTCAAGTTCCTCGTCGACGCGTTCCACCAGGCCGGTATCGGCGTGATCATGGACTGGGTTCCGGCGCACTTTCCCAAGGACGACTGGGCGTTGGCCCGGTTCGACGGGGAGCCGCTGTACGAACCCGGGGACGAGCGCCGGGCCGAGCATCCGGACTGGGGCACCTACGAGTTCGACCTCGGCCGGACCGAAGTGCGCAACTTCCTTGTTGCGAACGCCGTCTTCTGGTGCCAGGAGTTCCACATCGACGGCCTGCGCGTGGACGCGGTCGCCTCCATGCTCTACCTCGACTACTCGCGTGACTCGGGCCAGTGGACCCCGAACGTCCATGGCGGGCGCGAGGACCTCGACGCGATGGCGTTCCTCCAGGAGATGAACGCGACGGTGTACCGCCGAGTGCCCGGAGTCGTGACGATCGCCGAGGAGTCCACCGCCTGGGACGGGGTGACGCGGCCGACCGACACCGGCGGCCTGGGCTTCGGGTTCAAGTGGAACATGGGCTGGATGCACGACTCGCTGGACTACATGTCGCACGAGCCGGTCCACCGCAAGTTCCACCACAACGAGATGACGTTCTCCATGGTGTACGCCTACAGCGAGAACTACGTCCTCCCCATCTCGCACGACGAAGTCGTCCACGGGAAGCAGTCGCTGGTGTCGAAGATGCCGGGCGACTGGTGGCAGCAGCGCGCCAACCACCGTGCGTATCTGGGATTCATGTGGGCCCACCCCGGCAAGCAACTCCTCTTCATGGGCCAGGAGTTCGCCCAGGGCGCCGAGTGGTCCGAATCCCACGGCCCCGACTGGTGGCTCCTCGACCCGGCCTATGACGCCGCACCCGATCACCGGGGCGTCCAAAACCTCGTCCGCGACCTCAACACCGTCTACCGCGCGACCCCCGCCCTCTGGCAGCGCGACACCGACCCCGGCGGGTTCCGATGGGTGATGGGCGACGCGGCCGAGGACAACGTCTTCGCGTTCCTGAGGTTCGACGCGGAGGGCTCGCCGCTCCTCGCCGTCAGCAACTTCTCCCCCGTCGTGCGCCATGACTACCGTCTCGGTGTCCCCGACGAGATCCCGGCCTGGCGGGAGGCCCTCAACACGGACACCGCGCTCTACGGCGGCAGCGACGTCAGGAACCCCGACCCGGTCGAACCGGAGGACGGCCATGTCCGGCTCACGCTCCCGCCCCTCGCGACGGTGTGGCTGACACCGGGGTGACATGCTGCTCCCATGCCGACGCCGATTTCCCCTGATACCGCGCAAGTGACGGGCCTGCACCTGGAGTTACGGGACGTCACGCAGGAAGTGCGGGGCGCGGGGCGGGTGTTGGACGACGTGTCCTTCGAGGTCGGGGCAGGGCGGCTGATGGTCATCGCGGGGAGCAGCGGCGCGGGCAAGACCGTGCTGCTGCAGACCCTCGCGGGACTCCAGGCCCCGACCTCGGGGGACGTCCTGC
This sequence comes from Streptomyces sp. N50, assembly GCF_033335955.1. Lineage (GTDB taxonomy): Bacteria > Actinomycetota > Actinomycetes > Streptomycetales > Streptomycetaceae > Streptomyces. Next base: position 969,627 of record NZ_CP137550.1, read on the forward strand.
ACGACGGAGCCCAACCGGGGCCGCCGGGGCCGGAGTTCGGGTTCGTGCCGCAGGAGGACGTGATCCACCGTGAGCTGCCGTTGCGGCGCACGCTGGAGTACGCGGGGCGGCTGCGGATGCCGGGTGAGGCGGTGGCGGCACGGGTGACGGAGGTGTTGGACGTCCTCGGGCTCGCGCAGCGCGCGGACACGCCGGTGCGCGCGCTGAGCGGCGGGGAGCGCAAACGGGCGTGTATCGCCGCCGAGTTGCTCACCCGCCCCCGGGTGCTCTTCCTCGACGAACCCACGTCCGGCCTCGATCCGGTGACCGGCGCCGCGCTGCTGTCGACCCTGCGCGGGCTGGCCGAGTCCGGAACCACCGTCGTCCTCACCACCCATGTCCTGGCCGATCTGCCGCGCTGCGACCAGGTCGTGTTCCTGTCGCCGGGCGGGACGGTCGCGTTCGTGGGGGCGCCGGACGCGCTGCTCGGGGCGTTCGGGGCGGAGACGGCCGAGGACGTGTACGCGGCGGTGGCGGAAGGGAAGCGTGCCGAGCGTGCCACCCCGGTGCAGCGTACGAAACCGGCTCCGGCACCGGTCGCGCACCGTCCGCCCCGCGTCGGCGCCGTACGCCAGTGGGCGCTGCTGACCCGTCGTACGACGGCGCTGCTGGTGCACAACCGGCTGTCGGTCGCGGTGTTCGTGGGGTCGCCGGTGATGATCGTGGCGATGTTCGCGGTGCTGTTCCGGGCGGGCGCGTTCGACCCGGCGGCGCCCGATCCGGGGTCCACGGCGATGATCATGTTCTGGATCGCGTTCGGGGCGTTCTTCTTCGGGCTGACGTACGGACTGCTGCAGATCTGCACGGAGTTGGCGGTACTGCGGCGGGAGTGGCTGGCAGGGGTGCGCATCGGACCGTACGTCGCCTCGAAGTTGACCACCGTCCTGCCGGTACTCGCAGCGGCGGACGCGCTGTTGCTGGCGGTGCTGCGCGCGCTGGACCGGTTGCCGGCGGCGGGCTGGGACACGTACGCCTCGCTGTTCCTCACGAGCGTGCTGGCCTCGGCCGCCGCGCTCGCCCTCGGGCTGCTCACCTCTGCCGCCGTCACGGATCCGGGCCAGGCGACCCTGATGCTGCCGTTGCTCTGCTTCCCCCAGGTGCTGTTCTCGGGGGCGTTCGTGCCGGTGCCCCGGATGGCGTCGGCCGGGCAGGCGATCAGCTGGGCGATGACCAACCGCTGGGCCTTCGAGGCGCTGGGCGGCGCGATCGGCCTGGAGAGCCTGTGGCGCGACGGCAACTCCCTTGCGGGACCACCCCTGTTGCGCTCCTACGGCGACTCGTTCGCGCATCCGGCGGGACGTGGCTGGCTGATCCTCGCGGGGTTCACCGTGCTGTTCCTGGCGGCGACTTGGGCGGTGCTGGTGCGCAAGTGCCGTCAGGGGGTGGCCGCCGCGCGCTCCGGGCGGTGAGGCGCCACCCCGTCGGTCAGCAGCCCGCCCGGTCCGCGAGCCCGGCCACCGTCGGCACGCGGTCGCGGTACGTGTTCGCGACGAAGTCCAGAAACGTCTCCACGTCCCTGGGTTGCGAGGAGACGCCCACCGAGACCCGTACCGCGCCGGCCGACGACAGCCCCAGCAGGGTCAGGTACTCCTCCAGGGAGCCCATGGGCTTGCGGGCCGCCGAGCGCAGGCTGCGCAGCGGCAGGGCGAACGCGGCCTCCCCCGCGCCCGGGTTGCAGAAGCAGCCGTAGCGGAGGGAGATGCGGTGCTCGGCGCTGTCCTGGGAGACGACGCGTTCGTCGATCACCCGGCCGTCCGCGTCGAGGAGGTTGAGCGCGACGGTGCCGCCGCGTGCGGGTCCGGTGCCGGTGGGGCCGTAGACCCGCGCCATCGGGGAGCCGTCGCTGTGCCGCAACTCGGCGACTCCTGCGAGGAGTTGAGCGGTCAGGCGGGTCACGTGGTCGTGGACGCGGTCCATGCCGATGGCGTCGATCCAGTCCAGGCCGGCCGTGATGTCGGGTATGGAGAGGAAGTTGACGGTGCCGTCCTCGAAGGCCGCCTCGCCCTCCGCGAGGACGTGCCACTGGGCCTGGGCGCTCGCGGCGTAGATGGTGCCGCCGGAGAACCAGGGGCGGCGCAGCCGGGCGAGGGCCTCACGGCGGACGACGAGGCTGCCTATGCCGGTGGGGTAGCCGAACACCTTGTACCAGCTGACCACGGTGAAGTCCGGGTGGTGGCGGGAGAGGTCGAGGGGGTTGGTCGGCACGAACGCGGCGGCGTCCAACAGGACGTCGTAGCCGTGTTCGTGGGCCGTGGTGATCCAGTCCAGGGAGTGCCGTACGCCGGTGAAGTTGCTCTGTGCCGGGTACGCGAGGAGTCCGCGTCCGCGGCGGCGCCCGCGGGCCGACAGCGCGGTGTGCAGGCGCTCCTCGTCGATCGCCAACTCCTGGCCGTGGACCGGGACATACTCGGTCTTCGCGCCGCCCGCTCGCGCGTACTCCCGTAATCCGTTCACGGAGTTGTGGTTGTCGAGGAGCATCACGAGCCGGCCGCCGGGGGCGAACGGGTACGACTCGCCGACCAGGCGCAGCGCGGCCGTCGCGTTCGCGGTGAACACCACCGTGTACTCGGCCGGGTCCGCGTGGAAGTGCCGTAGCACCGCGGCGCGGGCCCGGGCGAGCAGGTCGCCCGAGGCGCGGGAGGCGGGGCTCTCCGAGTGGGGGTTGCCGAAGACGCTTCCGGTGATGCGCGCGGCGCTGGCCCGGACCAGGGAGGCCGGGGCGAGTCCGGCGCCCGTGTAGTCGAGATAGGTGTGCCCTTCGGCGTCCAGGTAACCGAAGTCGCGCGCCCTCAACTCGCCGAGATCCACCGCGTTCATGTCCTCGTACCCCCCGCTTTGTCAGGTCGGTCCCACTCAACCATCAAACTGCGCAAGGGCACTTCCCGGTTCCCCTCACCAAACGCTCACACCTGGGCTACATTCGAGCACCGTCGATAACAGTAATGATCGGCAGAGTCACGCCCCGTACAACCCAGGAGCAGCGCATGCGCGACTTCGCCGTCGCTCCACCCCCCACCTCCACCTTCAACGGCGGCCTCGCCGACAGCATCTTCGAGACCGCGGTCCTCCATCCCACCCTCCCCCTGATCGCACGCAAGGCGGACCCGTCCTCCACGGAGTGGGAGGAGGTGACGGCCGTAGAGCTGCGGGACGAAGTCGTCGATCTGGCAAAGGGGTTGATCGCCTCCGGGATATCGCCGGGCAGCCGGGTCGCGATCATGGCCCGTACCCGTTACGAGTGGACCGTGCTCAGCCACGCCCTGTGGGCGGTCGGCGCCGAGGTCGTGCCGGTGCATCCGACGTCCTCGCGGGAGCAGGTCGAGTGGATCCTGCGGGACGCCAACTGTGTGGCCGTGGTCGTGGAGGACGAGCAGGGCATCATGACCGTCGGCACGGTGTGTGCCGCGCTGCCGCTGCTGCGGCACGTCTGGCAGCTGGACTCCGGGGCACTGGCCCAGATCGTGGAGCGGGGCACGTACATCCCGCAGACCACGGTGGACTCGCTGCGCCGGATCGTGATGCCGGACTCCACCGCGGTGATCGCCTACACCTCGGGGACATCGGGCCGCCCCATGGGCTGCGCGCTGAGCCACCGCAGTCTCGCCAGCCCCTGCGACACGCTGCTCTCGGGCTGGTCGCACACGGCGGCCCCGCCGGGGAACAGCCGGCCGTGCTGGCCTTCCTGCCGTTCTCGCACGTGTACGGGCTGATGATCCAGGGGCTGTGCATGCGCGGCGGCTGGCTGATGGCGCACGAGCCGGAGATGACCGAGGCGGCGCTGGTGTCGGCGCTGCGCACCTTCCGGCCCACGTACCTGTACGCGGTGCCGTCGATCTTCGAGAAGATCTACAAGAACTTTCTCCGTACGGCCCAACAGACGGGCCGCGGCGCCCTGTTCGAGCGGGCCGCGTCGACCGCGCGGGAGTTCGCCGCGGCCGAGGAGAGACAGAGACTCGGCCGGGGTTCGGGTCCCGCCTTCGATCTGCGGCTCCAGCACGCCGTGTTCGAGCGGACGGTGTACCGCAAGCTGCGGTCGGCGCTGGGCGGCCGGGTGGTCCGCGCGACGTCGGGCGGCTCACCCCTGAACCGTGAACTGTCCTTGTTCTACTCGGGTATCGGCATCCTCGTGCACGACGGTTACGGGCTGACGGAGACCGCCGGCGGGATCACGATGCAGCCGCTGGGCCGGGAGAAGATCGGCACGGTGGGGCAGGCGCTGCCGGGCACGGAGATCCGAGTCGCGGAGGACGGGGAGATCCTGGTGCACGGGCCCTCGGTGTTCCAGGGTTACATCAACGACGAGCGGGCGACCCGGGCCGCGATGCACGCGGGGTGGCTGGCCACGGGGGACATCGGGCGGCTGGACACCGAGGGGTATCTGACGATCACCGGCCGCAAGAAGGACATCATCATCACCAGCAGCGGCAAGAGCGTGGCGCCGGCCGCGCTGGAGAACCGGCTGCGGATGCATCCGCTGATCCATCAGGCGGTGGTCGTGGGCGACGACCGTCCGTGTGTGGGGGCGCTGCTCACGCTGGACCCGGAGTTCGTGGCGCACTGGCGGGCCGGTCTCGCGCTGCAGAGCGACGCGCGGGGCCGGGAGGCGCGGGAGGAGAACGCGCTGCGGGAGGAGATCACGCGGGCCGTGGCGGCCGCCAACAGCCCTGTGGGGCGCGCCGAGTCGATCCGGGTGTTCCGGGTGCTCCCGCAACCGTTCGACGTCGCGGGCGGGCTGCTGACGCCGTCGATGAAGCTGCGCAGGGACGCGATCGTGCGGCACTACGCGTTCGAGATCGACGCGATGTACCAGGCACGCGCGCGTGCCCCGCAGCAGTTGGCGGAGGAACAGCTCGCGGGCTGGGACGACGCGGACAACGTGTTCCGCTAGGTCACCGGCCGGAGGTCACCCGAGGCGGGGGCGGTCCGGGCGGAGCGCACTCCCGGCAGGGGGCACTCCGCGCAGGCATCACCCCCGGCGAGGGCAGTCCAGGCGAAGCGCACTACTGGCAGGAATCACTTCCGGCAGGAGTCACTCCGCGCAGGCATCACTCCCGGCGAGGGCACGCTCAGTGGGCGCACTCCCGGCGGGCGTCACTCCGCGCAGGCATCACTCCCGGCGATGGCACGCCCAGTGGGCGCACTCCCGGCGGGCGTCACTCCGGGCGGTGGGCGACGACCGCGAACATCGTCACGGACATGTGCAGCGCGCCCCGCTCGGCGGCCTCGGAGAGGTCGGTGTAGGCGCGGTCGCGCTGGGCCTCGGTCAGGGCGCCGCGGCGGACCGCGGACTCGCCGAGCATGCGGATCAGCGGCCAGGCCACCGAGCGGTGGTCCTGGAGCAGCGCCTGCGAGCCGCGGTCGTCGACGACGAGTCCGGCGGCGCTGAGCTGGCCGACGAGCCGGCGTCCCGAGTAGGGGTTGGCCGCGCCGGTGAGGGCGCCGGAGGTGAACGCGGCGGTGACCTCGGGGTCGCCCGGATGCAGGATCGTGGTCGCCCAGTCGGTGTCGAGCAGCGCCACGCGCCCGCCGGGGCGCAGCACGCGGGCGATCTCGGCGACGGCCTTGTCGGGTTCCGCGAGGTGCTGGAGCACCCGTTCGCACCAGACGAGGTCCACGGAAGCGTCGGGCACCGGCAGGGACAGCGCGTCGCCGTCCGTGAAGCGGGCCGGGTTCCCGGCCGACGCGGCGCGTTCCTCAGCGATCGCGCGCAGCCCGGGGTTGGGTTCGACGCCGAGTGCCGAGCCGTTCGAGCCCACGGCCGCGGCCAGTTCACGGGTGGTCGAGCCGGTGCCGGCCCCGACGTCGAGGGCGTGTTCCCCGCTGCCCGGGGCGAGGGCCTCGTGGGCCCACGCGCGCAGTCGCCGTACGCCTGGATTGGCTTCCTGGATGTCGAGCGCGGCCACCAGCCGCGTCACGTTGCCGGCGTCGATGTTCTGGGTACGGAAGCCTGACCCCGGCTCGGGCTGAGTGTGCGACATGGCGTGCACTCTACGGTCCACGGCGATCGTCTCGGGATCGGTCAAAGGTCATTCAGGTACGCCATTTGTTCACACGTCCGCGGCGTACGGAGGGCGTCGGCGGGGCATGCTGGTGCCCACGCGTTCGTCTGCCTGCCGCGCTCAGCTGGCGGAACGGCTCCCGGCACGGTGGGATCGACTGTGGTGCGAGGCAGCGATCCAGGGCAGGCGTACGGCGTCGAGGCAGACCGCCTGGAGCCGCAGAAGGGATGAACACCGTGACACGACCGAGGATCCTGGTGGTTGGCGCAGGCTTCGCAGGAGTGGAGTGCGTTCGCCGCCTGGAGAGGAAACTGACCCCGGAGGAAGCCGACGTCACGCTGGTGACGCCGTTCTCCTACCAGCTCTATCTGCCCCTGCTGCCCCAGGTCGCCTCCGGCGTCCTGACCCCGCAGTCGATCGCCGTCTCGCTGCGCCGCAGCAGCAAGTACCGCACCCGGATCATCCCGGGCGGCGCGATCGGTGTGGACATCAAGGCCAAGGTCTGTGTGATCCGCACGATCAACGACGAGATCGTGAACGAGCCCTACGACTACATCGTCCTCTCCCCCGGCAGCATCACCCGCACCTTCGACATCCCCGGGCTGACGGATCACGCCTTCGGGATGAAGACCCTGGCGGAGGCCGCGTACATCCGCGACCACGTCATCACGCAGCTGGACCTCGCGGACGCGAGCGACGACCCGGCGGAGAAGGCGTCGCGGCTGCAGTTCGTGGTGGTGGGCGGTGGGTACGCCGGTACCGAGACGGCCGCCTGTCTGCAGAAGCTGACGCACGCGGCGGTCAAGCGCTACCCGCGGATCGACCCGGGTCTGATCAAGTGGCACCTCATCGACATCGCGCCGAAGCTGATGCCCGAGCTGGGCGACAAGCTCGGCAAGAGCGCGCAGGAGATCCTGACCAAGCGCGGTATCGACATCTCCCTGGGCGTCTCGATCGCGAAGGCAGGGCCCGAGGAGGTCACCTTCACCGACGGCCGGGTGGTGCCGACCCGGACGCTGATCTGGACGGCCGGTGTGGTCGCCAGCCCGCTGATCGCCACGCTGGGCGCGGAGACGGTACGGGGGCGGCTCGCGGTCACCGCGGACATGAACCTGCCCGGACACGACGGGGTGTTCGCGCTCGGTGACGCGGGCGCGGTGCCGGACGAGGCCAAGGGCGGCGACGGCGCGATCTGCCCGCCGACCGCGCAGCACGCCATGCGGCAGGGCAAGGTGGTCGCCGAGAACGTGATCGCGACCCTGCGCAACCAGCCTCTGAAGAAGTACGTCCACAAGGATCTCGGGCTCGTCGTGGACCTCGGCGGCAAGGACGCGGTGTCCAAGCCGCTCGGCATCGAACTGCGCGGTTTCCCCGCCCAGGTCGTGGCCCGCGGCTACCACTGGTCGGCGCTGCGCACGAACGTCGCCAAGGTCCGCGTCGCGACCAACTGGACGCTGAACGCGCTGGCAGGCGACGACTTCGTGCGCACCGGCTTCCAGGCCCGCAAACCGGCCACGCTGAAGGACTTCGAGTACACCGACTCGTATCTGTCGGCGGAGCAGGTACGGGACCGCGTCGAAGGGTCCGGGACCCAGGAGCCGTAGCATCGGTGTCACGGATCTTGATGTGAACCTGGGGAGAGTACGGCGGCGTGAGGGCAGTGGGACGGGCGGCGTGGGCACGGGTTCGGTATCGCGTCGCGGCGTCCGATCCCGGACTGCTGCGGCTGACGGCCGGGCTGCGGACGGTGGCCTCGATCGCCCTCACACTGACCGTGCTCTCCCTGGCGCGGGCCTCGGTGCCGCATCTGGTCGCCGGAGCGATGGCGGCGATGGTCTCCACGTTCGCCATCCGCGAGAAACAGCGCACCCAGCAGGCGGTGACGCTCGCGCTCGGTCTGCCGGTGGCGCTGGCCTCGGTGTCGCTGAGCGCGCTGCTGAACTCGCGGGTGGTGGCCGGTGACGTCTTCTTCGTCCTGCTGATCTTCGGCGCCGTCTACAGCCGCCGCTTCGGCGACCGCGGCACGGCCCTCGGCCTGATCGGCTTCCAGATCTACTTCCTGTCCCTGTTCGTCGGCGCGACCGTCTCCGCGCTGCCGCGGCTGTACGGCGTGCTCGGCGTCGCCTTCGTGTGCAGCGCGCTGGTGCGGTTCGCGCTGGTGCCGGAGACGCCCGCGGGGACGCTGGACCGGCTGCGGCGGGCGTTCCGGGCGCGGTTCGCCCAGCTCGTCACCGCGCAGCTCGCGTTGCTCGACGCCGGTCCCGACGACATGGAGAAGGCCCTCGCCGACGTACGCGAGGGCACCGCGCGGTTGCACGAGACGGCGCTGCTGATCCAGGGCCGGCTGGAGGACGGGACCTCCGACGAGACGGTGGCACGGCTCGTGCAGCGCCGTATCGCGGACGCCGAGGTCGCCGCCGAGCGGCTCGGCCTGCTCCTGCTGACCGCGCGCAGCGCCGAGCGGGGCCACACCCTGACCCTGCATCTGCCGGGCGCACCGGTCCCCGTGGCCGACCTGCTGCCGGCGCGGGACGAGGCCACCGACACACTGCGCCGCGATCTGGAGGCGCTGCGCCTGCTCGTCCTGCGGCCCGCGGGCACGGACTCGGGCACCGGGCTGGCGCATGTGCGCAACCGGCTGCTGGGCTACCGCGAGGAGGAGAACCTGCCGCCCGCCTCGGACGCCGTCCAGGACGTGTTCCGGGGCATCGGTGAGGCAGGGCGTGCGGTGCTGGGGCTGCGGATCGCGGTGGACGGGCCGCAGGACGAGTCGGAGGACACGCCCGCGACGACCCGCTCGCGCGAGGAGCTGGACGCGGAGGACGTCGCCATCGCGGGCAGCGAGGAGGCCGAGCAGGAGGACGCGGAGCGCACCGGGCTGCGGCGGCCGACCACGCGGGCGGCCGTGCAGGTGGCGGTGGGGTCGTCGCTGGCGATCATCGGCGGCGAGTTCCTGTCCAGCCAGCGCTGGTACTGGGCGGTGCTGACCTGCTGGATCGTCTTCATCAACACCTCGTCCACGGGCGAGATCCTCGTCAAGGGCTACCGGCGGCTGCTGGGCACCGTCCTAGGTGTCATCGCCGGTATCGGTCTCGCGGGCCTGGTCGGGCATCACACGTGGACGGCGTTCGCGCTGGTGCTGCTGTTCATCTTCGCGATGTTCTACACGGCGCCGCTGTCGTACACCCTGATGTCCTTCTTCGTCACCGCGATGCTGGGCCTGCTCTACACGCTGCTGCACACCTACAGCGCGTCGGTGCTGCTGCTGCGGATCGAGGAGACGGCGCTCGGCGCGGCCTGCGGGGTGGTCGCGGCGGCGCTGGTGCTGCCGGTGCACACGGACCGCCGTACGAACGAACTGCTCGGCACCGTGCTGGAGCGGCTCACGGACGTCACCGAGGCCGCCGTCGACCAGCTCAGCGGCGGGGCCGCGGCCGAACTGCTCGACAAGGCGCGGGACTTGGACCAGGCGCTGGCGGATCTGAGCGCGTCCACGCAGCCGTTGACGCACCCGATCACGCCGTTGCGGGCGCGCCGGGACACGGCACGGTACGTCGTCGCGCTGCTGGAGACCTGTGCCTATCACGCGCGGTATCTGGCGGCCACGGCCGAGTTGCTGCCCACGCATCCGTCGATCGCGGCCGATCCCCGGCTGCGTGAGGCGGGGCGGCGGATCGTGCACAACATCGGGGTGATCGGCGCCCATGTCTCCGACGGGGACGCCGTCGGCGAGATCGAGACCGGGCCGAGCATCGCGTCCCTGCTGCGGCCCGGGACGCCGGGGACCCCGCGCTACGGCCGGGTCACCGACCGCGTGCTGCGGCATCTGCAGCGCCTCGACGAGGCCGTGACGGGCCTGGCCCGGCCGCTCGGCGTGCCGATCGCGGCGCCGGTGAAGTGAACTGCGCGCGCCTGGGTAGGCGACGGGCATGACTGATGTCGTGGACTCGGACGAACTGTTGCGGCGCATCCGGCGGGCCCGGGCCTTCGCCGCCCAGGAGGTGCAGACGTGGTCCCAACAGGGCGACGCCGTGAGGGAAGTGGCCTACGAGGCGGTTCTGCGGGTGCTGGACGAGATCGTGGCCCCCGGGCAGCGTGCCGCGAAGTGAAACCGGTCACGCGACCGGTTGAAGTGGGTACGAAATGCCCGCTGATGGTTTACGGTTCATTCATACGTGGATACGGGGTCGACCGTACCGTCCCCCGCGCCACCGCTTACGGCCCTGGCTGGTCTCCCCCGTCCAGCCAGGGCTTTTTCATGCCCCGATTCCGTCCCCCGAGGTGCCTGGGACGTCGGCAGAGGCTGAAATGGGCGTAGGGAGAATTCCGGATCCGCTGCCGGCGAGGAGCCCTGTGCCATGACCAAAGCGATAAAACTGCTGACCGCCCTGCCCCAGGCCCAGCGCGAACGGCTGATGGAGGTCGCGCAGGAGGTCTCGTTCGCCGAGGACTCCAGGATCTTCGAGGCGGGCGGCACGGCCGACCGGTTCTGGGTCGTCCGCTCCGGCGCCGTCTCGCTCGACCAGCGGGTCACCCCGCAGCAGCGGGTCACCGTGGCCACGCTCGGCGCGGGCGACCTGCTCGGCTGGTCGTGGCTGTTCCCGCCGTACGAGTGGGACTTCGGCGCGGAGGCGTTCAGTGCCGTGCGGGCCTACGAGTTCGACGCGGCGGCCGTCCTCGCCCTGAGCGTGGAGGATCCGCTGCTCGGGCTCTCCCTGGTCCGGATCGTCGCGGAGATCCTCGCGCACCGGCTGGCGATGACCCGGAGCAAGCTGATGGAGCACTACGCGATCCACCGGCCGGTCTGAGGTCAGATGCGGTAGCGGCGCAGCGCCGGGACCGCGGCGGCCAGGCCGAGCATGATGACGATGACCAGGATGCCGCCGCCCGCGACCGCCGGACGCGTGCCGAGGGCCGAACCGGCCGTGCCGTGCAGCACGTCGGCGAGACGCGGGCCGCCGGCCACCACGACGGTGAAGACGCCCTGCATACGGCCGCGCATCTCGTCGGTCGCGGCGGAGAGCAGGATCGCCCCGCGGAACACCATGGAGACCATGTCGGCGACCCCGGCGGCGGCCAGGAACGCCACGCCGATCCACAGGTTGCGGCTCAGCCCGAACCCGGTGATGGCCGCGCCCCAGGCGACGACCGCGCCGATCACCATCCAGCCGTGCCGCCGCGCCCGCGAGAACGTGCCGGAGAACAGTCCGCCGACCACCGCCCCGATGGGGATCGCCGCGAACAGCATGCCGAGCGCGAGGCCCTCGTCGTAGGACGAGTAGGTCTGCGCGGCGAGTTGCGGGAACAGGGCGCGGGGCATGCCGAAGACCATCGCGATGATGTCGGCGAGGAAGGACAGCAGCAGCACCTTGTGCAGCGAGATGTAGCGGAAGCCCGCGACGATCTCCCGCCAGCCCGCGCGGCGCGGGGTCGCGGACTCCAGGGGCGGCAGCGAGGGCAGCCGGACGACCGCCCAGAGCGTGACGCACAGCGCCAGCGCGTCGATGAGATACAGCTCGGGCAGGCCGATGACCGGGATGAGGGCGCCCGCGAGAAGCGGTCCGAGGACCTGACCGGTCTGCATGACGGTCGAGCCCAGGGCGTTGGCCGCGGGCAGCTGCCCGGCCGGGACCAGACGGGCGATGGAGGCGTTGCGGGCGGGCGCGTTGAGGCCCCAGAAGGCCTGCTGCAGGGCGAGCAGCGCCATCAGCGTGGCCACCGAGTCGAGCCCGATGGCCGCCTGCACCCAGAACAGCACCGAGGTCACGGCTATGCCGCTGTTGGTGATCAGCAGCAGTTTGCGGCGGTCCATGCTGTCGGCGAGCGAGCCGCCCCACAGCGCGAACACGATGAGCGGCGCAAGGCCGGCCATGCTGGCGGCGCCGACCCAGGCGGAGGAGCCGGTGATGTCGTAGATCTGCTTGGGTACGGCGACGGCGGTGAGCTGGCTGCCGACGGCCGTGACGATGGTCGAGGACCACAGGCGGCGGTAGGCGGGGATGCGCAGCGGGCGGGTGTCCATCGCCCAGCGGCGCCAGCCGCGCCGGGGGCCCGTCGCCGGTTCCCGGTCCTTCCGCGACTCGGGTTCCGTGCCGCTGTCGGTGCTCTCGCTCGTGTCCACTGGCTTCCTGGTTGCTCGCTACATCTAATCGACCGGGGTTCACTATCTCAGCACCGGCTGTGGCAACCGAATCCGCCGTCTCACGCCCCGGCGACGAGCGTTGCGCCGAGACCGATCATCGTCGCGGCGACCAGGCCGTCGAGCACCCGCCAGGCGGAGGGCTTGGCGAGGAAACGGCTGAGCAGACGGGCGCCGAAGCCGAGCGCGGTGAACCAGCACAGGCTGGCGCAGACCGCGCCGAGTCCGAAGGTCCAGCGCAGCGGGCCCCGGGCCGCCGCGATGGAGCCGAGCAGGAACACGGTGTCCAGGTACACGTGCGGGTTGAGCCAGGTCATCGCCAGACAGGTCAGGACGGCCCGGCGGCGCGAGCCGGTCGACTCGCCCTCGGCGTGCAGGGCGGCGGGGCGGAAGACCCGGCGGGCGGCTAGGACGCCGTAGCAGAGCAGGAAGGCGCCGCCGATGAGCCCGACCGCCGTCAGCGCGCCGGGCCAGGCGACCACGACCGCGCCGACGCCGCCGACGCCCAGCGCGATGAGGAGCGCGTCGGACAGGGCGCAGATGCCGACCACGGCGAGGACGGCGTCGCGGCGGATGCCCTGCCGTAGGACGAAGGCGTTCTGCGCGCCGATGGCGACGATGAGCGAGAGGCCGGTGCCGAATCCCGCGGCGGCGGCTGAGAGTGCGTTGGTCACGCCTTCGACGCTAGGGACACCGGCGCCTGGAGTACAGCTAAAGATTCTTACGTATCATTAGCGCTCGTGATGGTTTCGGAGCTTCCTCTCGACCAGGTGCGCACGCTGCTCGCGGTGGTGGACGAAGGCACGTTCGACGCGGCGGCCTCGGCGCTGCATGTGACTCCGTCGGCGGTCAGCCAGCGGGTGAAGGCGTTGGAGCAGCGCACGGGGCGGGTCCTGTTGCTGCGTACCAAGCCGGTGCGGACGACCGAGTCCGGCGAGGTGGTCGTGCGGCTCGCCCGTCAACTCGCCCGGCTGGAGCGGGACGCGCGTGCCGAGCTGGGGATGAGCGGGGCCGGGGAAGCGACCCGGGTGTCGATCGCGGTGAACGCCGACTCCCTCGCCACCTGGTTCCTGGGCGCGCTCACCCGTGTCCCGCGCGAGATGCGGGTCTGCTTCGAGCTGCGCCGCGAGGACGAGGACCATACGGCGGCTCTGCTGCGCGAGGGGCTGGTGATGGCGGCGGTGACTTCGTCGCCGGATGCCGTGCCGGGGTGTTCGGTGCGGGCGTTGGGGCGGATGCGGTATCTGCCGGTGGCGAGCCCGGAGTTCAGGGAGGCGTATCTGGGTGGCGGTTCGCTGCGGGATGCGCTGGGCGAGGCGCCGGTGGTGACCTTCGATCGGCTCGATGACTTCCAGGATGCCTTTGTGCGGGGGCTGGGGCGGGGGCGGGACGGGGCGAGTGCGGTGCGGCATCTCGTGCCGACGTCGGAGGGGTTTGTCGGGGCCGTTGTCGCGGGGTTGGGGTGGGGGATGGTGCCGGAGATGCAGGCGGGTCCGCTGGTGAGGGCGGGGAGGCTGGTGAATTTCGCGCCGTCGCGGTCGGTCGATGTGCCGCTGTACTGGCAGCAGTGGAAGTTGGATTCGCCTGCGTTGGCTGCGGTGGCGGGGGCGGTTGTGGAGACGGCGGAGGGGGCATTGCGGGGGTGAGCGCGCTTTGCCGTGCGGGTCGGTTGGGTGTGTGTGGGGGCGATGTGTCGTCGTTTTGCTGCGGCGGCGTCGTGGCTGGTCGCGCAGTTCCCCGCGCCCCTTTGGGGCGCTGCACTTCAGGCGCGCGCGGACTTCAGCTGGGTCTCCGCGCTGTCCAGGAGCATCTCCAACGCCGTCGGGTACGCGCTGGTGACCATGCGGGACGCCAGGAGTGGGGCCGCCTCGGCGATGCGGGGGTGGGTGGTGCGGGGTAGGCGGGCGTACGTCGAGCGCCACATGGACTCGTCGGCGTGGAGGGCCGCGCTCGGGAGGGCCAGGGAGGCGGCGTCCAACGCGGCGAAGGCCAGGGTCTGGTCGATGAACGCGTGGTAGATGCGTACGGTGTCGGGCAGGGGGAAGCCGGCCGTGCGCAGGACGTCCAACACGGCCTCGTCGGCGGCCAGTTCGTTGGGGCGGCCGGTGACCCGGCTCGCCGTCAGTTGGGCGGCCTGCGGGTGGGCGACGTACGCGGCGTGGATGCGCAGGCCGATCGCGCGCAGGTCGGCCCGCCACTCCCCCGTCGGTTCCCAGCCCCGCAGCGCCTGTCCGACGAGGGCGTCGCCGATGGCCAGGGTCAGCTCGTCCATGCCGCGGAAGTAGCGGTAGAGCGTGCTGGGGTCGGCGTCCAGGGCGAGGCCGAGGCGGCGGGCGGTGAGGCCCGCGCTGCCGTGTTCGCGAAGCATGCGCAGGGCCGTGTCGACGATCAGCCGCTCGGACAGGACCGTGCCGCTCTTGGTGGGACGGCGCCGTCGCCGCTTCTCCTCCGACACCACCGGTTTCGGCATCGCGGCCTCCCTGTGCTCCCTTGCGGTCCTTATGCCAACGCCATTGACCTTATCCGCGCGACCGGCGTTGTATCACCGGCAGGGCCCGCTGACCTTTCCAGTTCGGCAGTGAAGGAGTTCTTGTCATGCGTGTACTGCTCGTGGGAGCCGGTGGTGTGGGGACCGCGGTCACCCGGATCGCGGCCCGGCGTCCATTCTTCGACGCGATGGTGGTCGCCGACTACGACCTGTCCCGGGCGGAGGCCGCGGTCGCCGCGCTCGGGGCCGACGGCGCCCGGTTCCGCGCCGAGCGGCTGGACGCGAGCGACGAGGAAGCGGTCGTAGCGGCGCTGCGTGCGCACGAGTGCGATGTGCTGCTGAACGCGACCGACCCTCGCTTCGTCCTGCCCCTGTTCCGTGCGGCGCGTGCCGCGGGGGCCAACTACCTTGATATGGCTATGTCGTTGTCCCGGCCTCATCCTGAGCGGCCGTACGAGGAGTGCGGGGTCAAGCTCGGGGACGCGCAGTTCGCGGACGCGGAGGAGTGGGAGAAGGCGGGTGCGCTGGCGCTCGTCGGGATGGGTGTGGAGCCTGGGCTGTCGGATGTGTTCGCTCGGTACGCTGCCGATGAACTCTTCGACGAGATCGAGGAGATCGGTATCCGCGACGGGGCGAACCTCACCGTCGACGGCTATGACTTCGCGCCCTCCTTCTCCATCTGGACGACGATCGAGGAGTGCCTGAACCCGCCGGTCGTCTACGAGGCCGACCGGGGCTGGTTCACCACCGAACCGTTCAGTGAGCCCGAGGTGTTCGACTTCCCCGAGGGCATCGGCCCGGTCGAGTGCGTGAACGTGGAGCACGAGGAGGTGCTGCTCGTCCCGCGCTGGGTCGACGCGCGCCGGGTCACCTTCAAGTACGGGCTCGGCAACGAGTTCATCGAGACCCTGAAGACCCTGCACCTGCTGGGACTTGACCGCACCGAGGCGGTCACCGTGCCCAGCACCTCGGGGCCGGCTGCCGTGTCGCCGCGTGATGTTGTGGCCGCCTGTCTGCCCGACCCCGCGACGCTGGGCGACCGGATGCACGGCAAGACCTGTGCGGGCACGTGGGTGCGCGGCACGAAGGACGGGGCGCCGCGCGAGGTGTACCTCTACCACGTGGTGGACAACCAGTGGTCGATGGCGGAGTACGGCTCCCAGGCCGTGGTCTGGCAGACCGCCATCAACCCGGTGATCGCCCTGGAGTTGCTGGCCA
The DNA here is from genome assembly GCF_033335955.1 of Streptomyces sp. N50. Lineage (GTDB taxonomy): Bacteria > Actinomycetota > Actinomycetes > Streptomycetales > Streptomycetaceae > Streptomyces. The sequence goes on from NZ_CP137550.1 coordinate 985,510, forward strand.
CGGGCTCGTGGAGCGGTTCGGGTGTACTGGGCCCGGAGGCGTTCCCCGCCGGTCCGTTCCTGGATCTGCTGACCGAGTACGGGTCGCCGTGGGGGCTGCGGGAGCAGTGATCGGCGTCAACTCCCCGGAGGAATCGCCGGTTTGAGTGGGCGTCAATCTCCCTCCGGTGGGCTGGAGTTGGGCAGGCGCAGCGTGAACACGGAGCCGGCGCCGGGTTCGCTCGCCGCCTCGACCGCGCCGTCGTGGGCGGCGACCAGGTCGCGGACGATGGACAGGCCCAGGCCGCTGCCTCCGGTGCGGCGGCTGCGGGACTGGTCGGCGCGCCAGAAGCGTTCGAAGACGTGCGGGAGGTTCTCGGGCGCGATGCCGGTGCCGGTGTCGGCGACGGTCAGGACGATGTCGTCGCCGTCGCGCCACGCGGTCACGGTGACGGTGCCGTCGGCCGGAGTGTGGCGCAGCGCGTTGGACACGAGGTTGCCGAGGACCTGGCGCATGCGGACCGGATCCGCCTCCAGCCAGAGGGAGTTGTCCGTCTTGCCGGTCAGGGCGACCCCGGCCGTGTCGGCGGAGACGCGGTAGGCGGCGACGACCTGGTCGACGAGGTCCTCGACGCGCACGGGTTCGCGGTGCAGGCGCAGGGTGCCGGCGTCTGCGGCGGCGAGGTCCTGGAGGTCGTCGATGACCCGCTGGAGGACCATCGCCTCCTCGTGCAGGGAGCCGAGCAGGGCCGGGTCGGGTTCGACGAAGCCGTCGCGGGTGACCTCCAGCCAGCCGCGGATGTTGGTGAGGGGGCTGCGGAGTTCATGGGCGATGTCGCTGACCATGGCCTTGCGCTGGGCCTCCATGCGTTCGCGGCGTTCGGTGAGGTCGTTGAAGGCCTCGGCCAGGATGCCGGTCTCGTCCCGGGTCCGCACCGGCACCCGGACGTGCAGCTCCGGCGGCTGCTGGGCCGCCTCGGTCAGCGCGCGCAGGGGCCGTACGAGCCGGGTCGCGACCACGGCCGTGACGAGGACGGTGAGGGCGAGGACGGCGGCGGCCGCGCCGACGACCTTGGCCTTGTTCGCCGGGGAGACGGCGAAGCGGGGAGCGGTGGTGTTCCCGCCGCCCAGGAAGAGTTCGGCCACCGGTGCTACGTAGGGGTCGAGTTGGGCGCGGCGGGCACTGTCGGTGCAGGCCTCCGCCTTGCGGATGTCGGCCGCGTCCCCCAGCTTGGTGTACGCGCCCGTGATGTAGCGGGAACCGAGGCTCTTGTCGAAGACGTCGACGCCGAAGTACGGGACCTTGAAGGTCACGCCGCCCTCCTTGAAACAGGGTTGGGCGCTCACGATCAGGTTCTTCAGCGCCTTGCCCTCGGTGACGGTCGGGGTGTTGAGCTTCCCGTCGGCGCACGCGTTGGGCACATAGCCGTTCGCGTCGTTGCCGTCCGCGTCGGTGAGGACGGGGCGGCCGCTCGGCGTCATCGTGATGGTCGTGTCGATGCCGCTCTGCTTGAAGCACGCCTGACGGTTCTTGGCCAGCCCCATCAGCCGGACCCGCTCCTTCGCGGTCACCCGGTACGGTCCGACGACCCGGGGGTCGAGACCGCTGAGCTGTGCGCCGGGTTCCGTGTACGTGTCGGTGTGCAGGGGGTCGACGCTCGCGGCGGCACGGGGCGGCAGGGAGGTGCCGTGCGGTGCGGAGTCGGCGATGAGGACGCGGTCGGTGGTCGTGAGGGCGATGCGGCGGCCCATCTTCTTCGACAGGGCGCGGACGGTGGGCGCGACGCCCTTCCACTCGGGGTGGGTCGCCGCGTAACCGCTGAGCTGCGCGAGGATGCGCATGTCGTCCGCGAGGTCCTGGCCCTGTTCCTCCCGGATGGCCCGGGTGGTGGTCGTCACCGCGAGCCAGGCCGTCGCCCCGACCGAGCAGACGGCGATCAGCACAGTGGCGACGAGCAGTCGGACCAACAGCCGCTTGCGCAGCGGTATCCGGGGCCTCACGCGCGACCGCCGCGCAGCTTGTAGCCGACGCCGAACACGGTCAGCAGCCGGACCGGGCGGCGCGGGTCGGCTTCGATCTTCTTGCGCAGGTTCATGATGTGGACGTCGACGGCCCGTTCCGTGGACGCCCGGTCCAGACCCCGGGTGTACTGGAGCAACTGCCGCCGGGAGAAGACCCGTTCGGGCTCGGCGGTCATGGCGAGGAGGATCTCGAACTCGGCCGGTGTGCAGTCCACCGGCACCCCGTCGCACCGCACCTCGTGCCGTACGGCGTCGACGGACAGTCCCGCAGCCCGGACGACGGTGTCCTCCTGCCGGTCCTCGGTGGTCCGGCCGCTGCGCCGCAGGACCGTGCGGATGCGGGCCATCAGCTCGCGCGGGCTGTACGGCTTGGTCATGTAGTCGTCGGCGCCGAGTTCGAGGCCGAGCAGGACGTCGTCCTCGGTGGAGCGGGCGGTGAGCATCAGGACGGGGATGTCGTCCTCGCCGCGCAGCACCCGGCACACCCCGAAACCGTCGATCACCGGCAGCATGAGGTCGAGCACCACGAGGTCGGGTCTCAGTTTCCGGGCCGCCTCGATGGCGGCGGCCCCGTCGTGGACCACGGTCGCGGAGTGGCCTTCCGTCAGCAGGGAGCGTCGTATCAGCTCGGCCTGCATCTCGTCGTCCTCGGCGACCAGCACATGTGCGCACACCTGGCGGATCCTAAGCGGTCAGTGGTCCAGGGCGGCCGCGTCGCCCATGACGACGACGGGGTGCCGGGCCGGGTCCAGGGTGCGCAGGAGTTCCTTCATGTGGTCCTCGGCGATGCTGACGCAGCCGTGGGTGGGGCCGCCGTGGTCGACGTGGATCCAGATGCCGCCGCCGCGCGAGGAGCCGAGGGGGCGGGTCCAGTCGAGGGGCGAAGTGCCGGGCCGGCGGTTGTAGTTGATGGCGATCACGTAGTCGAAGGACCCGGCGAGGGGTTCGCCCTCGAAGCCGGTGCCGGGCGAGACGAAGCCCGACCCGTGGTCGTACGACAGCTTGGTGCCGGGGTCCTTGAGCAGCCCGCCCGCGTCGGTGAGCGAATAGACACCGATCGGCGAGCGCAGGTCACCGGCCATGTGATGGTCGGACCAGCCCTTGAGCGCGTTGTGCGCGGCCCAGCTGACGGTCTGCTCCCAGCCGTCGTCGGTGCGCTCGTACAGGGCGAGGGTGGAGAGGGGGGAGTTCGCGCCCCGCCCGGTCACCAGGACGACCTGTTCGGTGGTCGCCGGTATTCGCGCCAGCATCTTCGGCCCCACGCCCGGGAGTTGGCGGGGTGCCGCCTCGGCGGATATCTCCGACGAGGGCGACGGCGCGGACGAGGAGGCGGGAGTGGGGGCGGACTTGTGGTCCGTCGCCGCCAGCGCACCGCCGCCGCATCCCGTGAGGAGAACGGATGCGGCGACGAGTGCGACCGAGGGAATACGAGTGATCATGAGTCGACGATGACCGACACATGTGAGGAACTCGTCAGCTCCTACGGCTGGGTCGGCTTGCCTTTCGTGTAGAGCCAGGTGTGGAAGAGGGCATCGAGTCGTGTGCCCGATTTCTGCTCCGCCAGGCTGACGAACTGCGCGGTGGTTCCGTGGCCGTAGCGGTGTGCGCCCGCCCAGGCCCGCAGGATCGCGAAGAAGGTCTTGTCGCCGACGGCCAGGCGCAGTTCGTGCAGGGCCATGGCGCCGCGGTCGTAGACCGGCGTGCCGAAGATGTTGGCGCCGCTGCCCGGGTCGCCGGGCGGGAATGCCCACAGGTCGTCGGTCGCCTTGCGGGCGTACAGCGCGTCGAAGGTCTGCTGGGCGGTCTTGCCGCCGTGCTGCTCGCTGTAGAGCCACTCCGCGTAGGTCGCGAAGCCCTCGTTGAGCCAGATGTCCTTCCAGGCGGTCAGCGACACGGAGTCCCCGAACCACTGGTGGGCGTTCTCGTGCACGAGGGTACTGAGGTCCGGCGCCGAGTCGTAGATCGGCCGCCCCTGCGTCTCCAGCGCGTACCCGACGTCCGGCGCGTGGTCGACGATCGACCCGGCCGAGCGGAACGGATATGGCCCGAACAGCTTGCTCTCCCACTCCAGGACGGAGGGCAGCTTCTTCAACACGGGCTCGGCGGCGGCGACTTCACGCGGGTCGACGGCGTTGTACACCTTGACCCCGTCCTTGGTGGTGTACTGCTCGACCTTGAACTTCCCGACCGTCGCGGTGGCGAGGTAGGCGGCCATCGGCTCCGGGGCGTGCCAGCGGAACGTGGTCTTCCCGTGGGCGGTCCGCTGCCCGAGGAGCACGCCGTTGGCGACCGCGGTGCGCCCCTGCGGGACCGTGATCGTGAAGTCGTACGACGACTTGTCCTTGGGATGGCTGTTCGCCGGGAACCACGTCATCGCACCCTGCGGCTCACCGGCCACGAAGGCGCCGTCGTCGGTGGCGATCCAGCCGTCGGCCGAGCCGTCGGGGTCGGTGACCTGCTGGGGGACGCCGGTGTAGGTGACGGTGACCTGGAACTTCTGCCCCTTGCGCACGGCCCGGCGCGGGGTGACGACGAGTTCCTGTCCGTCGCGGCGGAAGTCCGCCTTGGACCGGTCCACGGTGAGACCGGTGACCTTGAGGCCCTTGAAATCGAGGTCGAAGCGGGTGAGCTTCTCGGTGGCGCGGGCGGTGAGGACCGCCTTGCCGTCGAGATGGCGGCTCGTCGGGTCGTAGCGGAGCGTCAGGTCGTAGTGGGCGACGTGGTAGCCGCCGTTGCCGGAGAGCGGGAAGTACGGGTCTCCCGCGCCGGCCGCACCGATCGTCGTGGCGCCCGCGGGTGCGGCGGCCGCGAGCAGGGCGGTGAGGGCGACGGGGACGGTGGCCACGACGGCGCTGCGGCGGAGGACAGCGGTGCGTCTTGTGGACTGCTGCCGGAGTTGCGTCACATGCGCTCCTACGGGTGAGGGGGGTTGATCATCCGCCTCAGAGACTAGGCCGCCGACTCCGTCCGGATCCCTCTAGTTAAAGCAAACTTGTTCGGCACTTGGTCAGCACTCGCTGAGCGGCTAATGGCTGCGGGCGAGGAGCGGCGGTTCCGGAGCGGGAGTGGCGGCGGCCCGGTCGATGGCGCGCAGTTCGTCGAGGCTGTCGGCGAGGGTGCGGCCCGCCAGCGTGTGCAGGACGGCCGCCTCGGTCTCGTCGGTGAGCCTGCGGAAGTACTCGGCGGAGTGGTTGGTGACCAGGCACTCCCGGGGCCCCTCCGGCCGGGGTGCCCACAGCGGCTTGTCGCCGATGGCCGAGCGGTAGATCTCCTCCAGCGTGATCCGGTCCGCGGGCCGGCCGAGGCGGACACCGCCGCTGCGGCCCTTGCTGGACGCGACGAGACCGTCCTGCACCAGGGGGACCATCAGCTTGCGCACCAGGCTCGGGTTCGTGTCCAGACTCCTGGCGAGCTGGGTCGAGCTGAGGACGGGACTGCCCGCCTCCTCGGCGTGGCCCAGCAGGAGCATGGCCTTCAGCGCGCTGGAGAACCGCACGTCCAGCATGGTCGTACCCCTTTTCTTCCGCTTCCTTCGCCGCCCGGTCCGAGTGACTCCCGACGCTCCATATTAGCAACTCTTACTGTTGCACTTCCGTCCAAGGATATGTACTTTTCACTCATGCAGATTGCGGCCGCCCGCCGAGGCGCCCGCCTGAAAGAACCCGACGGAACCCGACAGAACCGGAGAACGCCATGAGCACCGAGACCGAGATCAGGCAGATCGTCTCCCGCTACACCCGGGCCGCCGACCAGCGCGACGGCGAGGCGCTCGCGCGGCTCTACGAGGCCGACGCGGAAGTCGAGATCCACTACCACCGCGGGCCCGACGGCACGGAGCTGCTGGGCAAGCTCTCCGGCGGAGCGCAGATCGCGGAGGCCATGTCCACGGCCATGGCACCGCACCCGCCCCTGGGCTGGAGCCACCACACCACCTACGACCACCTGGTCTCCGTCGACGGCGACGAGGCGAGCATCGACACCCAGTTCATCACCTTCGACGTCGTCGGAGCCAGGAAGCCCGAGGGCGGCTGGCCCGCCGGCACGTTCGGCGCTCAGGGCACCATCAAGCCGATCGAGTCCGGGTACTACCGCTTCACCTTCCGCCGTACCGACGGCGTGTGGCGCATCCGGCACCAGGACGTCATCCACGACATCCCGTACGTCTACTGATCACCCGGCCGCTCTCCGATCACTCGGCGGCCCGTCATCGATGTCAGCGGTCACCGCTGACCGGCACTCGATCGGGAGGTTGTCCCCGGCATGGCGACACTTGGACTCATCGGCAGTGGAAACATCGGGGGCACCCTCGCCCGGCTGGCGGTCGACGCCGGACTGGACGTCGTCCTCAGCAACTCGCGGGGCCCGCAGACCCTTTCCGGCCTCGTGACCGAGCTGGGGCCGCGGGCCCGTGCGGCAACTCCCGTGCAGGCGGCTGCCGTTGGGGACTGGGTCGTCGTGACGATCCCGGTCGGTGCCGTGGGGGCAGTTCCCCGGGAGCCCCTCGTCGGCAAGACCGTCATCGACACCGGCAACTACTTCGCCCCGCGTGACGGCACCATCCCGGAACTCGAAGCGAAGGAGCTCACCGACAGCGAGTTGCTCCAACGGCACCTGCCCGAGGCGCACGTCGTGAAGGCGTTCAACAACATCAACCACCAACACCTCAGGGCGTTGCCGCGCCCGGTGGACGCGGCCGACCGCACGTCCCTGCCGATCGCCGGCGACGACCCTGACGCGAAGAAGCACGCCACCGAGTTGCTCTCGCTCCTCGGGTACGACGCCGTGGACATGGGACCGCTCACCGAAGGCTGGCGCTCACAGGTGGGCACTCCGGCCTTCTGCGCGCCGTACTCGGTGACCAAGGACGACCGGTACAGGAACCAGCCGGCCGCGCCCGCGTCCGCCGCCGAGATCCGCGCGGTGCTGGCGGCGGCACGGCGCTGAGCCGCCGCCCAGGTCAGGGCAGCACGGCCATCACCACGACAGCTACTGAGTGATGTCCGGGACGGCGAGGCCGAGTTCGCGCTCGCCGAGGGGTGCGAAGAAACGCTCCACGTCCGCGTCGCTGACCTCGGCGAGCGTGGGCGGTGACCAGTGCGGGGTGCGGTCCTTGTCGATGACCTGGGCGCGGATGCCCTCCACCAGGTCGGGGGTGGCCAGGGCAGCACAGGAGACGCGGTACTCCTGGTCCAACACCTTCTCCAGCGGGCCGAGTCGGCGAGCCCGGCGAAGCGCGACGAGGGTGACCTTCAGTGCGGTGGGCGACTTGGCGAGCAGGGTTTCGGCGGCCTGTTTCGCCGCGCTGTCGCCGTGGTCGAGGAGACGCTCGACGATTCCCTCGACGGTGTCCGCCGTGTAGCAGGCGTCGATCCAGGCCTGCGCGGCAGCGAGTTCACCGGGTGGCGCCTCTCGTGCGTACCGGTCGATGACCTCTCGCACCGGCGCGTGGGCGAGTGCGGTGAGCAGTTCCGGCAGCGACTGCGACGGTACGTAATGGTCGGCGAGGTCGCAGTACAGGGCGTCGGACGCGCCCAACGAGGCTCCGGTCAGGGCGAGATGGGTGCCGAGTTCGCCGGGAGCGAGGCCGAGGAGACGGGTGCCGCCGACGTCCGGTACGAAGCCGATGCCGGTCTCGGGCATGGCGACGCGCGAGCGTTCGGTGACGATACGGAAGCTGCCGTGCGCGGAGACGCCGACGCCACCGCCCATGACGATGCCGTCCATGACGGCGACGTACGGCTTCGGGTAGCGGGCGATACGGGCGTTGAGCCGGTACTCGTCCCGCCAGAAGGCCGCCGACGCCGAACCGTCCCCGTCCCGCGCGTCGTTGTGGATGGCGCGGATGTCGCCGCCCGCGCACAGGCCCCGCTCCCCCGCGCCCGTGAGGACCACGGTTTCCACGGACGGGTCGTGTTCCCAAGCCGTCAGGGCTCCGTCGATACGGCGAACCATCTGGTGGGTGAGGGCGTTGAGTGCCGTGGGTCGGTTGAGGGTGAGGTACGCGGCGCGCCCCTCGACACGGACGAGTACGGAGTCGTCGGTGCCGGTCATCCGAACGCCTCCGTCAGGCCGCGGGTCACGATGACGTGCATGATCTCGTTGGTTCCTTCCGGGATCCGGTGGACCCGCTGGTCGCGGACGATCTTCTCCCTACCGTATGCGCTCAAGGCCCGTCCGAATCGGCCGGCGGTACGAGCGCGGGTGCGGCGAAGCGCACGGGCGCCCGGAAGCGGGCCCTGCGGGCGGCCCGGCGGAAGGTCGTCAGGACCGCGGACCCGGCCGGCAGGGGCCAGTTGGCGTGCCGATGCCAGGGGTGTTCCCGTCCGCTCGTCCGGCGGGTCAGCGGCGGTGCATCGTCTGGAGCGCCTCGACCAGTACCTTCGGGTCGTGGCCGCCCTTGTAGACCGGGGGCGGTTGCCGCTTCAGGCCCAGGAGTTGGGCCACGGCGGTCCAGGCGGTGCGCACCGAGTACTCGACGGTGAAGACGACGTCGTCGGGGACCTCGGCGTACTGGCCGATGAAGGCCAGGTTCGTGGAGCCCTCCGGGACGACCTGCGGCCGGTCTCCCGAACTGCGCACCAGGAACTGGCTGGTGATGTACGGCATCAGCGCCGGGATCACGATCGAGTGGTCGAGGATCTGCGGGCCCTCCTCGAAGTGGAGGTGGTGCAGCACCTCGTCCAGGATCTCCCGGCCGGTGCACGCGCGCATCGGCTTGCGGACGAAGTCGCCCTCCCTGTCCGGGAAGAGGCCATAGCCCCACCACACGAAGGTGTCCTCCGGCTGCTCACGGAAGTGCGGCTGATGGTTGAGGACGATGGTCAGCAGCCAGTTGGAGTCCTTGAACGTGATCAGCCCGCCCTTGCCCGCCTCGCTGCCGCTGAACTTCTCCATCAGCTCGAAGAAGGTCGGATCCTTCGTCGTGACCGTGAAGGACGCCCAAGTCGAGTCCGTGACCGAGGAGTTGAAGACCGACGGGTCCCCCAGCAAGCCCGGCCGACCCGGCCGCTTCGCCGCGAGTGTCTCCCACAGCCGCCACGATCCCGCGTCGCCGGAGGTGTCCAGCACGGGCGCGGTGTCGGTCGAACCGAGCGTGGAGTCGGCGGTCATCGAGCCGTTGGTGACCAACACCAGGTCGTCCGGGCCGAGTTCCGTCTCCTCGCTACGGCCCTCCCGCGTCCAGGTGAGAGCCTCGACGGTCAGCCCGTTCCCCTCGGCCAGCCGCAAGTCGGTTACCCGGGTGCCGAGTTGGACGGTCACCCCTTGCTCGGTCAGCCACTTCGACAGGGGGCGCACGATGGAGTCGTACTGGTTGAAGCGGGTCCGGTAGATCCCCGACATGGAGTCGAAGGTCTTGAAGAGGTGCACGAAGCGGTTGAGGTAGCGGCGGAACTCGATCGCGCTGTGCCACGGCTCGAAAGCGAACGTCGTGCACCACATCCACCAGAAGTCCGTGTGGAAGAAGCCCTCGCTGAAGCAGTCCGTGATGCGCTTGCCGTCCAGCAGCCGCTCCGGGGTGCCGACGCACTTCACCAGCTCCAGCCGGTCGCGCTCGGAGAAGCCCATGGAGTGCGTGTCGACCACCCTGCCCGCCGCGTCGACGAGCCGGGCGTGGTCGTCCCAGGCGAAGTCCTCGTGGAAGGCGAAGGTGTCCTCGGTCACCGACTTCGACGGGTCGTCCAGCGACGGGATCGACCCCAGCAGGTCGTAGGTGCAGTCGAAGTGGATCTCGAACATCCGGCCGCCGCGCATCGTGTACCCGGTCTCGGGCGAACCGGCCGCGTCGAGGCTGCCACCTTCCCGGTCCTGTTCCTCGAGCAGCAGGATGTCCGACCCCACGAACCCGCCCTCACGGATCAGGAACGCCGCCGCCGACAAGGCCGCGACACCGCTTCCCACCAGGTAAGCCTTCGCCATGAACGCCGTCACTCCTTCGTCCCCCGACCACGGGCGGCCCGGGCGGAGGCACGGGCACGTCACCGGCGTGCGGTCGGCTTTGCCAGCCTCGGCCGCGGACCGGCTGCCCGCAGCAGGGCGGGACCGAACGAGTGAGTCGGCGGTCCGGCCGTGGCGTCGGGTACGCCACCTCGGGATTTACGGCGCGGTCACGACAGGTGGCGGGCTACCAGGGAACGACCCCGTCGTCCTCGAAGAACGAACCGGTCGGGCCGCCGTCGGGCAGCGTGGCGAGCCGGATCGCCGTGGCCGCGCCCTGCTCGGGGGTGCGGGGTCCTTGGAAGCCGGTGAAGTCGGTGGCGACCAGGCCCGGGCAGGCGGCGTTGATCAGGATGTCCGTGTCGGCCAACTGCCGGGCGTACTGCACGGTGACGGCGTTGAGGAACGACTTCGACGGGGCGTAGGCCGCCATGACGGGGCCGATCTCGATGTCCGGGTCCGCCTGCCGGGCCAGGGAGGCGACCGCGCTGGAGATGTTGACGATGCGGGGCGACGTCGAGCGCCGTAGAAGCGGCAGCATCGCGTTGGTCACGCGGATGACGCCCAGGACGTTGGTCTCCACGACCGTGCGGACCAGGTCGAGGTCGAGGGTGGTCGGATCCTGGATCCATCCCGGTCCCATGTCCCCTGAGATACCGGCGTTGTTGACCAGGACGTCCAGGTGCCCGGCCCGCCGTTCGATCAGTTCCGCGGCGGCGGTGGCGCTCCGGTCGCCGGTCACGTCCAGCGGCACCCCGAACGCGTCCGCCCCGGCGGCGCGCAGCTTCTCCACGGCACTCTCGCGCCGGTCCTCGTCACGGGCTCCCACGCCCACCCGGTACCCGAGGGCGCCAAGCCCGGCCGCGATCTCGTACCCGATTCCCTTGTTCGCGCCGGTCACCAGCGCGATCTTCGTTTCGCTCATGCCGTTGATCGTCGCTCGCGGACGAGGGGTGCGGCCAACACCGATACGGTGCGCTGTCATACCCGGTGGGTATCACCCAGAGGCTACGCTGGAGCCATGGACGCCCTGGAGACCCGTGAGTTGAGGTACTTCCTCGCCGTCGCCGAGGAACTGCACTTCGGCCGCGCCGCCGAGCGTCTCGGCATGGCCCAGCCGCCGCTGTCCCGGGCGATCCAGCAGCTCGAACGGCGCCTCGGTGTCAGCCTGTTGGCACGCAACCGGCGCGGCGTCGCCCTCACCGGTGCCGGAGAGGTACTGCTGCACGAGGGCCGCGCCGCCCTCGACGCGAGCACCGCCGCGGCCCGCCGTACCCGTCGTGCCGGTGGCGCCGACCGTCCGGGCGGTCCCCGTGACCGCCTGGTGCTGGCGGTGAAGGCCGCCGCGTCCCACGAACTGCTGCGGAAGCTTCTCGACGCCTACATGTCCAAGCCCGATGCCGCCGAGATCGAGGTGCTGCCGTGCGGCATGTGCGAGCAGCCGGAGATGCTGCGCGACGGCCGCGCCGACGTGGCGCTCATGCACGCGCCGTACAACTCCCTCGCCGGCTTCGACACCGAGGAGCTGATGACGGAGGGGCAGATCGCCGTACTGCCCGCCGGGCACCCCCTCGCCGCGCGCAGGACGCTGTCCGTGGCCGAAGTCAGTGACATCCCCGGTCTTCCGCCCGCCCGCTGGCCCAACGACGGCACGTACCCGCCCGGCCCGGGCCCCGAGATCCACGACCAGACGCAGCTGGCCCAACTCATCGCCCTCGGCCGCACCATGGCCGTCTTCCCCGAATCCGCCCGCTCCTGGCTGTGGGCCGGGCACACCGCCGTCCCCCTGACCGACGCACCCCCGGTCGTCACCCACATCGCCTGGCCCGCCCACAGCCGCTCCCTCGCCCTCGCCGGGCTGATCCGCACGGCCGTACAGCTATGAGCCTTACGGGGGCTGGAGCACGCTCGGCAATGCGCCCGACCCAACACCCCCGCGTCACCCCCTGCGCCGGCGCCTGACGCTCCAGTCGAAGCTCCCCCGGCACACCGTCGTCCCCGTCGCGTCGGTGATCTCGGCCCAGGTGGAGAACCGGGCCCGGTCGCTCTCGCCCGACAGCAACGGCAGCAGAGCGGCGCGCGCCTCGTCGTCGAGGCGGCAGACGGTCAGCAACCGCCCGCGTGCCGGAGCGAGGAACTCCAGGGCGGCGGCCGCTCCGAGGGGCACGACGCCGTCGAAGTCCCCGGGGCCACGGCTCGCGGCGACGATCGCGCCCAGGCCTGCCGCGTCGAGCAGGGCGATGAGTCCGCTGGAGTGCAGTGACCCGATCACGTTCGTCAGCTGTGGGGGAACCTCCGAGGCGATCTCGGCCTCGCCGTCCGCGGCTCGCAGGACCTCGACTCCCGCCGTGCGATGGGCCGGAACGGGCTCCAGCAGCGTGCGGGCCAGTGCCGTCATGTCCATCGCCGCAGCCTCGCACGGCCCCTCGGCGACGAAGGTAATTCCCCGTGAACTGTTCGACAGGGTCTCAGGCGTGTCCGCACCTCTCTACACCTCGATGTGCCAGCCCATGATGATCGTCCGGTCGCGGGGCAGGCCGAAGTGTTCGGCGGCGTCGGCCGTGATGTGGGAGGTGGCGATGAACAGCCGTTTGCGCCAGGGGGCCATCGTCGGTGCCGGGCCGCGCCGTAGCTCGATCGTCGACAGGAAGTAGGACGCCTGGTCGAGCAGCAACGGCCCCTCGGTGTCGGCCGGGTCGAGCATCGCCAGCGTGGCGGGCACGTCCGGTGTCTCCATGTAGCCGAACCGGGCGGTGACGTGGATGATCCCGTCGTCCGCGTAGCCGAGGCCGTCGACGACGATCCGCCGGTCGGCCGGGACGCGGGGCACGGGTTCGGTCTCGATGGACAGGATCACGACCTGCTCGTGCCGTACGTGGTTGAGTTCCGCGTTGGCCCGCATGGCCAGGGGCGCCGTCTTCTTGCTCCGGTTGAGGAACACCGCCGTGCCGGGCACCTGGAGCACCGGCCGTTCCCCGCTGCGGAGTTGGTCGACGAACTCGCGCAACGAGCCCTCGTGTTCGGCGCGTTCCGCGGTGACGACCTCGCGGCCGCGCTGCCAGGTCGTCATGACGGTGAACGCGGTGATGCCGATGAGCAGCGGCAGCCACGCGCCGTGGACGAGCTTGGTCAGGTTGGCCGCCACGAACAGCAGGTCCACGAAGAGCAGCAGGGTCGCGCCGGTGGCGATCAGCCACCTGGGCGTGCCCCATTTCGCGCGGGCGACGTAGAAGAACAACAGGGTGGTGATGGTGATGGTGCCGGTGACCGCCATGCCGAACGCGAAGGCCAGCGCGGCCGAGCTGCGGAACGCGAAGACCAGGGTGAGGACCGAGACCATGAGCAGCCAGTTGATCCAGGGGACATAGATCTGACCGATGGTGGACTCGGAGGTGTGCGCGATCCGCAGCCGCGGGAGGTAGCCGAGCTGGGCCGCCTGGGAGGCGACCGAGTACGCGCCGGTGATCACGGCCTGGGAGGCGATCACCGTGGCGGCCGTGGCCAGCAGGACCATCGGCCAGCGTCCCCAGTGCGGCACGAGCAGGAAGAACGGGCTGCTGATGTTGTCCGGGTCGTCGAGGATCAGCGCGCCCTGGCCGAAGTAGCTCAGGATGCAGGCGGGGAAGACGAGGAACATCCAGGCCCGGGTGATGGCCCGGCGACCGAAGTGCCCCATGTCCGCGTAGAGCGCCTCCGCGCCGGTGACCGCGAGCACGACCGCGGCGAGCGCGAAGAAGGCCGTACCGAAGTGGCCGAAGAGAAAGCCCAGCGCATAACTCGGCCACAGCGCGCGGAGAATGGCCGGGTGATCCGCGATGCCTACGACACCGCACGCGCCGATGGCCACGAACCAGAGGATCATGATCGGCCCGAACACCCGCCCCACGGCCGCGGTCCCCCGCCGCTGCACCAGGAACAGCAGGACGATGATCACCGCGGTGATGGGCACGACCGCGTCGTCCAGCGACGGCTCCACGACCTTGAGCCCCTCGACCGCGGACAGCACCGAGATGGCCGGGGTGATCATGCTGTCGCCGAAGAAGAGCGAGGCACCGAAGATGCCGAGACCGGTCAGTACGACCGCGGCGCGCCGGCCCCGCTGTGAACTCCACTGCCGCACCAGCGTGATGAGCGCCATGATGCCGCCCTCACCCTCGTTGTCGGCACGCATCGCCAGCAGCACATAGGTGACCGTGACGATGACCATCACCGACCAGAAGACCAGCGACACCACCCCGTACACGTTCTGTGTGCTGACCGGGACCGGGTGCGGGTCGCTCGGGCTGAACACGGTCTGGAGGGTGTAGATCGGGCTGGTCCCGATGTCCCCGAAGACCACCCCGAGCGCCCCGATCACCACCGCGAGCCGCACCGTGTCCCGCATGCTCGCGGGACGCGTCTCCGGCGGCCCCGCCGCGGACCCTCCGTCCGCTACCGCCCCGTGCCCATGCTCGGCCATGATGATCCTCCCTCTGGCGGACCGCGGTGGCGCGGGCCCGGTGCATCGGGGCGGACACTACCTATGCCCCACCGCAATCACCCGCAGGCGCCCGCCACTTCACCTCGAACCTGTCGCGTCACGGACGAGGAAGTTGATGGGTGCCGGTGCTGACGCGGTGGGCCGTCAGGATGGCTGGACCTCGTCGAAGACGGCGAGGGCTTCGGCGGGGTCCGGGCTCACGAGGCGTTCCAGACCGGCGGCCGTGATCTTCGCCCACTTGCCGGCCCGTGCCCACATCCGCGTCTCGAAGGCGCGGACGGCCTCGTCCAGATCTTCAGGGCCCGCGTCTTCAGGGCCCGCGGCGATGGACTCGGCGAGTTCGGCGCCTTCCAGCATCGCGAGGTTCGCGCCCACCCCCAGCGGAGGCATCAGATGGGCGGCGTCGCCGAGCAGCGTCACCCCGGGGACGTGGGTCCAGGTGTGGGACACGGGCAGGACGTACACGGGGCGGTGGACGAAGGCGGTGCCGTGGCGGAGGAGGTCGAGGACGGGCGCGGCCCAGCCGTCGAACAGGTCCAGCAGGCTCGCCCGTACGGCCTCGCCGTCGGCCGGATCGACCTTCGTGTGCCAGTCCTGCGGCGCGCGGAACCTGGTGTTCACCTTCACGTGGCCGCCGCTGTTGCGCTGGGCGACGAGGGAGCGGTTCACGCCGTACACGGCCACGGAACCGTCGCCGATCAGCCGGCCGAGGTCGGGGTGGCGGGTGTCGACGTCGTCGATGGAGGTCTCGACCGAGGTGACGCCGGTGTAGTGGGGCGTCGCCGACGAGACCGCCGGGCGGACCCGGGACCAGGCTCCGTCCGCGCCGACCACGAGGTCGAACATCTCCTGTCGCCCGTCGGCGAATTGGACGACCGCCCCGTCCCGGGTCCCCGGCACCACCCGCGTCACGCCCCGGCCCCACCGGACGTCGAGAGAGCCGAGCAGCAGGTCACGGAGTTCCCCGCGGTCGATCTCGGGATTGGCCAGTTCATCGGGACGGGGTCGCCAGTCGCGCAGGACGGTCCCGTCCGTGTCCAGGATGCGCATGGCCTGCCCCTCGGGACGGGACAGCGCGTGGAATTCCGCCAGCAGCCCCGCCTTCTCCAGCGCGCGCTGACCGAGCCCTTCGTGCAGGTCCAGCGTGCCGCCCGGCGGGCGGGCGTCGGGGGCGGGATCGCGTTCGAGGACGGTGACGGGGTGGCCGTGGCGGTGCAGGACGCGGGCGAAGGTCAGGCCGGCCGGGCCGCCTCCGACGACAGCGATGCGATGTCTCATGTCGATACACTGTATTGGCTCGATACGGCGCATCGCAACAGTACGATGGGAGCATGACTGTGTGGGACCGGCCCGAGCCGCCGACTCGCCCCGTGCCGCTGGACCGGGAGCGGATCGTCGCCGCCGCCGTCGCGCTGGCCGACGAGGGCGGGCTGGAAGCGGTGTCGTTGCGCAAGGTCGCCGCCCGGTTGGAGGCCGGCCCGATGCGGCTGTACGGCTACATCGCCACCAAGGAGGAGCTGTTCGACCTCATGGTGGACGAGGTCCAGGCCGAGATCCTCCCCGAGGAACAGCCCGGTGACTGGCGGGAGGCGCTGCGCGTCCTCGCCCACCGCACCAGGCAGGCCGCTCTCCGTCACGAATGGCTGGCCGACCTGCTCGGCGGCCGCCCGGCCCTGGGCCCGAACGGCCTCGCCGTGACCGAGGCCACGCTGGCCGCCCTCGACGGCCTCGCCGACATCGACACCGTCCTGCGTGCCGCGGGGACGGTCGGCGCCTACGTCACCGGCGCGATCAGGCGCGAGGTCGCGAACCTACGGGCCGAGCGCGCCACGGGCCTGTCCAAGCACGACTGGCAGCGCGCCCACGGCCCGCATGTGACGAGGATGCTGGCCACGGGCCGCTTCCCGGCGCTGGCCAGAGCGGTGCACGACGGCACGGACGTGGACGCCGAGACGTCCTTCGCGACCGGCCTGGACTGGGTCCTCGACGCCGTGGCCGCCAAACTCACCCGACCGCAGGCGTGACGCCCCGCGTCAGACGCGGAGGTCCTTGGTGACAGTGGAGGCAGGGACGCTCAGTACGGCGTCGAAGGCGTCGACGACAGGAGTACGCGCGTACGTCCCCGGCAGCCGGACGCGGTCTGGGCCGTCGGAAGCCTCCTTGCGGGCCCTGCGGAGATCGGCGCTGCCGAGTCCGAGGCCGGCATCGGCGAAGGCGGCTTCCACGCTCCCGGGTTCGGGTGAATCCGGCGGCGTGTAGGCGAGGGTGAAACCGAAGGGTGTCTCCTCCTGTTTCCTGTTCGGCGGCGGGCGGTCGCGTCCAGGCGGGTGAGCGGGACGGCGTATTCGCGAAGCCAGTCGGTGAACGGGGTGCCGGGTCGAACGGGTCATTCCGGCGGCTCGATTCTCAGTGCGGGGAGGGGCCGGGTGCTACGGCCTCCAGGTCGTCGACGGTGCCGGACATGACCGTGCGGAGATGTTCGGTGAGGTGCGGCAGCGGCCAGTCCCACCAGGCCAGCGCGAGGAGGCGCTCGATGTCGGCGTCGGTGTGGCGGCGGCGGATCAGCCGTGCGGGGTTGCCGCCGACGACGCCGTAGTCGGGGACGTCGTCGACGACGACCGAGCCCGAGGCGACGATCGCTCCGTGACCGATGCGGACGCCGGGCATCACCATGGTCCCGTAGCCGAACCAGACGTCGTTGCCCACCGTGGTGTCGCCCCGTCCGGGCAGACCGGTGATGAGGTCGAAGTGGTCGGCCCAGGAACCGCCCATGATCGGGAAGGGGAACGTCGAGGGGCCGTCCATGCGGTGGTTGGCGCCGTTCATGATGAACCGCACGCCCTCACCCAGCGCGCAGAACTTCCCGATCACGAGCTTCTCGGGCCCGTAGTGGTACAGGACGTTGCGGGTCTCGAAGGCCGTCGGGTCGTCGGGATCGTCGTAGTACGTGAACTCCCCGACCTCGATCAGCGGTGAGGTCACCAGTGGCTTGAGGAGTACGACCCGAGGCTGGTCCGGCATCGGGTGCAGCAGGGTCGGGTCGGCGGGAACGGGCGGCATCTGTGATCGCTTTCTCTTCCACGGGGGCCGTCATACGTCGCTCTCAGGCTCGCCGAACCAGCGGGTGAGCGCCTCGCGCAACGCCGGTACGGCGTCTTCGGGGGACTCGTCGACGGCCGCGGCCCAGGCGATGTGCGCGTCGGGGCGGATCAGGACGGCGTCGGCGGGGCGGTCGTCGGTCTTGGCGGTGTGGATGTCGACGCGGGAGCGCCAACCCGCGGCCGCCCGGCGGAGGTCCTCTCGGTCGGCGATGTCCGGAAGGTGGGGCCGTGCGGTGTGCAGGAGTTGGCCGACGCCGGTCACTCCTCCGTCGCCGTGCAGCGTGAGGTCGGGGACGAACGCCCCGGCCAGCGGGTGGTGGCCGGACGGGCCGGGCATCGGGTAGCTGATGTCGGTGCCGGCGACGAGTGCCCCCAGGCGGCGCTGCGGCTGCTCGTCGGCGAGCAGTTCGTGGAAGACCTCGCGGAGTGCCTCGGCGGCCGGGTCCGTGCCGCGCCGCAGTGCTGCTTGGGTCTGGGTGTGCGGCATGGTGCGCGCGCCGGCGAAGTGCCGTTCGTGGTGGTAGGGGTCCAGCAGACCGTCGGGTGCCCGGCCGTGGATGTCGGCGGCCAGTTTCCAGGCCAGGTCGACCGCGTCGAGCATGCCGGCGTTGATGGCCACGCCGGTCGCCGGGAACAGGTGCGCCGCGTCACCGGCCAGCAGGATCCGCCCTTTTCGGTACTGCTCGGCGTGCCGGGCCTTGAAGGTGAACCGCGACAGCCGGACCGCTTCGCGCACCGGGAGATCCGTGCCCAGGACGCGACGGAGGCTGTCCTGGAACTCGGTCAGGGACATCGGGGTGTCGTCGTCGTACTCGGCGGCCTCGTCCTCGGTGGTGTAGAGGGAGACCACGGGTGAGCCGGGCGGCGCGCCAACGCCCAGGAGACCGCGGTCAGTTCGCGTGAAGCCCCGGGGGACCGTGCCGTGGCCGGCGACGTCGAGATCCCCGTTGCCGAGCACGGTCACCGTGTCGGGAAAGGTGACCTGGGCCAGCCGGTCGACCTCCGGGTAGGCGGTGCCGGGGAAGGCGATGCCCGCCGCGTCGCGGATCCGGCTGCGGGCGCCGTCGCAGCCCGCCAGGTACCGGGCCGTCACCCGGTACGGCCCGTCCGGGCCGAGCACCTCCGCGGTCACCGCCTGCGCGTCCTGGACGACCCCGGTCACCTGGTGCCCGCGGCGGATCTCGGCACCGAGCTCACCGGCACGTCCGGCGAGCACGTCCTCGAGCCGCTGCTGCGGAAGCGGCAGCGCGTGCAGCGGAGGATCGTCGAGCCGGGTCAGATCGAGGTGGACACCGCCGAACGGGAACCGGGGCGCCGGGATCGGACCGGTGCAAGCGGCCTCGCAGCGCTCCAACAGGCCCCGGTGGCGCAGCAGTTCCAGGATCCGTCCGCCGAGGCCACCGGCCTTCGCGGTGTCCCGGCGCTGCGCCTGGCGCTCCAGCACCAGCGGGCGCACCCCGGCCAGGCGAAGTTCGCACGCCAGCATCAGACCGGTCGGACCCGCTCCCACGACGATCACGTCGGCGTCCATGCTGGCCGACGACCCGGACATGGGCCGGCCCTCGGGGCTGCCGGGCATCCTGACGGTGACGGTCGACGGGGACATGTTCGAGGACTGCCCCGACCTGTCTGTCGGTTACCTACGCGAGCCCGACCGCGTAGAGATCCGGTTCCTGAGAGCGGCCACCGCCGGCGATCCCTCCGACTTGCCCGCCGTAGACGGCTCCGCCGAGCCTTCCACGGACATCCACGAGCGCGAGCGGGGGCGCTCTGCCGGCCCTCGTACTGCCGCAGTCACCGTGAGGGAGGTCGCCGATGCCTGGCAGCGCATCGTCACCTGGCTCCGGTCCAACGCTCCTGACTCCTACGCCGCGCTCCGCACCGGCGCCGACTCCGCTGCCGTCGCCGCCCTGGAGGCGAGTCTCGGCATCCCGATACCCGTCGAGTTGCGCACCCTGTGGATGCTGACCGCGGGTGACGACGGGGCCGAGGGCCGGGGTTGCCTTCCGGGCAACATGGCTCTGATGAACCTCGACGCCGTGGCCGACCGTTACCGGTTGAAGACGGCTGCCCAGGCTCATCAGGACACGCTCCACGCCGACCGCCCCGCGGAGGAGCAGATCACCCGGTGGACGGCGACCCGGATTCCGGTGGTCGCCCTGGGCCCGGCCGACAGCACTGCGGGGCTGTATCTGGACGCCGCCACCGGCTACTTGGGCTCCTGGTCCCGCTCCAACGAACCCCAGGGCGACGAACTCGACACGCTGGTCACCTACCTGGAGGAGACCGCCGACATGCTCGAAGCACCTGCCCTCGCCACGCGGGACAAGCCGGGCCTGATCGACGGAACGCTGGTGTGGCTCAGCGGCATCGACCCTGCCCAGGAGAGCCGGTGGCAGCCCGTGACCGGCTGACCGATCTCAAGAGGGGCCGGCCCCGGAGCCGCTCGCCCACCGACGGCGGTCAATCCCCCGTAACGGCCGCCGAGTTCGGGCCCGCTTCGGGCTACGGCCCGCTGTGGATCAGGGACGCCCACAGGTGTGGCCGGCCGGAGTGTTCGGTGCGCAGATGCCGGATCACGCGGTGGAGCGCGAGCGCCGCGTCGTCGGCGGACGGTGTGTCCGGCATCTGCCGGTAGAAGTGGTCGGCCGCGGCGGCCGCGACGTGGTCGGCCAGCGGCCAGAGGCTCGCTACGACGTGCCGGAAGCCGGCCAGCTGGAACGCGGAGGCGAGGTGGATGGACTCGTCCGCGTGCCGGCGGCCGACGTGGCCCGTGGAGCACGCAGACAGGTAGGCCAGTTCGGCCTCGTGGAGGTCGAGGCGGCCGATCTCCGCAATGGACAGCACGTCGTCGTGGAGGTGGAGCCCGCCCTCGGACGGCGCGTCGGGGTCGGTGCCCGCGTGGCAGGCGAAGTGGGCCCAACTCGCCCCGGGGAGCGCCCCGGTGACCCGGGCGGTGGTGGCCTGCTCGTTGGTGAGCAGCGGCATGTCGGGATGGGCGGCGTGCAGACTCGCCGCCTCGGCGGCGGTGGCCGGCAGGTCCGGCAGACCCGGGGTCCGGTCGAGGGCGACCGCGAGCCGGCGCCGTTCCGCCGCGGGCGGGCGTCCTTGCGCACGGGCCAGGGTGCGCATGGTGGGTGTGTACGACGAGATCACCCGGTCGAGCGCCCCAGGGCCGCCGGGGTGTCCGGCCGCGTGCAGCGGCAGCAGCGCGAGCGGCCCGGTCGGCATCCACCACACGCGGGGCAGTACTCCGTCGGCCGGGCGGAGCCGGCCCTCGATCGCGTCGAGGACCGGCTCGACCGTCGTGTCCCACAGCCGGCCGAGCAGCTCCGTCAGCACCCGTTGGCAGCGCAGCTCGCCGGTGAACGAGCCGGCGTCGTGCGTCGCCTCCGTCAGCTCGGCTGCCCACGACTCCACGTCGGACAAGCGCAGTTCAGGCAGCGGCACCGGGAGCAGGGGCCCGTCGGCGGTGACGACGACGGCGTCGCACCGCTGCAGGCCCGCGTTGAGCAGCACCACAGCCTCACCGGTACCGGTCGGCCGCAGCCCGGTCCACCTCAGCGGAAGCAGGAACCGGTCCAGGCCCGGCAGCCGGCGGATCTCCGCCAGTACGGCGTCGTGCTCGGCCCACAGCCGTTTTCGGCGGTCGATGTGGTCGACGTCCTGGCCGTCGGGCGTGGCCATGGCCGGGAGATCCGGCGCGTTGAGGGCGTCGCGGACACGGCTCAACCGGTCGGCCAGGGCCGGGTGTCCGGCTTCGAGGTCGGCGATTGGTGTCCGCAGCGCCAGCCGGGACGTCAGCAGGATCGACCGGCCCAGCTCGGCGGCCTGGACCGCTCCACCCGGGTCGTCGAGGGCACAGTGCACGGCGATCGTCTCGCCGACCAGTCCGTGATTCGCACCGAGGCGGTACTCGTGGTCCGCCGCCGAGGTCTCCCGTGCCGCGACCAACGGCAGCAGCTCCACCGCCGTGTCGAACAGCAGCCGGGCGGTGTGCGGTTCGTCCAGTACATAGGCGAGCCGGCCGACCACCCAGCAGGCCCGGAGCCGCTCGAACGGGGGCGATGTCGTGGCCGCGAGCGCCTCCTCCGCGAGGCGGGTGATCCGCGGGCGGTCGACGGTGCTGCCGCTGTCCCACCTCCTCGTGTGACAGACCGCGAGGAGGTAGATGCGGGAGGCCCGCCGGGGATGGTCGACGGGGGTTGCCGCGACGGTCCGTTCCGCGGCGTCGACGGCGCGGTCGAGGTCGGACGGGTCGCCGGTCCGCTGGAACCGCAGCCGGTGGGTGTTGGCGAGGTTGAACAGATGCTGCGCGCGGAGCGGATCGTCCGCGGGGACTGCTTCGGCCGCCTCCCGTGCCAGGTCGACCGCACGGTCCAGGTCGGCCGGATCGCCCGAGCGCTCGTACCGCGCCTGATAGGACCGTCCGAGGTTGTACAGGCGCAGCAGTCGGTCGGGGTGGTCGGCGGGGGTGGCCGCGAGCGCCAGGAGCGTGCGGTCGATGGCACTGTCGAGATCGGCGCTGCCGGCGGTCCGCTGGGACCGCGACTGGTAGGCGGTTCCGAGGTTGGACAGGTGCATCGCCCGGTTCGGGTGGTCGTCGGGCGTGGCGGCCACGGCCTGTTCGTGGTGCGCAACGGCACGGTCCAGGTCATGAATGCTGCCGCTGTGCTCAAACCGTTGATGGAGGGCGGTGGCGAGGTTGGACAGGCGCATCGCACGGTCCGGGTGGTCGTCCGGCGTGGCGGCCACCGCGCGTCTGCTGGCGTCGATGCCCGCGTCCAGGTCGGACATGTCTCCGCTGCGGGTGAGCCGGGACCAGAGGGCGACGCTGAGGTTGGACAGGTGCAGCGCCCGGTTCGGGTGATCGTCGGGCGTGGCGGCCACGGCCTCTTGGTGAAGCGCGATGGAACGGTCCAGATCGGCCACGTCCCCCAGCCGGTCGAACCGCCCGCGCAGGGTCGACGCCAGGTTGGACAGGGCCATCGCGCGGAAGGGGTGATCGGCCGGTGTGGCGAGGACGGCTCGTTCCATGCTCTGCACGGCCCGTCGCGCGTCGGCGAGGTCCCCCTTCCGGTCGGACCGCGCGTCGTACGCGGCGCCCAGGTTGGACAGACGGAGGGCGAGATCCGGATGGCCCTCGGACGTGGCGGCCACGGCCTGTTCGTAGTGGACGATGGAACGGTCCAGATCGGCCACGTCCCCCCGCCGGTCGAACCGCGCCCCAAACAGGATGCCGCGGTTGGACAGGATCGTCGCGAACTCGCGGTGTCCCCGGGGCGCCGCGGCGGCGGCGCGATCGAGGTGGCCGATGGCCCGGTCCAAGTCGGCCTGCTCCCCCAGCCGTTCGAACCGGGCGTGGTACGCCATGCCGAGGTTGGACACGTAGGTGGCGCCGTCGAAAGCGTTGTCCGGAGCGGTGGCCACCGCCTGTTCGTAGTGGCCGATGGCCCGTTCCAGGTCGGCCAGGCTCCCCGTCCGCTCGAAGCGGTCGGCGTAGGCGGCGGCGAGGTTGGACAGAGCGGTCGCCCGGTGCGGGTTGCCGGTGTCGGCGGTGGCCTGTTCCCCGAAGCCGATGGAGCGTTCCAGGTCCGCCGGACGGCCCGCCCGTCCGAACCGTGCCCAGTAGGAGGTGGCGAGGTTGGTCAGGGTTGTCAGCCGGTAGGGGGAATCGGCAGGGGTGACGGCCATCGCCTGCTCGCCGTTGTCGATGGAACGGTCCAAGTCCGCGACCTGCCCGGTTCCCTCGAACCGCCGCACGTAGCCCAGGGCGAGGTTGGCCAGAATCGTCGGCCGGTCCCGGGAATCGACGGGAGTGACAGCCAACGCCCGCTCACCGTTGCCGATGGAACGGTCCAGATCCGAGTCCTGCCTTGTCCGCTCGAACCGCAGCAAGTAGCTGTTGCCGAGGTTGGTCAGGACGGTCGTCCGGTGCGGGAAATCGGCGGAGGCGACGGCCATCGCCTGCTCGCCCCTGTCGATGGAACGGTCCAGATCCGAGGCCTGCCCTGTTCTCTGGAAGCGCAGCAAGCATCCCGTGGCGAGATTGGCCAAGGTTGTCGAGCGGTGCGGAAACCCGGCAGAGGCGACAACGATCACCTGCTCGCCTCTGTAGATGGAACGGTCCAGATCCGGAAGCTGCCCGGTCCGCTCGAAGCGCAGCAGGTAGCCCGAGGCGAGATCGGACAAGGCTGTCGTCCGGTGCGGCGAATCGGCGGAGGCGACAGCCATCACCCGCTCATCGATGTCGATGGAACGGTCCACATCCGAGAGATTCCCTGTTCTCTGGAACCGCAGCAGGTAGCCCGTGCCGAGGGTGGCCAGGTGGAACGCGAGGTTCGGGTTGGCGCCGGGCACGCCGACAGCCCCTTCCCCGAACTCGACGACCCCGTCCAGGTCGTGCGGGTGCCCGACCCGCTGGTACCGCAGGAGGTGGGTGACGCTGAGGTTGCCCAGGATCAGTGCGGAGTTCGGGTCGCCGTGATGGAGGGCGGCCACGGCCTCTCGCCCGATGCCGATCGACAGGTCGGCGTCGGCCACCCGTCCCGTCAGCGCGTACAGCGCCCGATGGGACTCGGCGAGGTTGTACAGGCGGGTGGCGAGGCGCGGATGGTGATGCGGTGTCAGGGCGACGACGCGCTGGAACAACGAGACGCAGGTGCCCAGTTGTGCCGTGTCACCGGCCCTGGTGGCCCGGTTCAGCAGGTCGACCGCCTGCTGGTTCAGCAGTTCCGGATCGGGCTGGTGGTAGGAGGACATCGACCATGAGACTATCGGCCGACTGGCTGAAGGAGGAGCCCTGGTGGACGCCGAACGATCGGCACTGACCACGTTGTGCCAGGAGTTCGAGGCACTGGTCGGCGAGACCGGGCTCCACTCCGCGGAACGTCAGGAACTGCTGGAACGGATCGCGGCCGAGGCGCGGGCCCGGCGTCCGGTGCTCGCTCTGCTGGGCCAGTTGCTGAACACCGACCGTGAGACCACTCTGCGCACGCTGTCGACGGGGCTGCCGGGAGCCGGTCCGGGCGTCGCCCGTCAGGAGACCTTCCGCTGCCCGGACGGCGCCTGCGACCGGACGGCGGTGCCGCCCCCGGCGGGTGCGATCCCGCGCTGTGCCGTCATGGGCCGGCCCCTGGAACGGGGGTAGTCCAAGTGGGCGGTTTCTTCCAGCAGTTGGCCAAGACGCTGGCCGACCGGTGGATCAGCCTTCTCGTGCTGCCCGGTGCGTTCTTCCTGGGCGCGGTGTGGCTGTCCGTCAGCCTCGGCCAAGCCGACGCGTGGAACGTCGCGTTGTCGGCCCGGAAGGTCCAGAACACCGCCGACACGGTCGCGGACCTGCCGAGCGGGGCGCAGGCGCTGCTCGTCGTGGCCGTACTGGCGGCCGCTTCCGGTGCCGGCTTCGTCGTGCAGGCACTCGCCGGAGTCACCCGGCGCGTCTGGCTGGGGCAGTGGCCCCGCCCGTTCGCCGCGGCCGCGACGGCGCGGACCGCGCGGAGGCGTGCCCGGTGGCACCAACTCGTGGAGGAACGCCGGGCGTTCGAAGCCGCGAGCCCGGGCACACGCACCCGCGAGCAGCAGCACCGGATCGACACCGCTGCCGAACGCGTCACCCTGCTGGCGATGGCCGAACCGGGCAGGCCGACCTGGATGGGCGACCGGATCCACGCCGTCGAGTCGATCGCGTACCACCGGTACGGCCTCGACCTGACCTACGGCTGGACCCGGCTCTGGCTGGTCCTCCCCGACCCCGCGCGCACCGAACTCACCGCCGCGCACGCGTCGTTCGCCGCCGCCGTCGCCACCGGAACCTGGGCCCTGCCCTACCTCCTGCTCACCGTGGCGTGGTGGCCGGCCGTGCTGATCGCCGCGGGCATCGGCCTCACCGGATGGGCCCGCGCCCGCTCCGCCGTAGCCGATTTCACCACCCTGACCGAGGCCACCCTCGACCTGCACGGCCGCACGCTGGCCGTCGCGCTGGGAGTCGGCGACCCCGCCGACGGAACCGGCCCCCTCACGATCGGCGAGGGCGAGCGCATCACCGACCTCGTCCGGAAGGGCCGCTAGCGGAACTCCGTTGTCGTGTGGGCGAGTTGACGCCGGATGGACGGCGCGGGTCGACCCGGACGATGGCCGCGCTGACGGCTGATGGCAACGAGCATCTGGGTCCGGCCATCGCCAACCCTGCCGTCGCCAAACCACCAGAGCCGCGACGAGCCCGGTGCGGGGGGATCGCGCCGGAAACCTGCGCCACCCCTGAACCCGCTCCACACGGGCCGGCGTAATTCGGTTGCCGGTCCCCGCGCCCGCCCCTCACCATGGGCGGGCCACCGGGAGCTGCCCGGTGCTCCACGAGAGGAGGCACGACCGTGAACACGACTGTCCTCGGCCTGCCCGCCGACCGCCTCCCTCTCACCTCATGGAGTACCTCCAGCGATGTCTCGCGACCATCTCCCGCAGCACCCCCAGCACTCTCAACTCCCGGCATTTCCTGACGACTTCGTCACCGATCCCCACCGCTACGTCCCGCCGCCGGGCGACGCGGTACCGGGCGACATCGACGACCGGTTCGTCTTCGACTTCCATGCCTACGACGACCTCGCCGACGGCCAGCGCTGGTCGACCTGGCTCAGCGTCGAACCCCTCAGCCGAGGCCCCGAGCCGCTCCCGGACTGGGTGGTGACCTCGCAGGGCGCGATCGACACCGAGCTCGGCGTCCTCAAGACCGGCAAGGAGGCCGACGTCCACCTCGTCGAGCGCGCCGACCCGCGCGACCCCGCCTCCGGCGTGGTCATGGCGGCCAAGCGCTACCGCTCCCCCGAACACCGCAGCTTCCACCGCGCCGCGTCCTACACCGAGGGCCGCTCGATGAAGCGCTCACGCGACGAGCGGGCCGTCAAACGGAAGAGCACCTTCGGCCGGCAGGTCGCGGCCGGTGAGTGGGCGGTGTCCGAATGGGCCGCGCTGGTACGCCTCTGGAACCTCGGGTTGCCGGTCCCCTACCCCGTCCAGATCGACGGCACCGAGATCCTGATGGAGTGGATCACCGTCGTCGACGAGGACGGTACCGTCCAGACCGCGCCCCGGCTCGCCCAGACCCGCCCCTCGCCCGAACTGCTGGCGGCGTACTTCCAGCAACTCACCGACGCACTCGCGACGATGGTCCAGAACGGCCTCGTGCACGGCGACCTCTCCGCGTACAACATCCTCGCGGCGGGCGAGCGCCTGGTCATCATCGACCTGCCCCAGATCGTCGACCTGGTCGGCAACCTCAACGGGATGACCTTCCTCCAGCGCGACTGCGCCAACATCTGCGGCTGGTTCCGTTCCCGCGGCCTCGACGCCGACGAGCACGCGCTGTTCGCGGAACTGATGACACACGCCTTCTGAACCGGGCGGCCCGTGCCGCATCGGGCAACGTCCGCCCTGTCGATGACCGGCACCCACGTGCCGGTCATCGACAGGGCGGTTCCGCTCGGCGCCGTCCAGACAAAAGGCCCAGGCCAGAGCATCACCGCCGGGCAAGTCCTCCCGCACCCCACACCCGGCCGAAGTTCCGCCGCGTCGCCCCCTCCCCCACTGCCCGCCCGGACGTAGGCTCACCGCACCACCGCCACCCGAGGGAGCCCGCCCGTGACCGTCCGCGTGCGTCGTGTCTACGATCCGCCCGAACCGGAGGACGGTGTGCGCGTCATGGTCGACCGGCTGTGGCCGCGTGGCCTGTCGAAGGACGCGGCCCGGGTCGACGAGTGGCCCAAGGAGATCACCCCGTCGACCGAACTGCGCCGCTGGTACCACGCGGGCGAGGGTTCCTTCGAGGAGTTCAGCAGCCGCTACGAGGCCGAGCTCGCCGAGCCCGAGGCGGCTCAACTCCTGCACACCTTGCGAAACTTGGTCCGGATGGGACCGGTGACGCTGGTGACGGCGGTCAGGTCGCCGGAGCGGAGTCACGCCTCGGTGCTGGCCCGCCTCCTGGAGGGGTGAGGAGACGGGCCGCAGCGCCGGAGAAGTACTGCTAGGCCGTCTGCTTCGCCGCGGCGCGGCCTGCCGCTCGGCCCGAGAAGAGGCAGCCGCCGAGGAACGTGCCTTCGAGCGCGTTGTAGCCGTGCACCCCACCGCCGCCGAAGCCGGCGACCTCGCCCGCCGCGTACAACCCGCCGATCGGCTTCCCGTCGGCGGCCAGCGCCCGTGAGTCCAGGTCCGTCTGGATGCCGCCGAGGGTCTTGCGGGTCAGGACGTGCAGCTTGACGCCGATCAGGGGGCCGGCCGCCGGGTCCAGGATGCGGTGCGGGGTGGCCACCCGGCCCAGGCGGTCGCCGATGTAGCGGCGGGCGTTGCGGATGCCCTGGACCTGGGAGTCCTTGCTGTAGGGGTTGGCCATCTGGAGATCGCGGGCCTCGATCTGACGGCGTACCACGGCCGCGTCGAGGAGCGGCTTGTCGGTCAACTGGTTCATCTTCTCGACCAGTTGCTCCAGGTTCCCGGCGGTCACGAAGTCCGCGCCCTTGCGCAGGAAGGCGTCCACCGGGCCCGGTGCGCCCTTGCCGAGGAGCCGGTCGCGCAGGACCGCCTTCTTGTCCTTGGCGGTGATGTCGGGGTTCTGCTCGGAGCCCGACAGCGCGAACTCCTTCTCGATGATCTTCTGCGTGAGGATGAACCAGGAGTGGTCGTGCTCCGCCAAGTCCTCGGTCGTACGCAGGTACTTGAGGGTGTTGAGCGTGTCGTAGCCCGGCAGGCACGGGTCGGGCAGGCGGCGGCCGAGGGCGTCGAACCACAGGGACGACGGGCCGGGCAGGATGCGGATGCCGTGGCCGGGCCAGACCGGGTCCCAGTTCTGCAGGCCCTCGGTGTAGTGCCACATGCGGTCGCGGTTGACCAGTCGTACGCCCGCCTCGGCGCTGATGTCGAGCATCCGGCCGTCGACGTAGGCCGGGACGCCGGTGACCATCTCGGCGGGCGGGGTGCCGAGGCGTTCGGGCCAGTACCGGCGGACGATGTCGTGGTTGGCGCCGATGCCGCCGGAGGTGACGACGACGGCCTGGGCGGTGAGTTCGAACGCGCCGATCGCCTCGCGGCTGGAGGAGACGCCCCGGGCCGCGTTGTCCTCGGCGAGGACCGTGCCGCGGACGCCGCGTGCCTCGCCGTCCTCGACCACCAACGCGTCGACCTGGTGGCGGTAGTAGAAGGTAAGGAGCCCGTCGCGGGCGGCCTGCCTGGCGTAGTTCACGAAGGGTTCGACGACTCCGGTGCCGGTGCCCCAGGTGACGTGGAAGCGCGGGACGGAGTTGCCGTGGCCGTGGGCGCGCAGGTCGCCGCGTTCCGCCCAGCCGACGGTCGGCAGCAGCTTGATGCCGTGGCTCTCCAGCCAGGGGCGCTTCTCTCCGGCGGCGAACTCGACGTAGGCGCGCGCCCAGCGCACCGCCCAGGAGTCCTCGTCGTCGACGCGGTCGAAGCCGGCGCTGCCCTGCCAGTCGTTCCAGGCCAGGTCGAAGGAGTCCTTGATACCGAGGCGGCGCTGTTCCGGCGAGTCGACGAGGAACAGCCCGCCGAAGGACCAGAAGGCCTGTCCGCCGAGGTTGTTGGCGTTCTCCTGGTCGACGAGCGCGACCCGGCGTCCCCGGCTGGTCAGCTCGTGGGCCGCGACCAGACCGGCCAGACCGGCTCCGACGACGATGACGTCCGCATCCATGGCGACGTTGCCTTTCTTATTCGGGGGTGCGCCTGCCGTCGGTCAGCAGCGCGGTGAGGAGTTGCTTGAGCCAGACCCGGGCGTGCTCCACGTCCTTGTCCAGCAGCAGTTGGGTGGTGACTCCGTCGTAGGCGGCGATCACCGCGTGGGCGGCGCTGTCGACATGGCTGAGCACGGTGGGCAGTTCGAACCGTCCGGCCGCGCGGGCGAGCCGGTCGGCGATCGCCGCGCGCAGCCGCGCCCGGTGGTCGAGCAGGCTCTGCGCGACGGCCGGGTTCCGGGCCGCGTGCACCAGGAAGTCCGTCTTGACCAGGAGCCAGTCCAGGTCGAGGAGAAGTACGTCCGTGACGCGGTCCACGGCGGCCGGTACGTCGAGGTCGGGTCCGTCGAGGGCGAAGGCACCGGACACCTGGTCCGCGATCAGCTCGGCCCGTTCCTGGTAGAGGGCGAAGAACAGCTCGTCCAAGCTGTCGAAGTTCGAGTAGAAGGCGCCCCTGCTGTAGCCGGCAGCCTCGCAGACCTCCTCGATGGAGACCCGGCCGTATCCCTTGGCGGCGAACACGGCGAAAGCGGCGGACAGCAGGTTGGCCCGCGTGCGGACACGGCGCCTGGTCACACGCTTGGGCGTCAGCTCGGTCACCATGCCCGGACCTCCATTCGATACGCGAATGTATCCGATGCACCGATGTATCAAAAGAGCCGGGTTCAAAAGAGCCGGATCCATATTGGAACAGACATTCGAATAAGGAGTACGCTGGCTCCATGACCGCGCACCAGCTCCAGGGCTCCCTCTTCGACCAGACCGACCAGCTCCGCCTCGGCCCCCTCCACGGGATTCGCCGTACGGCACTGGGGCTGGGCGCCTGGATCGACGTGCTGCCCGGGTGGCTCTCCGGCGCCGACGCCCTGTTCGAGGAACTGGCCGCCGAGGTGCCGTGGCGCGCCGAGCGCCGTCAGATGTACGACCAGGTCGTCGCCGTTCCGCGGCTGCTCGCCTACTACGGCACGGACGACACGCTCCCCCACCCGGTGCTGGCCGAGGCGAGGGACGCTCTGTCGGCTTACTACGCAAGGGAGTTGGGCGAGCCCTTCGCCACATCCGGGCTCTGCTACTACCGCGACGGCCGGGACAGTGTCGCCTGGCACGGCGACCGGATCGGGCGGGGTGCCCGCGAGGACACGATGGTGGCGATCCTCTCCGTGGGCGCGCCCCGCGATCTGCTGCTGCGCCCCGTGCGCGGCGGCGAGTCGGTGCGGCGCCCGCTCGGGCACGGCGACCTGATCGTGATGGGCGGCTCCTGTCAGCGGACCTGGGAGCACTGCGTCCCCAAGACCACTCGCGCCGCGGGACCGCGCATCAGCGTGCAGTTCCGCCCGCACGGCGTGCACTGAGGCGGAGAGGCGGCCGCTTCGGACGCACGCGGGGGCCGCCCCCGGCGGACGGCGCCGGAGGCGGCTTCCCCCGCCCGCGCCCGCCCGATGGGCGTCTGGTTGGCTGTCCTGCGTCGAACATCACCACGTACGAGGGGACGGTCATGCGGGCAGAGGTACACCAAGTCGCCGACGACACCTATCTGGTGCACGGCAGCAGCACCAACTGGGTGATCCTCACGGACGGTGACGCGGCCACGCTGGTGGACACCGGATACCCCGGGGACCGTGAGCTCGTGCTCGACTCCCTTGCCCAGGTGGGCAGTTCACCCGAGGCGGTCCGGGCTGTGCTGATCACGCACGCCCACAACGACCACCTCGGCTCGGCCGCGTACCTGCGCGACACCCATGGCACGCCGGTCCTGCTCCACGAGGCCGAAGTGCCGCACGCCCGCCGGGAGTTCCTCCAGCAGGTGAGTGTGGGAACGGTCCTGAAGAACGCCTGGCGTCCGGGAGTCCTGCCCTGGGTGGTGCACGCGATGCGCGTCGGCGGCACCGAGCAGCATCCCGTCGCCGCGGCCGAGGCGTTCCCGGCCTCGGGCGGCCCCCTCGACCTGCCCGGCCGGCCCGTCCCCGTGCACACCCCCGGCCACACCAGCGGGCACTGTGTCTTCCATCTCCCGGAGCGCGGGATCGTGATCTCCGGGGACGCCCTGGTGAGCGGCCACCCGACGTCCCGCATCAAGGGCCCGCAGCTGCTGCCCGACATGTTCCACCACGAGCGCGACCGTGCCGTGGCCTCGCTGGACATCATCGAGGGGCTCGACGCCGAGACCCTGCTGCCCGGCCACGGTCCCGTGCACACCGGTCCGGTCCGTGAGGCGGCCGGGCGCGCCCGCGAGCACGCGATCTAAAGTCACCCCATGGCACTGCAGATCAACGCGACGAACCCGGAGCATCCGGTCCTCCTGCTGGAACTGCCCTGGGACGTTCCCCTGGAGGAGTGGCCCGACGAGTACCTGGTCCCGCTGCCGCGCGGCATCTCCCGCCACGTCGTGCGCTACGCCCGCGCGGGCAGCGAGGTCATAGCCGTCAAGGAGCTCGCGGAGCGCCCCGCGCTGCGCGAGTACGAGCTGCTGCGCGACCTGGACCGGCTCGGCATCCCCGCGGTCGACCCGCTCGCCGTGGTCACCGGGCGCGCCGACGCCGACGGCGAGCCCCTCGAACCGGTGCTGATCACCCGGCACTTGGGCGGCTCGATGCCGTACCGCTCGATGTTCGAGACGACCCTGCGCCCGGCCACCATGCACCGCCTGATGGACGCGCTGGCCGTGCTGCTGGTGCGGCTGCACCTGGCGGGGTTCGCGTGGGGTGACTGCTCGCTGTCCAACACCCTGTTCCGGCGGGACGCGGGCGCGTACGCCGCGTATCTCGTGGACGCGGAGACCGGCGACCTGCACCCGCAGCTCAGCAACGGGCAGCGGGAGTACGACCTCGATCTCGCCCGCGTGAACATCAGCGGGGAGCTGCTGGACCTGGAGGCGTCCGGGGCCCTGCACCCGTCCGTCGACCCGATCGAGTTCGGCATGGAGATCTGCGCCCGATACCAGAGCCTGTGGGAGGAGCTGACCCGCGTCTCGGTGTACCCGGCGGGCAAGTACCACTTCATCGAACGCCGGATCCGGCGACTGAACGAACTCGGCTTCGACGTCGCCGAGATGCAGATCGAGCACTCCTCGAACGGCGACACGGTCACGTTCGTGCCCAAGGTCGTCGACGCGGGCCACCATCAGCGTCAACTCCTGCGCCTGACCGGCCTGGACGCCGAGGAGAACCAGGCGCGGCGGCTCCTGAACGACCTGGAGTCCTGGATGGCCACCCAGGACGACTACGCCCCGGGCGATCCCCTCGCCGCCCGGCCCGAGGTGCTCGCGCACCGGTGGGTGCGGGACGTGTTCCGGCCGACCGTGCGCGCCGTACCGCTCGAACTGCGGGGCGCCATGGACCCGGCCGAGATCTACCACGAGCTGCTCGAACACCGTTGGTACATGTCCGAGCACGCCCAGCACGACATCGGCCTGGACACGGCGGTCGAGGACTACCTCAAGAACATCCTGCCGAAGGCCCGCGAGACGCTGGAGCCGACCACCCCGGAGTGACCCGGGTCAGTCCGTGGCGGGCGGGGCCGTCGTGCCGCGGACGACGAGGCGCGGCGGGACCACGCTCTCTCCCTCCGCCACGGCGTCCCCATCCAGGCGGGCGATGGCGCGGCCGACGGCGAGTTCCGCGAGGCGCGGGACGTCCTGGGCGACGGTGGTCAGGTCGATGTGGGCGAGCCGGGAGAGGCTGGTGTCGTCGAAGCCGACCACGGAGATCTCGCCGGGGACGGAGACGCCGGCGCGCAGGAGGGTGTCGAGGACGCCCGTCGCGCAGCGGTCGTTGAAGGCAAGTACCGCGCTGGGCCGGGAGGTTGGGGCATCGGCGAGCAGGGTGCGGGCGCCCCGCGCGCCGTCGTCCTCGGTGGGCCCGCCGGGCAGCACCTGGACGTGGCCGTCGAGGCCGTGGCGGTGCATCGCGGTGCGGTAGCCGCGGCGGCGGTCGGCGGCGCCGGGTGCCTTGCCGCCGTCGATGTGGGCGATGGTCCGGTGGCCGAGCGCGACCAGGTGGTCCACGGCCTGCCGGGCGCCCTCGTCGTCGGCGGTGCGGACGACGTCCACGGCGGGCGGGGCGGGCCGTAGCCGCCGGGCCACGGAAACGACCGGGACCTGGGTCGCGAGCTGCGCGAGGCGGGCGGCCGGGACCTCGGGGCCGAGCAGGACGAGGGCCTCGCACCGGTCGGCGAGCAGTGCCTCCACGGCCTGCCGCTCACCGCGCGAGGGGGCGACCGCGCTCAGGGCGACCTGGTAGCCGGCGGGTTCGGCGGCGGCGTAGATGCGCTCCACCAGGTCTGTGTGGAAGGGGTGGCGCAGGCCGAACTGCACGCCGAGGAGGCGGGAGCGGTTGCTGCGCAGCACTCTGGCCCGGGTGTCGGGCCGGTAGCCGATCTCCTCGGCGGCCTTGAGCACCCGCTCGCGGGTGGTCGCGCTCGCGCCGTAGGCCCCGCGCATCACGATGGAGACCAGCGCGACGGAGACGCCCGCCCGGGCCGCGACATGGGCCAGGGTGGGCCGCTTTCCGTCGGGGACCGCGGGGGTGGTCGGCACGGTGGTCCTTCCGGTCGAGGGGGTGTTCCGTTCCGGGATGGTAGTCGCTCCAAAGATGCTGGTCCGAAGGTACTGCAACGTTCTAGAAACATGCCCGTCGAAACCTTGACACGGGAATGCGGCAATGGCGTACTACTGCCATCTAGAACGTTCTAGAAGAGGGCGAGCAGTCATGTACACGTTGGCGGTCTGTGCCGAGATGGTCTTCCGGGACCTGCCGATCCACGAGCGGGCGCGGCGCATCCACGAGGCCGGTTTCCAGGTCGAGATCTGGGACTGGACCCGGCACGACCTGGACGCGCTCACACGGACCCCGGCCGAGTTCTCGTCGATGACGGGCTACATCCGGGGCAGCCTCACGGACGAGTCGGGCGCCGCCGAACTCCTGCGCACCGCCGAGGAGTCGGTCAAGGCGGCCGATCAACTGGGCTGTCCCCGGCTGAACTTGCACGGCACGGGCCTCGACTCCGAGGGCCTGCCGGTGGTTCCGGTGACGGGTGAGCCCACGGGCGCCATGTGGATCGCCGCCCACCGCACCCTGACCCGCCTCGCCGAGCTGGGCGAGAGCGCCGGGGTCACCTTCACCCTGGAGAACCTGAACGCCGCGGTCGACCACCCGGGCGTCCCGTTCGCGACGGCCGCCGACACCCTGGCCCTGGTCAAGGCGGTGGACCGGCCCGGCCTGCGCATGAACCTGGACCTCTACCACGCGCAGATCGGCGAGGGGAACCTCATCGAACTCGTCCGCAAGGCCAACGAGTTGGACCTGATCGGTGAGATCCAGGTGGCGGACGTCCCCGGCCGTCAGGAGCCCGGCACCGGCGAGATCAACTACCCGGCGATCGCCCGCGCCCTGGCCGACATCGGCTACGACGGCACGGTCGCGATGGAGGCCTGGGCCTCGGACGGCGACAGCGAGCGCGCCCTGGACCGCTTCCGCACCGCGTTCACCGTCTGACCCTCAGGAGGCCTCCGGCGAGGGCACCACGGCCACCGGGCACTCCGCGTGGTGCAGCACCCCGTGCGCGACCGAGCCGATCCGCGCGCCCACCGCCGTACGGTGGGCGCGCCGTCCCACGACCATCAACTGGGCGCGTCCCGCGACCGACAGCAGCACCTGTCCCGCGCTGCCGATCTCCACGTGCTCGACCACGGGCACATCGGGGAAGCGCGTCCGCCACGGCTCCAGCGCCTCGGCCAGGCCCTTCTTCTCGTACGGCTCCAGGCCTCCGGCGTCGTCGAGGAGCTTCATCGAGGCGGGGCTGTAGGCGAACACCGGGGGCAGGGTCCACGCCCGTACCGCACGGACCGTGGCGCCGCGCGCCGCCGCCGTCTCGAAGGCGAAGCCCAGTGCGGCGGCGCTGTCCTCGGGGCTCCCGTGCTGGCCCACGACGATCTCGCGGCCGGCGGCCTCCCCGGCGGCCTCGTCCCCGGCGCGCACGAGCACGACGGGCCGTACGGAATCGGCGATCACCTGCTGGCCGACGGAACCGAGCAGGAAGCCGACGACGGGCCCGTGGCCGCGTGAGCCGAGGACCAGGAGTTCGGCCTCGGCAGCGGCGGCGGTCAGGATGTCGACGGGGTCGCCCTCCAGGACGTCGGTGGTGATGGCCAGACCGGGGTGGCGCTCGGCGACCGTACGGGTGGCCTCGGCCGCCGCGTCCCGCACCCATCGCTCCTGAGTCTCCGCGTCCCCGGCGTCGAGGCCCTGGTGCTCCTCGTACCGCCAGACATGCACGGCCCGCAGCGCCAGCCCCCGCCGTACGGCCTCCCGGCCCGCCCAGGCGAGTGCGGCGAGACTCTCCGCCGATCCGTCGACCCCTGCGGTGATCGGGCGTGTCATTCGGTGGCCTCCCTGTGGTGCCGTCACGTGCGTCGGCCTCAGTCTTCACCATGACCTTGGAGTGGGAGCAGGTAGTGGTGGACTCCGCCGACCCCGTCGCGCTGGGGCGCTGGTGGGCCGAGGCCCTCGGGTGGGTGGTGGTCGGGGAGGCACCGGACGAGTTCGAGATCCGGCCGGAGCCCGAGCGGCTGCCGGGGCTGTTGTTCGTGCCGGTGCCCGAGGGCAAGTCCGTCAAGAACCGGCTGCATCTGGACTTCCGGCCCGACGACCAGGAGGCCGAGGTGATCCGGCTGCTGGCCCTGGGGGCGCGGACCGCGGACGTCGGGCAGGGCGAGGTGTCGTGGGTGACGCTGATGGATCCGGAGGGGAACGAGTTCTGCGTGTTGCGTTCCCGGCGCCCCTGAGGCCCCCGTATCAGGCGTAGCGGAGCGGACCGGGGCGATCGACCATACGATGGTGGGGAGCCGGCGCGGTGACAACGGCGCCGCCGTGCCGTGAAGCCGACCACTCGGGGTGGGAGACGTATGGCACAGGCCGCCGAAGCCGCGCGGACCGTCATCATGACCGTTGACGACGATCCGGGAGTGTCCCGTGCCGTCGCCCGTGACCTGCGACGGCGCTACGGCGAGTCGTACCGGATCGTGCGCGCGGAGTCCGGCGAGTCCGCGCTGGACGCGTTGCGCGAGCTGAAGCTGCGCGGGGATCTCGTGGCCGTGATCCTCGCCGACTACCGCATGCCGCAGATGAACGGCATCGAGTTCCTGGAGCAGGCCCTCGACGTCTATCCGGGCGCGCGCCGGGTGCTGCTGACCGCGTACGCGGACACGGACGCGGCGATCGACGCGATCAACGTCGTGGACCTGGACCACTATCTGCTGAAGCCCTGGGACCCGCCGGAGGAGAAGCTCTACCCGGTCCTGGACGACCTCCTGGAGGCCTGGCGGAACAGCGACTACCGGCCCGTGCCCGCCACGAAGGTGGTCGGGCACCGCTGGTCGGCGCGCTCCTCGGACGTGCGGGAGTTCCTGGCCCGCAACCAGGTGCCGTACCGCTGGTACTCGGCCGACACCCCGGAGGGGCTGCGGCTGCTGTCCGCCGCCGGGCAGGACGGGCAGCGACTGCCGCTCGTCATCACCGCCGAGGGGAACGTGCTGGTCGAGCCGGAGGCGACCGAACTGGCCGCCGAGGTCGGGCTCGCGACCACACCGACCGCCGACTTCTACGACCTCGTCGTCATCGGCGGCGGCCCGGCCGGGCTCGGCGCGGCCGTGTACGGAGCCTCGGAAGGCCTGCGGACCGTGCTCGTCGAGCGGTCGGCCACCGGAGGTCAGGCCGGGCAGAGTTCGCGCATCGAGAACTACCTCGGGTTCCCCGACGGGGTGTCCGGGGCCCAACTCACCGACAGGGCACGGCGGCAGGCCGGAAAGTTCGGCGCCGAGATCCTGACCGCCCGCGAGGTCACGGGACTTGAGGTCAACGGCTCCGCACGCGTCGTACGGTTCGCGGACGGCTCGGCGGTCGCCGCGCACGCCGTGATCCTGGCGACCGGAGTGTCCTACCGGCAGTTGGAGGCGCCCGGCACGCCCGATCTGACGGGCTGCGGGGTCTACTACGGCTCGGCGCTGACCGAGGCCGCGTCCTGCCAGGGGCACGACGTGTACATCGTCGGCGGCGCCAACTCGGCGGGCCAGGCGGCGATGTACCTGTCCCGGGGCGCCAAGTCCGTGACGCTGCTGGTGCGCGGGGGCTCGCTGGCAGCGTCGATGTCGTACTACCTGATCCAGCAGATCAACGAGGCCGAGAACATCTCCGTGCGCACCGGCACCGTCGTCGACGCCGCGCACGGCAGCGACCATCTGGAGCAGCTCACCCTGCGCGACACCGAGAGCGGAAACACCGAACTCGTCGACGCGCAGTGGATGTTCGTGTTCATCGGCGCGGCCCCGCTGACCGACTGGCTGGACGGGTCGGTGCTGCGGGACGAGCGCGGGTTCATCCTGTCCGGGCCGGACCTCACCGCGGACGGGAAGCCGCCCGCGAGCTGGGAGTTGGACCGGGCGCCGTACCACCTGGAGACCAACATTCCCGGCGTGTTCGTGGCGGGCGACGCGCGCGCCGAGTCCGCGAAACGCGTCGCGTCCGCCGTCGGAGAGGGAGCCATGGCCGTGATGCTCGTCCACCGCTACCTGGAGCAGTCATGAGCGGGCAGGTACTGCCGTGCAGCCCGCAGGAGATCGGCACGCTGTTCCTGTTCGAGAAGCTGACTCCGGAGCAGCTCGGCCGGCTGTGCTGCGACGGGCAGGTGGAGCAGTTCGAGGCCGGGCCCGTCTACACCGAGGGGGACCCGGCCACCTGTTTCTACGTCATGATCGAGGGCACCGTCGTGCTGTCGCGGCGGGTCGGCGGCGACGACGTCGAGGTCAGCCGGACCTCTCAACGCGGCGTGTACACCGGCGCGATGCAGGCCTACATCGGCGACCGGGTGCAGCAGGTGTACCTGAACTCGATGCGGGTGACGGAGCCGACGCGGTTCTTCGTGCTGCCCGCCGAGACCTTCGCGGCCATCATGAGCGAGTGGTTCCCGATGGCGGTGCACCTCCTGGAGGGCCTCTTCTTCGGTTCGAAGAGCACCCAGTTGGCGATCAGCCAGCGTGAACGGCTGCTGGCGCTGGGCTCGTTGTCGGCCGGGCTGACGCACGAACTCAACAACCCCGCCGCCGCCGCCGTCCGGGCCACCTCGACGCTGCGCGAGCGGGTGGCGAAGATGCGGCACAAGCTGCGGGTCATCTCCTCCGGCCCGTACTCGCGCGAGGCCCTCGCGAACCTCATCGACATCCAGGAGCGCACGGCCGAACGCGTCGCCAAGGCACCGACGTTGAGCCCCCTGGAGGCCTCGGACCGCGAGGACGCCCTCACGGACTGGCTCGACGACCACGGCATCATGCAGGCCTGGCAGATCGCGCCCACCTTCGTGCAGGCCGGTCTCGACATCGACTGGCTGGACCAGGTCGCCGCGGCCGTGGACGAGGACGTCCTCCAGGCGGCGGTCGGCTGGCTCAGCTACACGGTCGAGACCGAGCTGCTGATGACGGAGATCGAGGACTCCACCACCCGGATCTCGAACCTGGTCGGCGCCGCCAAGCAGTACTCGCAGCTGGACCGCGCGCCCTACCAGGTCGCCGATGTGCACGAACTCCTCGACAGCACCCTGCTGATGCTCGGCGGGAAGACCGGCGACCGGATCAAGGTCGTCAAGGACTACGACCGCACGCTCCCGAAGATCCCGGCCTACCCGGCCGAGCTCAACCAGGTGTGGACCAACCTGATCGACAACGCGGTCTCCGCCATCAACAGCGCAGGCGGGGAAGGGACGTTGACGGTGAAGACGGCTCTGGTGCACGACCAGCTGATGGTCGAGTTCCGTGACACGGGGCCCGGTGTGCCGCAGGAGATCCGTGGCCGTATCTTCGATCCGTTCTTCACCACCAAGCCGGTGGGCGAGGGCACGGGACTCGGTCTGGACATCTCCTGGCGGATCGTCGTCAACAAGCACCACGGCACCCTCCAGGTGGAGTCGGTGCCGGGCGACACCCGCTTCCAGGTCCTGCTCCCGCTCACCGCCGTCGACAACGAGACGCCCGAGGAGTCCGCATGAGCGACATCGCCGGAATCGACCCCAACGTCCCACCGAGCGGGGCGGGTTGCGTGGAGTGCGACGCGGCCGACGGCTGGTGGTTCCATCTCCGGCGGTGCGCGCAGTGCGGTCACGTCGGGTGTTGCGACGACTCCCCCGCCAAGCACGCCACGGCCCACTACCAGTCCACGGGACACCCGTTCATCCAGAGCTACGAACCCGGCGAGGACTGGTTCTGGAACTTCACCACCTCCGAGCTGTACGACTCCGGTCCCGAACTCACCGCCCCGGTGAGCCACCCCAAGGACCAGCCGGTGCCGGGTCCCGCGGGACGCGTTCCGGCGAACTGGGCCGAGACCCTGCGCTGAACCCCGGCCCGCCGGGCGGGGAGCCGTCTCCCGCCCGGTGGCCAGGTGCGTTGTCAGTGGCGCGTGCCAGGATGGGGTCGTGACGTCATCCGTGGCAGCAGCGCCGCTCATCGGCCGGGACGAGGAACTCGCCCGCCTCGCCGGTGTGCTGGAGCGCGCCCGCGCGGGTACGGCGGGGGCGGTGCTGATCGCCGGGGACGCGGGCGTCGGCAAGACACGGGTCCTGGACGAGATCGCGGGGCGGGCCGCGGCCTCCGGGATGACGGTCCTCACCGGGCACTGCGTCGACCTCGGTGACGTCGGTCTGCCGTATCTCCCCTTCACCGAGATCCTCGGTGTCCTGGCCGACGACGAACGCTTCGCCGCCGCTCTGGCCGCGCATCCGGCGGTCGACCGGCTGCTGGGCGCCGGTTCGGACGCGGCCCGTGACGCGGGCGGCCGACTGCGGCTCTTCGAGGGCATCGCCGGACTCCTCGCCGACCTCTCCGACATCGCTCCCCTGCTCCTGGTCCTGGAGGACCTGCACTGGGCCGACCAGTCCTCCCGCGACCTGCTCCGCTTCCTGCTCAGCCGCGGTATCCTCCAGCGCCCGGCGGGCGGCGCGCCCACCCACCGCCTCGCGGTGTTCGCGTCGTACCGCGCGGACGACCTCCACCGCCGCCATCCCCTACGGCCCCTGCTGGCCGAGCTGGTCCGGCTGCCCGCCGTGGAGCGCCTGGAGCTGCGGCCCATGGGGGACGCGGAGGTCGCCCGGCTGGTGCGCGCGCTGCGCACGGGCCCGGTGCCGGACGGCACGGTCCGCCGGATCGTCGAGCGCGCCGAGGGAAACGCCTTCTACGCCGAGGAGTTGCTCGCCGCGAGCGACATGGAAGCGGGCGGGGTGCCGAGCGGTCTGGCCGACGTCCTGCTGATCCGTTTCGAGCAACTCTCCGACACCGCCCAGCAGGTGCTGCGTACCGCGGCCGTCGCCGGGCGCCGGGTCGAGTACGACCTGCTGCGCGACGCGGTCCAACTCCCGGAGGACGAGCTGGAGTCGGCGCTGCGCGAGGCGGTCGAGCGGCAGCTCCTGGTCCCCGGGCACGGTGACACGTACTCCTTCCGGCACGCCCTCGCCCGCGAGGCGGTGTACGCCGACCTCCTCCCCGGCGAGCGCTCCCGGCAGCACGGCGCGTTCGCCCGCCTCCTCGCCGGACGCGGTCACCCGGCCGAGAGCGCGGCGGAGCGCGCCTATCACTATCGCGAGAGCCACGACCTGGCCGAGGCGCTGGCCGCGTCCCTGGAGGC
Source organism: Streptomyces sp. N50 (assembly GCF_033335955.1). Lineage (GTDB taxonomy): Bacteria > Actinomycetota > Actinomycetes > Streptomycetales > Streptomycetaceae > Streptomyces. The sequence continues at coordinate 1,026,418 of NZ_CP137550.1, forward strand.
CGCCGACCACGCTCAGCACGTCGGCGCGCCCGCCGAGGAGCTACGGCATCTTGAGACCGTCCTCGATCTGTGGTCGTCGGTGGACCCCGCGGCCCGGCCTTCGGGCGAGGGCATCGGCAGTGTGACCCTCACCCTGCGCGCGTCGGCGGCGGCCGCCCACGCCGGGGACGCGCACCGCGCGGTCTCCCTCACCCGGTCCGCGCTCGCCGGGATCGGCCAGGACGCGGACTCCGAACTGGCCGCCCGGGTGCGCTACACGCTGGCCGGCAATCTGATGGGCGTCGACAGCCTCACGGCCGCGTTCGCGTACAGCAGCGAGGCGTTGGAGATGATCCCCGCCGAACCGCCCTCGCGGACCTGGGTGTGGGCGGCGGCCACCCATGTGCTGGCGGCGCGTCAGGTCGGCGACGACGAGACCGCGCTGCGGATCGCCCGCCAGGCCCTGCGCACCGCCGAGGAACTCCAACTGACCGATGCCCGGGCCGACTTGCTCATCTCGCTGGCCACGCTGGAAAAGGGCGGCCGACGCACCCGGGAGGGCCGGGAGCGGCTCGCGCAGGCACGTGAGCTGGCCCGGGAGGCCGGGCACTCGCCCGTGGAGATGCGCGCCCTGTTCCATCTCGCCATCGGCAGTTTCGAGTCCGGGGACCTGGAGGAGTCGCTGCCCTGGCTCGCCGAGGGTCTTGACCGGGCCCGCCGCGCCGGGCTGCTCTCGTCGCCGTATCCCCTGGAGATGCGCTATCTCCAGCTCCTGGTGCTGTACACGCTGGGCCGCTGGGACGAGTGCGTGAAAGCGGCCGCGACCGACGCGGAAGTGCTGCCGCACGCGGGCGGCTTCACCATGGGACCCGCACTGTATGTGGCGCTGGCGCGCGGTGACTTGGGGGCGGTGGAGCGGGCCCGGGCCCTGCTGGACGGGCCGTTCGACTGGATGGCCTCGATGGTGGCGGCCCTCGTGCTCACCGACGCCGCCGCTGTCCAGGGCGACCCGGAGACGGCCGTCGAGCACCTGCGTACCGCGGTCGCCGCGCTCACCGACGACTCCGGCCGCCGTCCCGACCTCACGGTCCGGCTCGCCGCCCTCGCCCTGGCCGCGGTCGCCGACCGGGCCATCGCGCTCCGGCTGACCGGTGACGAGGCCGGGGTGCGCCGCTGGACGGACACCGCGACGGAACTCGTCGAGCTGGCCCGGTCCGTGGCCGACGCGGGTGGCGAGGCCCGACCGCAGGGGCCGGAAGGACAGGCCTGGCTGGCCCGCGCCGAGGCCGAGTCGACACGGGCGGCCACCGGACCGGACGCGGCGGCCTGGGAGAAGGCGGTGACCGCGTTCGGCTACGGCGATGTCTACGAACGCGCGCGCTGCCAATTCCGGTACGCCGAAGCCCTGTTGGCGGCCGACCGCCGTGATGAGGCGGCCGCCCAGGCCCGCGCGGCACGGGAGACGGCCGCCCGGCTCGGCGCCGCTCCCCTGCTCGCGCGGTTGGACACACTCGTCCGCCGTGGCCGCCTGGGCGACCCGGCACCGGACACCGGGGACCGCCCCTCGCCGCTGACGGCCCGCGAGCGGGACGTGCTGCGGCTGCTGGCACTCGGGCGCAGCAACCGCCAGATCGGCGAGGAGTTGTTCATCACCGGCAAGACGGCGAGCGTCCACGTCTCCAACATCCTCGCGAAGCTGGGCGCCGCGAGCCGTACGGAGGCGGTGGCGATCGCCTATCGCCAGGGGCTGATCACCCCGGAGGCGACGGCGTCCGGCTGAACCTCCTTCGACTGAACCTCACTTCGCGCAGTCGAGGCTCTTGAGGTCGACCGCGTCGGCCATGGCCGCCATCCCCTTGTCGTTGGGGTGGATGTGGTCGCCGCCGTCGAAGAAGGGGAGCATCCTCTCCTGGTCGTAGGGGCTGCGGAGGATGTGGTCGAAGTCGGTGACCGCGTCCAACTCCCCGCTGCTCCTGATGAACTGGTTGACCTCCTGGCGTACCGCCTCACCCGCCGCGTCCCATTCGGGCCAGCCCTTGAACGGTCCGACGGTGGAGCCGACGACACACTTCCCGGCCGCGTGCGCCCGCTCGATGATCTCGCGGTAGCCCGCGATCAGGTCTTGGGCGGTGACCCCGGAGTGGGCCTTGATGTCGTTGACGCCCTCGAAGAGGAACACGGTGCGGACACCGGGCTGCGACAGCACATCGCGCTGCAGGCGGTTCAGGGCGCTCTGCCCGGCGCCGTCGGCGAGGACCTTGTTGCCCGAGATCCCTTCGTTCGCGACGCCCTTGACGGACGTGTCGGCGCGCGCGAGCCGTCGGGCCAGGTAGTCGGGCCAGCGCCGGTTGAGGTCCGACGTGGACGCCCAGCCGTCCGTGATGGAGTCCCCGAGCGTGACCACGGCACCGATGCCCGCGCTCGGCCGCACGGAGACGGCGTCGAGGTAGTACCAGGAGCCCGTGGTGTCCGTCCACGCCGCGGCGCCCTCCTCGCCGGTGTGATCGCCCTGGGTCGCGTACGACGTCTGCATCGCCATGCCGTGGCCGGTCGCCGGGCCCGCCGCGTCCGGGCTGTGGATGCTGACCACGAGGTTGGTCGCGGCGGGCAGCCTGCCGGGGAGCGGATCGCTGTAGGCGACCGCGCCCGCGGGGATCGTGACCGACTTCGCGCCGCCGAAGGTGAGCCGCCGGTTGGAGCCGGGGACGAGCGCGGCACCCGCCTTCTGCACACCGGCATAGACGTCGTCGAAGGTCAGCGGCCGGTCGCCGAAGGCGTTGGAGAGCCGGATCCGCAGATCGGTGCCGGCCACGCTGGTGTGGACGATCAGCCGGTAGCTGCGGTCGGCGACGCCGTCGCCCAGGTGGTCGGCGCTCGATCCCCAGGTGATCACGCCTCTCGGGTCGTTCAAGGCCTTCACCTGTGTCTGTGCCTGTATCCGCGCGTGCGGTTGTGCTTGCGGTTGTGCGTGTGCGGGTCCGGCCTGGAAGGCGGCGGCGAGCAGGATCAGTGCGGCCGTACGGCGCAGTCGTGCCCGTCCGGCGCTCACCGGGCGAAGTCCCTCAACGTGACGGATCCGCCCGGCTTGACGGTCACGGTGCGGGTCTTCCCGCCGTGGGCGACGGTCGTGGTGCGACCGCCGACACTGCGGAGCTTCACCTCGCTGGGCTTGCCGTCCTTCCACCTCAGGTCGACGACGAAGCCACCGCGGGCGCCCGCCCCGGTGAGGGAGCCGGACTCCGCCCAGGCGTCCGGGAGGGCGGGCAGCAGCTCCAGGTAGCCGGGGCGGGAGTACAGGAGCATCTCGGTCACGGCCGCCGGGGTGCCGAAGTTGGCCTCGATCTGGAAGATGCCGCGGCCCGTCTCCACCTCGTAGATGTCGAAGAGGTTGAAGGCGGTGCCGTTGGTGCCGTTCTCCGACGGGCGGAGGTTGTTGACGACCAACTGGTAGGCGTTCTCGGCGTTCTTGAGGCGCGCCCAGCACAGGCTGCGCCAGGCGTTGGCCCAGCCGAAGCTGTTCATGCCGCGCGCGGTGAGCAGGGCGGTGGCGCCGTCGACGATGTCCTTCGGGGTCGAGCCGTCGGGGCGGATGCGGTCGCCGGGGAACAGGTTGATCAGCGGGGACAGGTGGCGGTGGGTGGTCTCGCCGAGGTTGTCGGGAGACATCCACTCCTCCAGCCAGCCGGACTTCGGGCTCACCACGGGCAGGTAGAGACGCCTGCGCAGACCGGAGACGGTGTTCGCGTACCCGCTGTCCCGCTTCAACTCCGCCGAAGCCGCCGCGTAGTTGCCGAAGAGGGTCCACACCACTTCCTGGGCGTAGGTGTTGCCCCTGCCGTCCTGCGGACCCTGCTCGGGCGACCAGTCGTGGTCCGCGACCAGTACCTCCTTGCCGTTGTCCAGGGTGGTGGTGACCAGCCGTGCCTCCCAGAACTCGCAGGCGCCCTTGAGGAGGGGGTAGATCTTCTCCAGGTGGGTGCGGGAGTGCGTGAACTCGTAGTGTTCCCAAAGGCTGTTGCACAGCCAGGCGTTGCCCGCCGGGTGCCACCACCAGCCAAGCCCGCCATAGGGGTTGGTGGAGAAGGCGACGGTCCAGCCGGCGACCTTTCCGCTGGTGTTGCGGAAGCGGTTGCGGGAGTCCTGGAACAGCCTGCCGGTCAGCTCGGTCCAGTCCTTCACCTGGGTGACGCAGTAGTCGGTGAACGCGTCGAAGCACGAGGACAGGCCCACCCGGTCGGCCATCCAGTAGTTCATCTGGATGTTGATGTCGGTGTGGTAATCGCCCATCCAGTCCGGGTCGTTGCCGTCCAGCCACACCCCCTGGAGGCCCATCGGCAGGCTGCCGCGCGATGAGCCGACCATGAGGTAGCGGCCGAACTGCACGTAGGCGGCCTCGAGTTCGGGGTCGGGTTCGCCGCTCGTGGCGCGCAGCTGGATGCGCTCCCAGGTGTCGAGCGCACGCTGCTCGGCGGTCGACTCGCCGAGCGAGAGGCCGAACGTCCCGAACGCCGCGCGGTGGTCGGCGACATGGGTGCGCAGCAGGGTGTCGGCCGAGTGCCCGGCGGCGGCGCGGACCTTGGCGCGGGCGAGCTTCTGCGGGTCGGCCTTGGGGTCGCGGTAGCCGTGGGCGGGGTCCGGCGCGTAGTTGGTGCCGCCGCTGACCACGACGGTCAGGTCCTTGCAGCCGGAGAAGGTGATGTTCGCACCGCTGACCGTGACCTTGCCGCCGCTGCCGTAGGCGGTGACGGCGGCCCCGTACTTCAGGCCGTTGGCGAACGCGGCACCGAAGGAGGTAGCGGCGGCCTCCCCGTGCGTCCCCTCCAATGTGATCGTGCCGGTGTAGCGTCCACCGCCGTTCTGGCTGAAGTGAAGGACGATCGCGTCGTCGGGACGGCTGGAGAAGATCTCCCGCCGGTACGTCACCCCCGAGCGGACGTACGAGGCTCCCACCACGCCCCGGTCGAGGTCGAGGGTGCGGCGGTAGCCGGAGACGGCACCCAGGTCATGGTCGGGGATGTCGACCGTGAGCTTGGCGAGCAGGGTCAGGGACCCGAAGTCGGCGCGGCCGTAAGGGAATTGACCATCGGAGTCGAGCGTGTCGTTCAGGCCGCCGGTCCACATCGTGGCGTCGGTGACGAGGAGGACCTCGTGGCCCGAGTCGTTGCTCGCGAGGGCGCCGAGGCGGCCGTTGCCGACGGGCAGGCCCTGTTCGATCATCGAGGTGTCGCCGGCGGGGGCCTGCCACCACAGCGTGTTGAGCGAACCGCCGCTGCCGTAGGCCGAGTTGTCGTCGGCCGAGGCGTCGGGGCGCTGCGGTGCGGCGGAGGCGGTGAAGGTCGGGAGGGCGGCCAGGGCGCCGGTCGCGGTGGCGAGGGCGAGCAGGTCGCGTCTGGGCAGCAGGGGGGACGGTTCGGGGTTCATTGCGGCTCCTGGTGGCTCGGTCAGGCCGTGGTGGGGACGTCGATGCGGTCGATGTCCGGCGCGTAGCCCGACCCGCTGTCGAAGGTGATCGTGTTGGCGCCCGCCTTCAGGCTCACCGGCACGTAGACCGTCCCGACCGTCCCCCAGTCGCCGGTGGACGGAAACTTGTGGCTGGTGGCGGCGTTGCCGTTGGACGAGACGCTCGCCGAGCGGGAGTCGCCGCTGACGTAGGCGATCTTCACCTGGTAGGTGCCGGCCTTGGCGACGACGACGTTGTTGACGGTGAGCTTGCCGCCGACGTAGAGGTTGCCGACCTTCTTGCCGCCGGAGCAGGCGGAGCAGTCGGCGACGACGGCGTTGCCGGACAGGGTGTTCGTCGTGGCCTCGGCCTCGTAGGCGGTCGTGGTGACGGCGCTGCCGTGCGGGGTGACGGTGAAGAGGCGGGAGCCGTGGGCGGGCAGGGCTTCGGTGACCTTGCTGGTGAAGGTGCCGAGGTCCTCGTGGTTCCAGAGGTCACGGACGGCGGCCTTGCCGGTGAAGCCGAGGGTCGTCCAGTTCGCGGAGACGGCGGCGGGGGCGTCGGCGAGGTTGAACAGGGCGACGGTGTATGTGCCGTTGGGGTTCTTCGCGGCCCACACCTGCTGGGAGTCCGACGGGGTGACCGGGCGCGCGGGCGGTGCGTCGCTCTGGTCGACGCCGATGACCTCGCGGTTGGTGAGCAGCGAGAGGCCGTAGTCGTCGAGGCGGGTGAGGTCGTCACCGGTGAACAGCGGGGACTTGGCGACGGCCCAGAGGGTCGCGTAGCTCTGCCGCTCCGCCTTCGTCAGGCCGTCCATCGCGCCGCTGCCGACGTCGAGGGAGTCGAGGTCGTTCCAGCCGCCGGGGCCTGCCTGACCGGTCCACGCGGGGGTGTCGTCCCAGCGGTCGTCGACCGAATTCTCCCAGCTGACAAGGGTGTTGCAGTAGCACTCGACGTCGGTGTCGATGCGCCAGCCGTTGGAGTACTTCTTCCAGTCGGCGGCGTGTCCGTAGTCCAGGGACCAGGACAGTTCGAGGTGGATCGGGCGCCCGATGGCGGTGATGGCCTTGTTCCAGGCGGCGACATCGGCAACGTTGTCGTACTGGTCGCCGCTCTTTCCGGACCCCGGACCGACACCGTCGAGCTTGAGGAAGTCGTAGCCCCAGTCCGCGATCAACTGGGCTTGCGAATCAATGTACTTCTGGGTGCAGGGCCGCGAGAAGTCGAGCTTGTACGAGCTGTCCCAGCCGTTCGTGGTGCGCAGGTCGCTGTAGACGATGTCCGCGGTGGTGCAGCCGTCGGCGTTCCAGATCGGCGTCTTGCCGTCGTTGTACGCCTCCTTCTCCAGGCCCGCCGGCAGATAGATGCCGGCCTTGAGGCCCTTCGAGTGGATGCGGTCGGCGACGGCCTTCATCCCGCTGGGGAATCGCTTCGGGTCGGCCTTCTGGCGGCCGTACTGGTCGTACTCCGGCGTCCAGTCGTTCGCGCGCCACCAACCGGCGTCGATATTCACGTAGTTGTAGCCGTACTTCTTCAACTTCGAGGCCAGCGCGTCCGTCTGCTTGTTGACGTTCGCCTCGGTCAGGTAGCTGTAGTCGCCGTCCGGGTTGAGGCCCGGGTACTTGGACGACTGCATGCTCCAACTCGACCAGCCCATATAGGGCTTGGCGGCTACGGCCGGGGCCGGGTCCGCCGTGGGGGTGGCCGCCTGCGCGGCGGGGAGGTAGGTGGCGAAGCCTGCGGTGAGGGCCAGGACCACCATGGCTCTCAGGGCGCGGACGGGCGTGACGGAGTACATCGTCGGGCTCCTCGTGCGGGTAGGAGTGTGGCGGGGGGCGAGTAGGTGCGTGGGCGGGCTAGTCGGCGGCTCGGATGAAGGACTGGATCGCGGTGGCGGCGGCCCCGCGCGCCCATTCGTCGAAGGGCAGGGGACGGGTGTGTACGTCGCAGCGGGCGGCGGAGCCGAAAGCGGCGGCGGCGAAGGAGTCGCGGATCTGCTCGGCGAACAGGTCGTAGGCGGCCAGGCCCTCGCCGGAGATGATCACGCGTTCGGGGCCGAACAGGTTGACCACGGTCGCGATGCCTCGGCCGATGGCCTCACCGGCCCGCGCGTACACCTGGCGCGCTCCGGCGTCGCCCCGGTGGGCGAGGGCCAACGCCTCGGCGGTGTCGGCGACTTGGACGCCGGTGACCTCGCGGATACGCGCGACGATCGCGGCGTCCCCGGCGATCGCCTCGACGCAGCCGTGGTTGCCGCAGTGGCACAGGGGCCCGGCGGGGTCGACGACCACGTGCCCGATCTCCCCGGCCACCCCGTGGGCGCCCGCGACGACCTGCCCGTGCACGACGAGTCCGCAGCCGATGCCCGCGCCGACGGTCACCACGGCGAAGTCCGTGAGGCCCGCGCCGGCGCCGAACCACTGCTCGGCGACGGTCAGCGCCCGCACGTCGTTGTCGACGGTGACCGGCAACCCCGTTGTCATGGCGGCCAGTTCGGCCAGGCGTACGTCACGCCACTCCAGGAACGGCGAGTAGCGGACGACCCCCTCGCCCCGGTCCACGTCACCGGAGACCGCGAGGCCGAGTCCGAGCACCTGGATGCCCAAGTCGTCCGCCTCGGTGCGGAGTTCCTGGGCCAGGTCCGCGATCGACGACAGCACGGCCTTGGGGTCGCGGTCGGTCAGCGGCACATGGCGGGCGACCCGGATCCGGCAGCACAGGTCGGCGAGGACGCCGATGATCTCGTCGCCGGTGACCTTGACCCCGATGAACAACGCCCGTCCGCCGTCGACCCGGACGAGGTTCGCGGGCCGCCCGAGTGCCGGGGGCGCGTCCTGGTCGGCACCCTCCGCCAGATACCCGGCCTCCATCAGCGGCCGGACCGCCTTGGTCACGGCGGCCGCCGACAGCCCCGCCCGGCGGGCCACCTCAAGTCGGGTGAGGGGGCCGTGGGACAGCACGGTCGTGAAGACCTGTGAGACGGCCGGCGTGTGTGCCGGGAACGACTCGGTACGGGGGATCGAGCGCATGGCGGGAACCTAGATCCCTTCTTTTCCGTCGTCAATAAAAGAAGCAGGATTTGTCGAAGTGAAGTTGTGAGCCGCCTGAGCGGAGCTGATGCCTGCCGAGGTCGCGTTGTCAGTGCCGGGCGGCACAATCGCCGTATGACGACGATCGATTGGTCCGGACTGACCCACGCGTACGGCAGCGCCGAGGACATCCCGGGCCTGTTCGCGCGCCTCGGCGGCACCGAGGACGACGCCGTGTGGCAGGAGTTGTGGGGCTCGCTGTGCCACCAGGGTTCGGTGTACGACGCGAGCTGGGCGGCGCTGCCCGTGCTCACCGACATCGCGCTGGGCCGGGCGCCGGGCGGGGCGATACAGGCGGTGACCATGGCCGGGCTGATCACCACGGACCCGGACGAGGAGTGCCGGGCGCGGTACGCGGGCGAGATAGCCCAACTGCTCACTGTGGCAAGGGAGTTGCGCGCCGACCCGGGGCAGGACGCGCACACTTTCGTCTATCTCCAGATGGCCGTGCTCGCCTTCGAGGGCGACGGCGGGGTGTGGGCCGAGGCACTGGAGCGGATCAACGCCGAGGAGTACGACCTGGAGTGCCCCGGGTGCGAGGAGGAACTGTTCGTCGCGTTCGGCTCCTACGGCGTCTTCACCTCGGCCGGCGACTATGTGACCGGCACCGACAAGGAGGCCACGGAGGGTCGGACCGAGCTCGTACCGGCCACACCCGACGCGCTCGACGGCATCGGGGCGCGACTGCACGGCGAGGCGGTCGAGTTCGGGCAGACGGAGGTCGCGCAGGCGTTGAGGTATGTGTTCGGGAAGGCGAGTTGCCCGTCCTGTGAGGCCGGGTTCACCGTGTCCGAGGAGGTCGAGAAGCAGTGGATATGAGGCCGTGCCTCCGGGTGCCCCGCTCGCGGCAGGGCACCCGGACGGTCATCAGTGCCTGGCGGCAGGGGTGTTGGCGACCGTGACGTTCACGGCGGCCCAGGCCTGGTCGACGGTCTTGTACGCCGTGCTGTTCGCGCCGTAGAGGTCCGCCGCCGCCTTCAGTGTCGCGATGCGCGCGTCGTGGAAGTCGGTGGTGGACACCATGTAGCGGGTGAGCGCGCGGTAGAAGATCGCCGTGGCCTTGGTGCGTCCGATGCCGGTGACCGTGGACCCGTCGTAGGTGGGCGAGTCGTAGGTGAAACCGCCGATCGTCTTGCTGCCGCTGCCCTCCGCGAGGAGGTAGTAGGCGTGCGAGGAGACTCCGGAGCCGGCGTGCACCTCGGCGTCGTACACCTGCGGCGACCAGTAGTCGATCGTGCCCTCCAGCTTGTCCAGGGAGGGGTGGTCGAGGCGGCGCAGGAACTTCTGGGCGAGGCCGAGCTTCTCGCCGATCAGGTAGTTCGGCGGGTTCTTGGCGTTGTTGGCGCTGAACTCGACGTTGGAGCCGAAGATGTCCGCGAGCGACTCGTTCAGCGAACCCGCCTCGCCGTACTGGTTGCCGTCCGCGTCGACGCGCGTGGGCTCCAGCTTGGCGGTGGCGTCCACGACACCGTGGGTGAGTTCGTGGCCGGTGACGTCGAGGACGACGAGCGGCTTCTTGAACATGTCCCCGTCGCCGTCGCCGTAGAGCATGCAGCCGCAGGTGGAGTCCCAGAACGCGTTGGCCACCTTGTTGCCGAAGTGGACCATGCCGCGGGCGGCCTTGCCGTTGTTGGCTATGCCCTTGCGGCCGAAGGTCTTCTTGTAGAAGTCCAGGGTCTTGGTGATGCCGTACTGGGCGTCGACGGCGGCGCTGTCGCGGTGTGAAACCGCGCCGTTGCCCCACTTGTCGGTGGTGCTGGTGAACTTCTTGCCCTGCGCGAAGTTCTCCAGCTCCTTCCCCTTGGCGTCGCGGGTCTCGGTGCCCCAGCGGGTCGGGTCCTTGAGGAGGTAACTGGTGCGCGCCGTGCGGGTGGTGGTCAGCGGCACCTTGCCGACGAAGAGGGAGGTGCCGGTGCCCGAGGCGGTGACCGGGTAGTGGACCGCGCGGCTCGCGGCGGCCGCCGTGAGGGACTTCGGCGCTACGGCGGTACCGGTGGCGGGGTCCAGGGTCTCGCCGCGCTCGCGCAGAGTGTCGAGCAGCTTGGGCGAGAGGAACTCATCACTGTCGGGGGTGTTGCTGCGGACCTTGCCGGTGACGGCGTCGACGACGACCGTGCGGGTGCCGGTGGCCTCGGCGGTGCTGCTGTCGCTGACGGGTATCTGGTAGGCCAGGGCGGCTCCCCCGTCCCTGGCGTCCACCACGAGCTGAGCGGTGCCCGCGTCACCCTTGGCGACGGCGGCGGCCTTCGCCTCGGCCTGACCGGCCGTCAGCTTGGCCTGTGTGGTCGCGGGCTTGATGATCTGCTCGGCCGCCCGGGTGACGCCGGTGTAGGCCAGCTTGTGGTTCAGATGGACGACGAGGTCGCCGCCAAGGACCGGCATGCCCTGGTGGGTGCGCATGAAGCGCACGTGCCGCGCGCCCTCGGGGTCGATCAGCACGTCCTGGGCCCGGAGTTCATCGCCCCGTGTGACACCGGTCGCCGACGCGTGCGCGAACGCGGCGGCCCGCGCGGCCGTGACGACGGACGCGGCGCTGGTGCCGGTCTCGGTAGAGGCCGTCGCATGATCCGCCCCCGTGGCCGGTCCCGCGAAGGCCGTGCCGGCCAGCCCCGTGGCGGCCGTCGTCACCGCGACGGCGATCGCCAGGCCGCGTATGTGGGGTCCACGCATGAAAGAGGGCTCCTCCGTACGAAGACGGCCGGGATCACCAACCGCCTTGAGACAGGGCGCGGTTGAAGGCGCCCACGGGGCTGGTCGGGCCCCGAACCGAAACCCTCACGCATCCACCATGTACATGTAAAGCCGAAATGAACGGTTTTCGAACCTTTCATGGCAATACTTGGCAAATCCGCATCGCTCAGTGATCAGTGAATGACCAACTGTGCGCCAGCTGTGGAGATGTGACGGGGCGCGACAAGGTTGCCTCGCCCGACTGTGATCGATCTCGCATACCGAGAAAGAAACGGGAGAGAACCGGATGGTCTCAAGAACGGTGCGCAGGGCCACGGCGTCGGCGGCGGCACTGCTGACGCTCACGGCGGTACCGGCACATGCCGCGACCCACGAGTCGGACACCACGAGAACCAGCAGCGAAGCCGCACTTCCCGCCCCCGACATGGCGGGCCTCCGTGCCGTCCTGCGCACGCTGACGGCGCAGGGCGCCCCCGGGGCGATCGCCCGCATCGACGACCACGGCACCGTCCACACCGCCGCCGCGGGCATCGACGACCGCACGACCCGCCGGGCCATCGGCAACGCCGACCGCTTCCGCATCGGCAGCATCACCAAGTCGTTCTCGGCCGTCGTCCTGCTCCAACTGGCCGACGCGCACAAGCTGAACCTGGACGCCTCGGTCGACCGCTACCTGCCCGGACTCCTGCCCGACAAGCGCATCACCGTCCGCCACGTCCTGAGCCACCGCAGCGGTCTCTACGACTACACGAACTCCATGTTCGCCAACTCGGTCTCCGGCTTCGAGGCCGTACGCGACAAGGTCTTCACCTACCGCCAGCTGGTGCAGCTGTCCCTGAAGCACGCGCGCACCAACGCGCCGGGCGCCGCCTACTCGTACTCCAACACCAACTTCGTCGTCGCCGGGATGCTCATCGAGAAGCTGACGGGCCACTCCGTGGGCACCGAGTACCGCGATCGCGTCATCAAACCGCTCAAGCTGCGCGACACCTTCTACGTCCACCCGGCCAAGAAGATCCCGGGCCGATACGCCCACGGCTACCTCACCCCGGACCGCGCGGGCGCACAACTCGTCGACGCCACCGACCAGACCGTCTCCTGGGCGCAGAGCGCCGGCGCGGTCATCTCCACCACCCACGACCTGAACACCTTCTTCTCCGCCCTGCTCGGCGGCAGGCTCACCTCCGCCGCGCAGCTCGCGCAGATGGAACGGTGGACCCCGGTCAACAGCACCACCCGGTACGGTCTCGGACTGCGGCGCCGCGATCTGTCCTGCGGTGTCTCGGTGTACGGCCACACCGGCGCGGTCCAGGGTTTCTACACCTACTCCTTCACCTCGAAGGACGGCCGCCGCAGCCTCACCGCGCTGGCCAACACCTCCAACAACGGCACGGTCCTGAACACGATGGCCCGGACGCTGGAATCGGCGTTCTGCGGCAAGCGGACGAAGGCGATCCAGAGCACGCCGCTCACAGGCCGAGGCTCCTACGTCACCGAACGGAACATGGCCTACGAGGACATCGCGCCGGGGGTCGCACGCGACTGAGGACGCGGTGAAGGTGGGGGCGGGCCGCATCGCCCTCCAGCCCCCACCTCCTCATGCGGGAACCCTTGCGCCCTGGCAGGACGTTGAGTGGAGGACGAAGTCCCCCACCGGAAAGTCTCCATGGGGAAGTCCCCCACCGGGCACGAACAGCAAGGGCGGTGCCATGAACGAGCTGGTGCCGGGCGGCAATCTGCCCCTTCCGGGCGGCGCCCTCACCCTGCGGGTGCCCGGACCCTTCGACGTCTCGGCACTGATCACCGACGAGAGCGGCAAGGTCGGCGGCGACGCGGACTTCGTGTTCTACAACCAGCCGACGGCACCCGGAGCGCGGTTGCGGGACGACACCCTGACCATCGACCCGGCCCGCCTACGCGCCGGCGCCGCACGGGTCACCGTCGTCATCAGTCCCGCCGACCCCGGCGCCCCCTTGGGCCGCCTGCCCGCACCGACCCTCCACGTGACCAACACCGGCGGCCAGCCCGTCACCCGCTTCACCCCACCCCGCCCCCAGCGGGAAACCGTCCTGCTCCTCGCCGAGTTGTACCGGCGCGGCACCGGCTGGAAGGTGCGTGCACTGGGGCAGGGGTACGCCGACGGACTCGCGGGGATCGCGCGGGACTTCGGCGTGGACCTCGTCGAGGACGCGACGCCTGCTCCTGCTCCTGCTCCTGCTCCTGTGCGATCGGCGCCCGCACCCGCACCCCGGTCGACACACTCAACCCGCCCCCATGTCGGCTCGACCTCCCCGACAACCGACCCCACCGGCTTCCTCGGCCTCGCCAACTCGGCCCGCGCCAACGCCGGTTCACCACCCGTCGCCCTCGACCCCCGCCTCACCTCCGCGGCACAAGCCCACGCCTCCGGCATGGCCGCCGCCGGACACCTCAGCACCGAGAGCCGTGACGGCACCTCGGTGTACCAGCGGGTCAGCCAGGCCGGTTACGCCTACCTCACCATCGGCGAGCACCTGGTCTCCGGGCCGCGCACCCCCGCCGAGTTCGTCGACTACTGCCTGCGCACCGAGAAGGCCCGACAGACGCTGCTGGAGCGGGACTTCACGCACGCGGGCATCGCCCAGGCCGTCGACCCCCGCTCCGGTGACGTCTACTGGACGGCGTTGTGGGCGACGCCGCTCATCGCGGCCGACCTGGCCCGCACGGCGGCGGAAGTCGTCGAGTTGACCAACGCGGAGCGCGCCAGGGCCGGGCTGCCCGCACTCGCCGTAGACCCACTGCTCACCTCCGCCGCGCAGGCGCACAGCACGGACATGGTGGCCCGCGCCTTCTACTCGCACACCTCCCCCGACGGCTCGCAGCCCTGGGACCGGGCCGCCGCCGCGGGGTCGCGCCGGCGCACGATCGGCGAGAACATCGCCTGTGGTCAGCGGTCGGCAGCCGAGGTCGTCGAGGGCTGGATGAACAGCCCCGGCCATCGCGCCAACATCCTCAAGCCGGACTTCACCCACATAGGCATCGGCTTCGCAGGCGGCGGACAGAACGGGACGTACTGGACGCAGCTCTTCGGTGCCTGACCTCGCGGGACGATCAACCTGTCCTCGATCTTGGCGGAATGAGATCTTCCGGGTCAGGATGCCCGCATGAAGGGTGATCTGTTTTCCAGTGAGCACATGGTGCAGCCGGCCACCGCGCCGGGCATGACCGTCGAGAATGCCAAGTGCATCAGGTACGCGGTCAACGGCGAGATGCTCGCCCGCCAGGGGGCGATGATCGCCTACCGCGGCAATCTCCAGTTCGAGCGCAAGGGCCAGGGCGTGGGCGGCATGCTCAAGCGCGCGGTCACCGGTGAGGGTCTGCCGTTGATGGCGGTGCGCGGCCAGGGCGAGGCGTGGTTCGCGCACGAGGCGCAGAACTGTTTCGTGGTCGAGATCGACCCCGGTGACGAGTTCACCGTCAACGGCCGCAACGTACTGTGTTTCGACGCCTCGTTGTCGTACGCGATCAAGACGGTGAAGGGCTCCGGCATCGCGGGCGGCGGTCTCTTCAACAGCGTCTTCACCGGGCAGGGCAAGCTGGGCCTGGTCTGCGAGGGCAACCCGCTGGTCATACCCATCTCACCGCAGTACCCGGTGTACGTCGATACGGACGCGGTGGTCGGCTGGTCGGCCCACCTCCAGACCTCGCTGCACCGTTCGCAGTCCATCGGCTCGATGCTGCGCGGCGGTTCTGGCGAGGCCGTCCAACTCATGCTTCAGGGCGAGGGGTTCGTCGTCGTACGGCCCAGCGAGGAGACGCCGCAGAAGGCGCAGCAGCACTGAGTACTGAAACGTGTTGACCTGCGCGTCCTTTCCGCGTCAGGGTCGGACCGGCACGGGTCACCTGTCCCCGTGCCGGAAGGATGACTGCCTTGATCGGCATCTCGGACATCGAAGCCGCCGCCGAGCGGATCGCCGGACACGTCGTACGCACCCCGACCGTGGAGAGCTTCGGGCTCTCCGAGCTGCTCGGTGTCCCGGTCACGACGAAGCTGGAGCTGTTGCAGCGCACGGGTTCCTTCAAGGCGCGCGGGGCGACGGCGAAGCTGCTGTCGCTCGGGGAGGCCGAGCTGGCCGCCGGAGTGGTGGCGGTCAGCGGCGGCAACCACGGGATCGCGCTCGCGGTCATGGCGGCGGCGCTCGACGTGAAGGCGACGGTCGTGATGCCTCGTTCGGCGCCGGCGCGGTCCGTCGCGCTGGTGGAGGCGGCGGGCGCGTCGCTGCGGCTGACCGACGACATGCCGAGCGCCTTCGCGCTGGTGAGCCGGTTGCGGGACGAGGGGCTGACCCTGGTCCACCCGTTCGACGACCCGGTGGTGATCGCGGGACAGGGCACGGTCGGCCTGGAGTTCGCGCAGGACGCCGGTGACCTCACCGACGTCCTGGTCAGCATCGGCGGCGGTGGCCTGATCGCCGGCGTCGCCGCCGCCCTGCACGCCCGGCGGCCCGGGATCCGGGTCTGGGGTGTGGAGACCGAGGGCGCCGAGGCCATGTCCGAGGCGCTCGCGGCGGGCGGCCCGGTGCCGGTCACGCCGTCCTCGATCGTGACCACGCTCAGCGCGCCGGCCGTGTCGCAGCTGACGTACGACCATGTGTCGGCCCTGGTCACCGAGGTGCTGACCGTCCCCGACCGGGACGCCGTGCAGGGCTGTCTCAACCTCGCCGAGCACGCCAAGGTGTGGACCGAGCCCGCCGCCGGCTGTCTGCTGCCCGCGGCCCGGCAGGTGCTGGACCGCGTTGGCGACGGCGCCCGGCTCGGCCTCGTGGTCTGCGGGGGCAACGCGACGGTCGGGGAGATCGCGGCCTGGTCGGAGGGCTTCGGGTTGCGCTGACTTCCCGTCAACTCACTTCGTCCACAGGATTGTTGACGGGTTCGCAGGCGGATCCCATGACTACGTTGTCGACAAACACCCGTGTATTCGTGGTCTTCACGCCTACGTTTACCGCCGGTTACCACCAGGTAGGGCGCCGATATTCCGCCGCCGAAGCCCCCGGGGCGAATTCACCCGCCCCGGGACACGAGCGCCCACCTGGGACCTCCCCGCGACACGTTTTTCTCGCACACCTGCTCGCCACCGTTGAATAAAAGGCAAGAAACACCGGGGAATTGGGCTTCCATTGAACGCAGCCCAGCACACCCGCCGTACTTCTGGGAAAGGTGAGAGCCCGGGGTTCAGCGAGGGATGGCCATGGTCGAGACGAACGTCTCCGTACACGAGTTGGTCGCCGGCAGATACCGGCCCATGGAGGTCGCGCACCGCGAGACCAGCCGTGTCTCCTGGTACGGCGAGGACATGATCGCCGAACAGCCCTGCCTCCTCACGGAGGTGACCCTCCCCTTCGCCCCGGACGCGGAGAGCGCCGGCCGGATCACCGCCGGCATCCGGCGCACCACCGACGTCATGGTGCTGCTCTGTCCCACCCGGGTCGCGCCGGTCGTCGACGCCGTCGAGGAGGCCGGCACGCTCTGGACCGTCACCGACTGGATCGACGGCACACCGCTGGGCCAAGTCCTCGCCCAGCAGGGCACGTTCCACTACGTACGGGCCGCCCGCATCGGACTCGAACTGCTCGACATCCTGGAGGCGGCGCACAGCGAGGGCATCACCCACGGCGAACTCAGCCCGGGCCAGGTGTTCGTGCGGGACCAGGGCGGGGTCGTCCTCACCGGCTTCGGACTCGCGGGCGCCACCCTCGCCCCGCGGATCACGGCGCCGTCGTACGCCTCGCCGGAACAGGCACGGGACGAACGCATCGGTCCCGCCGCCGACTTGTGGGCGCTGGGCGCGATCCTCTACACGCTGGTCGAGGGGCACCCGCCGTTCCGCGACCGGGGCCGCCCCGAGGCGACCATGAAGGGCGTGGACCGGCTCCCGATGCGCGGCCCGTCGCGCGCCGGGCCGCTGGCACAGGTCGTGCAGGGTCTGCTGCGCAAGAACTCCCGGGAGCGGCTGACCCGCCCGGTGGTCCGCGACATCCTGACGCGCATCCTCAACGACGACCCGTACGCCGACCGCGATCCGGTCCCGCTCCCCCGGCTGCGGCGGGCCTACGACGCCGTACGCGGGGCGGGCACCACCTGGAGCGGCCGGGGCATGGCCGCCGGGACCGCCCTCGCCGTCGGCACCGTCACGGTCGCCGTCCTCGCCGCCACCCACCAACTGCCCGGCACTCAGACCTCGGCGACGACCGAGCCCTCCCCCCTGCCCTCCGCTTCCGCCTCGGTCAGCACCCCCGGCGAGAACGTCGACGGCCACGCCTACTCCCCGTCCCCGACGCCGTCGGCGACGTCCCCCGCAGCGCCGGCCGCTTCCGCGTCCGCCTCGCCCTCCGCCAGCGCGTCCCCCTCCCCCTCCCCCACCGCCTCCGCGCTGCCCGCCGGCTTCCGCGTGTTCAAGGCGCCGCAGGGCTTCTCCGTCGCGCTGCCCAAGGGCTGGAAGGTGGTGGAGACCCAACAGGTCTCCGGCGCCTACCGGGTCACCTTCGGCGCGACGGGCGACCCGCGCACGCTGGCCGTGACATACAGCACACAGGCGGGCCCGGACCCGGTGGCCATCTGGCGGGACGACGTCCTTCCCGGGCTCAAGCAGACCGAGGGGTTCCAGCAGATCGGCGACATCCAGGCCACCACGTACCAGGGCGACAAGGCGGCCGACCTGGAGTGGTTCTCCGGCACCGGCGACGACCGGGTGCGCACGCTCGGGCGCGGTTTCCTGATCGGCGGCGGGCGCAGTTTCTCGCTACGGTGGACCACTCCCGCCGACGAATGGAACGACGCCGCCAACCGCCAGGCCCTGCAGACCTTCTTCAAGACCTTCCGGCGGTAATCGAACTGACGGCACCGGCGGCGACGCGAGGGCCGGGCACTCAAACCAGCGGCAATGGGTGGATATAGGCTGCGTGTTCGCACCATGCCTCATCACAAGCCCAGGAGAGTCCGCCTTGACCGTAGTGATCGACCAGGCCGAGACGTCTTTCACCGCCCTCGACGACGCCGGCCTCGTCGCCCGGGACGCGCACGAGTTCGGAGCCTACGCCCGCACCGGCGGCTGGGCGTTCGGCCTCAAGGTGGCGCGCAGTGTCCGGCCCGGCGGGCAGAGCGCGGACGAGACGCAGAAGGTGTCCGCGAAGGAGTTCGCCGAACTCGCCGACTGCTCCCCCGAGCGTGTCATGCGTTACTACAAGGCCTGGGACCGGGCCGCGGACGACGGTCTCGTCCCGCACTTCGAGGAGCTGGCCCCCGGCCAGGAGGTCGAACTCCCGGACGCGGACGTGTGGTTGAACTACTACGTCTCCCGCTCCAGCGCCACCTCCGAGCGCGGCACCGCCATCACCGAGGCCGCCGAGGCCGAGGGCATCCGCCCCACCAAGGCGCTGGAGGTCGCGGAGAACCCGACCGCGCTGCGCGCCGCGATCCTCGCCGACCCGTCCACCGCGCGCGCCGCCCGCCAAGCCCTGCTGGACCGCGTCCGCGAGGACCCCGAGCTCCAGTCCGAGCTGGCCCGGGACGTCGTACGCACCGACGACCTGAAGAAGGCCGTCGCGACCGAGAGCCGCTCGGCGGACCGGATCGGATACGTCCGCCAGATCGCCGAGTCGGGCCAGATCAAGACCCCCGCCGGCCAGACCGTCGACGCGCCCGTCGACCTGCGCCAGGAGGCCGAGCGGCACCTGTCCCTCCTCGACGAGCTGGAGGACGGCGAGGACACCGGCGAGTGGGCCACCGAGGCCTACGACACGATGAAGAACCTGGTCGTCGAGGCGGTCGAGGCCGACCCCGAACTGCGCGTCCAGGAGAAGCGCACCAAGTTCTACAGCAGCCTGCAGAAGGCCACGAAGGCGTTCGAGGAGCTGACCTTCGACGACGCCCAGGACTTCTACGAGGACGACATGGTCCAGCGCCTGGAGGAGCTCCAGCAGGCCATCGACAGCTGCCTCAACGCGCTGCGCAAGACCACCACTCCGGCTGAGTAGCCGTACTCATGTAGCGAGTTGGGCCTTCGGACACGATGGGGCTCCCCACGACAAGGGAGCCCCATCGTGTCCGTTCCTGCTTCCCAGCGCCGACTGCCGGCCGCCATGGGCGCGCTCGTGGTCGTCGGCATGGCCGTCTCGGCCTGGCATCCGCACGACCGCACGACCTGGTTCCTGGAGACCGTTTGGGTCTTCGTCGGACTGCCGGTGATCATCCTGACCTGGCGCCGCTTCCCGATGACCGGCCTGCTGTGCTGTCTGCTCGCCGCGCACGCGCTGGTCCTCGCCATGGGCGGCCACTACACATACGCGGAGGTGCCGGCGGGCGACTGGGTCCGCGACACCTTCGGGCTCAGCCGCAATCCCTACGACCGTCTCGGCCACCTCATGCAGGGGTTCGTACCGGCGGTCCTGGTACGGGAGTTGCTCACCCGTACGTCACCGCTGCGCGGGAGCCGCTGGCTGGCGCCGCTCACGGTCTGCGCGTGTCTCGCCTTCAGCGCGCTCTTCGAGTTGTTCGAGTGGGCGGCGGCCGTGATCGGCGGGCACGGCGCGGACGCCTTCCTGGCCACTCAGGGGGATGTGTGGGACACGCAGTGGGACATGTTCTGCGCGCTGATCGGGGCCACGGTCTCGGTGCTGGTGCTCAGCCGGGTGCACGACCGGCAGATGGCGCGGCTCAGGGTCATCGGGTCGTATAGCGGAGCCTCGCCCACAGCGGCAGTACGAACCAGCACAGCAGGTACCAGGTGACCACCCCCGCGACCAGCCAGGGCACATACGCGTCGTGGGTGGCGACCCGGAGGACCAGCAGCAGCGCGGCGGTCATCGTGGCGAGCAGCAGCACGAGGCCGACGAAGGTCAGCCGGGACGCCCAGCGCACCGCCTGCGG
This sequence comes from Streptomyces sp. N50, assembly GCF_033335955.1. Taxonomy (GTDB): domain Bacteria; phylum Actinomycetota; class Actinomycetes; order Streptomycetales; family Streptomycetaceae; genus Streptomyces. Next base: position 1,046,521 of record NZ_CP137550.1, read on the forward strand.
TTTCACGCTCCGGCCGGAGACCAGGCGGTGCAGGGACACCGGGCCGATCAGGGCGCCGGTGGCGGTGGCGCCGAGGACGACGGTCACGATGTAGAGGACCTGGTTGGCGTGCTCCAGCTGCGCGTACTTCGGGGTGAAGACGACGGTCAGCAGGAACCCGAACAGGATCTGCACACCGGTCTGCGCGACCCGGACCTCCTGGATCAGCTCGCCCCACATCCGGTCGGCCCGCTCGTCCTCGGACTCGTCGCGCCCGGTCCGCCGCTCTTCCTCGTGGATCATGCGGTCCGTGTATCCGGACCGCCGACCCTTCAAACGGAGGACCGCTCAGCGACAGGGGCCTACCAGCGGCTCTCCACCTGGTCCTTGATCCGGCGGTCGTAGAGGTCCCGGATCGCGGTGAGCGTGTCCGGGGAGAGGGCGGGCAGCTTGGCGGCCGCCGCGTTCGCGCGGGCCTGTTCGGGTGAGCGGGCGCCGGGGATGACCGTGGTGACACCGGGCTGGTCGATGATCCAGCGCAGGGCCAGCTGGGCCGGGGTGTACCCCTCCGGGGCGAGCGCGGAGAACTCGGCGGCTGCCTCGACACCGGTCGTGTAGTCGACGCCGGAGAAGGTCTCGCCCTGGTCGAAGGCCTCGCCGTGCCGGTTGTAGGTGCGGTGGTCGTTCTCCGGGAACACCGTGTCCTTGGTGTACTTGCCGGACAGCAGGCCCGACGCGAGCGGCACGCGCGCGATGATGCCGACGCCCGCCTCCTGGGCGGCCGGGAGCACCTGGAGCAGGGGCTTCATCCGGAACGCGTTCAGGATGATCTGCACGCTGGTCACGTTCGGCCGGGCGATCGCGGTGAGGGCTTCCTCGCAGGTCTCCACGCTGACGCCGTACCGGGCGATGCGCTCCTCGGCGACCAGGGTGTCGAGGGCGTCGAACACCTCGTCCGAGGAGTACACCGGCGTGGGCGGGCAGTGCAGCTGCACCAGGTCGATGCGGTCGACACCGAGGTTGCGGCGCGAACGGTCGTTCCACGCGCGGAAGTTGTCCAGGACGTAGTTCTCCGGGATCTGGTCGACGCGGCGGCCCATCTTCGTCGCGACCAGGACATGCAGATCGGGCCGCCCGCTCAGAAACGTGGCGATGGTCTGCTCGCTGCGCCCGTCGCCGTACACGTCGGCCGTGTCGAAGAAGGTCACCCCCGACTCCGCCGCCGCCTCCAGCACGGCGAGGGCTTCCTTGTCGTCGACGTCTCCCCAGTCGGCGCCCAGCTGCCAGGTGCCGAGACCGACGACGGACAGCTGCTGATGCGACCTGCCGATTACACGTTCGTCCATGCCGTCAGTCTGTCATCCGCCACTGACATGCGCGGATCGGGCTCCACCCTGCGCGGATCGGGCTCCGCCGGGCCGCGACCTGTGAATCTTTCACTCACACGAGTGAACCCATTCGACAGGATGCCTACTCGTGTCAACGGACACCTAGCGTGTGCGCGTGACCGATCATGTGGCGAACAACCTCCAGCCGGGGAACGGCAGTTCCGCTCCCTGGACCCGTCGCGGCTTCCTCCTCTCCGCGGCCGCCCTGGCCGCCGTGCCCGTACTCCTGACGGCCGATCCGGCTCTCGCGGCGGCCGAGCTGCCCGACTTCCCGGCCGATGTCGACCTCTACCGCTCGGCGTACCGGAACTGGGTCGGCGAGATCACCGCCGACGGCCTGTGGGCGTGCGCGCCGACCGACGCCGACCAGGTGGTGTCGGTCGTCAACTGGGCCTGGCAGCACGGCTGGCGGGTCCGCCCGCGCGGCTCCTCGCACGGCTGGTCACCGCTGACGATCGAGTCCGGTACGGCGTCCGACGCGCCGGTGCTGCTGGTCGACACCGCCCCGCACCTCACCGGCCTGACCCTGGACTCCGCCTCGGCCGTGCGGGCCGGTACGGGTGCCACCGTAGAGGCGCTGCTCACGTTCCTGGAGGGCCACGGTCTTGGTGTCACCGCCTCACCGGCACCCGGCGATCTGACGCTCGGCGGCGCGCTGGCCATCGACGCGCACGGCACCGCCGTACCCGCGAACGACGAGGAGCGCACGGCCGGGCACACCTTCGGGTCGCTCAGCAATCTGGTGCTGTCGCTGACGGCGGTGGTGTGGGACACGGACACCGGCGCGTATGTGCTGCGGACCTACACCCGCGACGAGGCGGACTGCGCCGCGCTGCTCACGCATCTGGGGCGGTCACTGGTCACCGAGGTCGTGCTGCGGGTCGGGGCGAACGCCAACCTGCGCTGCGTCAGCCGTACGGACATCCCGGCCACCGAGTTGTTCGCGGCGCCCGGGTCCGGCGGGCGGACCCTCGCGAGCTTCCTGAACGCGTCGGGGCGGGCCGAGGCGATCTGGTTCGCGTTCACGGAGTTCCCCTGGCTGAAGGTGTGGAGCGTCGAACCGACGAAGCCGTTGACCTCGCGGCGCGTCTCGTCGCCGTACAACTACCCGTTCTCCGACAACGTGCCGACCCTGGTCGCGGATCTCGTCGGGCGGATCCTGTCCGATGCCGCCTGGTATCTGGCGCCGGTGCTCGGCAACGCCCAACTCGCCGCTGCGGCACTGGGGTTGACGACGACGCTGTCGGCGGACATCTGGGGGCCGTCGAAGAACACGCTGCTCTACATCAAGCCGACGACCCTGCGCGAGACCGCCAACGGGTACGCGGTGCTGACCACCCGGGCCCAAGTACAGCGTGTGGTCCACGAGTTCACCGACTTCTACCAGGAGCGGCTCACCGCGTACGCCGCGCTCGGCCGCTTCCCCGTCAACGGCACCGTCGAGATCCGCGTGACCGGCCTCGACCACCCCGCTGACACGGAACTGGCAGGCGCCCGCGCCCCGTTGCTGTCCGCGCTGCGGCCGAGCACCGAGCACCCCGAGTGGGACACGGCGGTCTGGCTGGACGTCCTGACCCTGCCCGGCACGCCGTACGCGGAGGAGTTCCTGCGGGAGTTGGAGCAGTTCCTGCTGCGCTCGTACGACGGTAGGGACGCGCTGACCCGGGTCGAGTGGTCGAAGGGCTGGGCCTACACCGACCAGGCCGCGTGGAGCGACGAGGAGGTGCTGGCCACGGCGATCCCGGGCTCGTTCGGGGAGACGGTGTGGGGACAGGCGGCCGGGACCTTCGACCGGCTGGACCCGCACGGGGTGTTCGGGAACGCCTTCCTGGACCGGCTGTTCGGTTAGGGGTGCGCGGCAGCCGCGGACAAGGTGACCACGCGGTCGAACCGGCTGTCGAGATCCTCGTCGCCGTGGTGCACCACGAGGAGGCCGCGATCGTGGGTGTGCTGTTCGAGCGCCCGCAGCACCAGGTCCCTGCCGGTCTCGTCGAGGTTCGCGAACGGCTCGTCGACGAGGTACACGTCCGCGTCCTCGCACAGGAGCGCGGCGACTCCGGTCCGCTGTCGTTGGCCGGACGACAGTTCTGACGGGAGTTGGTCGGCCAGCCCGTCCAGCCCCATGGCTGTGCGCAGCCGCTCGTCGGCGACCAGTTCACGCACGGGCAGCGGGGGCAGGTTGACCGGAGCGGTCAGGGCTGCCACCCGGGTCGGCAGCGTGACCATCCCGCAGTCGGGGGCGAGCGTTCCGGAGATGATGTGCAGGAGCGTCGTCTTGCCGCAGCCGTTGGGGCCCCGGAGCAGGACGTGCTCGCCGGCGGCCAGTTCGAAGTCCTCGATCGACACGTCCGCGCCGTCGCTGTACCCGACACGGGCGGCGTGCACCAGCACCATGTGCCCCTCGTCGTGGTAGGGCGACGCCCCGGAGCCGCGCAGGGCGGTGATCCGCCTGAGCACGGCGGTGTTCCGGCGGGCCTGCGGGATCATGTTGACGAGGTCGAAGATTCCGGTGACGGCCCGCCAGAGCGAGTTCACGAAGGCGAGAAAACTGCCGAACGACATCCTGCCGACGAACACGAAGTACGCCCCGATGATCATCGAAGTGGTGTCAGAGAGGTTCATGACGAGGTCGCTCAGCGTGCTCTGTTTCTGGGTGAGCCGGAAGTTGGTGAAGGTGATGCCGAGGAACCCGCGCAGCGCCTTCTTGTTGGCGGCCCGGGTGCCGGGCAGCAGCCTCGGCAGGCCGCGCAGTGCGTGGAAGGACTCCAGCGTCCGGGACAGCGTGTTGACGTACCGCGCCTCCGCCTCGCGTTCCGGTTCGGTGTTGTCCTCGATCCGCTTGGCGAAGCGGTTGCTGACGTACACCAGCGGCGGCACGATGACGAGCAGGATGAGACTGGCCTGCCAGGACAGGTACAGCAGCACACCGATGAAGACGACGGACGAGACCGCCTGCTTCGCGATGCGGATGCAGACGTCGACGGCGGGCAGGACCCCCTCCTGGACGTCGTTGTGGACCCGGCTGACGAAGGAGGCGTTGCCGGCCTCCGCCATCCGCCGTCCGTCCTGGTCGAGCGCGCGGTCCAGCAGCTCCATCTCCAGGGTCAGCATGAACGCGTTCTCGAACCACTTGCGCCACCGCGCCACGCCGTAGCCTCCGAGGCTCAGTGTGAAGCCGAGCAGGAGGTAGCAGGCGGCCAGTAGGACGAACCTGTGGAAGTGACCGGTCAGGATCGCCTGGTCGAACAGGGCCTTCAGCAGGAGGGGATGCAGCAGTGCTTCGGTCCCGCCCAGGGCCGCCTCGATCACGACGATCATCGAGAACTGGGCCCGGTGACCTCTGAGCGTGTACCAGAGCTCCTTCACCGCGCCACCTCGTCCAGCAGGAAGTCGGCACTGCCGCCGTGGTTCGCGCGGTGGAGCACGCGCAGGATGCCGGCCGAGCCGGTGAGGTAGTCGGTGGAGCAACGCAGCAGGCCGTCGCCGGGCGAGCCCAGAGGCACCGCGTCGCCGTGTCGCGGTACCGCGAACCGCTCGTCCGGCTCGAACAGGAACAGCCGCCTCACGAAGTCGAGTTGCCGCAGTGCGATGTCCCGGTAAGCGGCGTCGCCGGTGATCGAGGCCGCGTCGAGAAGAGTGTCGGCGATCCCGGACATACCGAACGAGTACCCCGGCAGTACCGCCTGCCGGACGTCCAGTGCGCGCAGGACGGTCCGTGCGGACTCCAGGTCGCCGTAGCGCAGCAGCACTTGGGCGACGCCCGCCGAACCCACCTCGACATAGGGTTCCGCGGTGCCGTGGTGGTCGAACGTGACGTTGCCGTCGTCCTGGCGCTCGGCGTGGGCCATCTCCCAGGACAGCGCACCCCGGCCGAGGGGCAGACACCACTCGTCCCCGGTGATCTGGTGCATGCGCAGCAGGAACATCGCGACACCGGCCTGGCCGAACCCCAGCCCGGTGAACGGCACCTCCGCCGTGAACTCGTTCCGCCAGTGGACCCGGCCCCCGTCGTGCCGCGCGGCCTCGCGCAGTGCCCGCGCGCAGTCCCGCGCCGCGGCGAGGTGGCGTTCGTCGCGGTCCCGGAGATAGAAGCGCAGGTTCGTCATTCCCACGCCCGCCAGGCCGTAGTAGAAGGTGTAGTCGCCGGACTCGTGTGCGCGCCGGTTGGCCCGCGCCAGCAACTCCGCGGCCCGCGTGCGGAATCCGAGCGCGTCGGCCGCCCAGGCGATGCCGGCCAGGCCGTTCATAAGGCCGGCCGGATACTGGGCCGGGTCGATGTCGGCCAGGTCGTCACGCAACCGTCGCAGCCATTCGGGCCGGAGCGGGACACCGGAGGCGTCCAGCGCCCACAGGACACCGCTTGCCCCGAAGCCCAGGCTCAGGGGGTTGGTGACGTGCGCGAACGGGTCGACGGGGAAGAGCGTGGCACGGTCGGTGTCGGCGACGGCGTCGATGAAGGCGGCCACCCCGGCCTCGGTCTCCGCCAGGCCGAGCCGCTCCTCGACGACCGGTCGCGGCGGTACGGCCCGGACCCGGTCGATCAGGTCGTCCTCGCGCTCCAGTTCGTCCAGCACGTCGGTGAGGGTGACCCGTGCCCGCGCCAGGTCCGTGAGCAGCTCGTGGATCCGCGACGGCCAGCCGAGGCTGTCGGTGAAGATCAGGTAGCGGTCCAGGATGTCCTCGCGCAGGTACGACAGCGCCGCGACCGGGAAGATGAAGTAGGCCATGGTCATGGCCAGACCGAAGAGGTCGTCCTCGACGGCGGATGCGGCGAAGCGGCGCCGGAAGTTGCTGAATCCCGGTGTGTACAACTCGACCGGTGCCTCCAGGTGCGCGTGCTCCGGGTCGGCCTCGGTCAGTCGGCACGTTTCGAGGTCGACGATGGTGACCTCCAGGGTGTCCGGGTCGATGAGCACGTTCGCGGCGGTGAAGTCGCCGAGGATCACCTTGCGGTCGTGGGCGGCCTGGAGCGCACGCGCGAGTCCTCGGAAGACGGCGAGGAAGGTGCGCAGGAACTCCTGCGACTGGGCGACGCCGCCGGGTCCGAGTCGGGCGAGCGGGTTGCGTTCGAGCAGCATGGAGCGGATGTCGGCGCCCTCGACGAACTCCTCCGCGATGAAGTGGTGTTCCCAGTGGCGGAACGTGGCGATCGGGGCGGGGAACGAGCCGACGTCGGCCAACCGGTTCAGGAACACCCACTCGCGGTTGAGGATGTCCACGGCGTCGTGGTCCTGACGCGGGTCGACGTTGGTGTGCGGGCGGGCTTCCTTGAGGACGACCACACGGTCGTCGTTCGCCGTGTCCTCGGCGGTGTACACCCCACCGCTGTTGGAGAACTGCAGCGCCCCGGTCACCCGGAAGCGGCCCGCGAGCAGGCCGTCCTCATCGGAATCGGTCGGCGGCTTCCAGTCGGTGAACGGCCATGCCACCCACCACGGCTGGGCATATCCGGGGCGCCGGTCGTCGGCGACCGGCCCGTCCGGCCCCGTGATGTGGGGCACCGGCCGGCCCAGGACGTCGACGGAGTGGGTGTCCAGGAACTGCCCGTACCGGAAGTAGAGCGCCTTGCAGTCGCGGTACCGGAGGTCCGACAGCACGTACGGGCCCTCGGCGCCGTCCAGGACCCGGGCGAGGTCGGCCAGACACGACCGGAACTCGTCGTCGTCCTGCGGGTAGACAGTGACGAGTTTGCCGCCGCTGCCCCGCGAGATGGCCTTCGAACTCAGCATCTCGAAGACGGTGAGATCGAGAGCGATCTTGAAGTCGATGTCGTGCTCGGTCAGATACCCGACCACCTTGGCGGCGACCTCGCGCACGTTGCGCTGGTTCGCCGACACATGGATCTTCCACCCCTGCGCGGGCAGGTTCGCGTTGTGCCGGTAACTCCACCAGATGCCCTTGCGGACGAATCGTGACCGTACCCGGTCGTCGAGGGAGGCGAGGAAGTGGTCGGGCTTCGGCTCGTAGGAGACGTCGAGCGGATCGAAGAACAGAGTGTCGTTCCAGCAGAAGGGGAAGCGGTAGACCCATCGTTCATTGAGCATGTCTGCCTCTGTCAGTTTGTCCGAGGAACCGTCGCGGGCGGTTGATGAGGGCGCGCCGGGGCGGCGTGAACCATGCGGAGCGCGGTGCACGCACTCCCCGCATGGTTCACGCCGTCAGATCACCGGCAGCGGGTACCGCTCAGGCTGCTGCCCTGCAGCAGGTGCTGCTCAGGCTGCTGGTGATGCTCAGCACCACGGCGCTGCTGTTCTCGGTCCGCGGCTCGATCGTCTGCAGCTTCAGAACGCTCATCAGGATCACTTCCTCGGTGGTCGGGAGCGCGTTGACGCGCTCCGGAGACGGAACGGGTACCGACCGGTCGGCTGGGCCAGTCAACGGCGCGTGTCGGACGCGTGCATCAGGGAACGGGACCCGTATTTCGCGTGCGCCGCCCCCAGGAACCCGCGCGCCCGACCGGCGCGAATGGTGGTGGTCCTGCCCCGTGTCCTGGGTCGCCGGAGCCGGTAACGTGAGCCGTTTTCCCCGGGCTGGAGAGCCGGATCCGGTCCGCTGAACGGAACCTGACGTGACAGGCTGATGACGCTGAATCACGCTGACCGCGAACGACTCGACATCGGGGGAATGTTGATGCGCACACGGGGATGCCACGGGGTCAGCTACGTGACGGATGAGTCAGCGGTGCCGGCGGTGGACGGGGACGCCCGTCGCCGCAGCGGACGGCAAGCACCTTCGCCGGTCGGTTCGGTCCCGTTGTCCTCGGCGCCCTGTACGGAGAGTGGCGCGTGAGGAAGCCGTACGCACACCACTTCGCGTCCCCCGACTTGCTGGACTCCCGGCCGCCGTCCTCGGACGGGGGCGGCGCGAAGGCCCCGCCCCGGTCCCGCGGCGAGTTCGTCGGTCGGCGGACCGAGATGGAGCAGATCCTGACGGCGCTGGCCGCCGCGCGCTCGGGACGTGGCGGCGCGGTCTTCGTCACCGGCGAGCCCGGCATCGGCAAGACGCGGCTCGCCGTCGAGGCTCTCGACGCCGCTGCCGAAGCGGGCATGATCACCGCACGGGGCCGGGCCGGTACGGTCGGGTCGGTCGTGCCGTACCGTCCGCTGGTCGAGGCGTTGCTCTCCCTGTCCCGGGCCGGCCTGCTACCGGGACCGGACGAACTGGGCCCCTACGGGCCGGTGTTGGCTCACCTGCTGCCCGGGAGCCGCGTTCTCGGCGACGCCCCCGTGTCGCACCTCATGGTCGCCGAGACGGTCCTGCGCGTCCTCACCGTGGCGGGACGACGGCACGGGTGCCTGCTCGTACTCGACGACCTGCACGACGCGGACACAGAGACGCTGGCGGTCCTCGAGTACGTCCTCGACAACCTCGCGGAGCAGCCTGCCGTGCTCCTGCTCATCGCCGGGCGTGAGCCCTGCGTGGCGACCGAGCTGGCCGCCCGGGCGCGGCAGCGGGGGGCCGCGTCGACCCTCGAACTGCGTCCTCTGGGCCGCCCGGACGTGCACGCCCTTGTCGTGGCCGCGTGGGGATCCGGCCCGGGCGAGGTCACGGCCGAACTGGTCGACCGTGTGGCGGCCGACAGCGCCGGGGTCCCGCTGGTGGTGGAGGAACTCCTCCATGACCTGGCCCGCCCCGCCCACGACGGCTCCCCGAGACCCTCCGTCCCCGCCGCGGTCGCCCGCAGTGTCAGGCACAGGACCGAGCGGCTCGGCCCCCGCGCACGCGGGATCCTGGGCATCGCGGCCCTCCTCGGGCAGCGCTTCCCGCTGCCGGTGCTGCAGCATGCGATCGGGTGCGACGATCGGGAACTGCTGAGGTTCCTGCACGCGGGGGTCGCCTCGTACCTGCTCCAGCCGGACGAGTCGAGTCCGGAGTGGTACGTGTTCCGGCCCCGGTTCGCCGCGCAGGTGCTGCGGGAGGACCTCGGTCCGACGGAGCGCACCGCGTACGCCCGCCGGGCGGCGAACACCCTGATCGGCCTCCACCCGGGACTGCCCGGCGAGTGGTGCGTCCACGCCGCCGAACTGTTCGGGCATGCCGGTGACGTCCACGAAGCCGTCCCGCTCTACTGCGAGGCGGGGCGGCGGGCCATGGCCGAGGGCGCGATGGAACGGGCGGTGGCACTGCTCACCCGGGCGCACCGGGCGACCGATGCCGGGCTCGCGCCCGAGCTGCGTGCCACGGTGCTGGAGCTGCTCCTGCACTGCGTCTCCCGTTCGGCCCGGTTCGACGCCGTACCCGGTCTGGCCGCCGGCCTCGAAGCGCTGGGCGACCACGACGTTCCCGCCGCGCGCCGGGCCGGCCTGTACGCACAGCTGGCCGATGTCACCGCGTCTGCGGGCCTGCCCGCCGAGGCGCTCCGGCATCTCGACGTCGCCCGCCGGCTGCTCGGCACCTCCCCGACCGGCGCGCACACCGCCCCCGTGGACCTGGCCGCGGCCCGCGTGGAGCTGAGCCGACCCGCGCCCGACCGGCTGCGCACGGCCGCCGAACACGCCCGCCGGGCGGCGGACGCGGCGGAGCAGGCCGCCCTGCCGGGCGTACTCGGCAGGGCGCTGTTGCTGCTCGGACAGTTGGCCCCGGAGCAGGACGCGGAAGCCGCCGCGGCGCACTTCGCGCGCGCCGGTGCGATCGCCGACCGGAACCAGCTCCCCGACCTGCGGGTGTCCGCCGAGGTGCACCTGGCCCACATCGCGATGCGGCGCGACGGACGGCCGGCCCGGCTCGAGGAGGCCCGGCAGCAGGCCCTGCGGATCGGTGTGCTGCCACTGGCGCACGAGACCGGGTGCGTCCTCGCGCTGGACCAGGTCCGACGCGGCGAGTTCGAGGCGGCCGGCCACCGGATCCACGACGGGCTGGCCGACGCGACGCGACTTCGGCTGCGCCCGGTCGTGTCCCTGCTGCGGCTGACCGAGGCCGTGCGGTACGCACACCAGGGGCGGCGCGCCGAGATGCGGGAGGCGCTGGACCGGCTGGCCCCCTGCGTCGACGACGCTCCCGGTGCGCGACCGATGTCGTACGGCCTGGCGCGGGCGTTCTGCTCGCTTCTGGAGGAGAACCACGACGCCGCCGAGCACGAGTTCGCGCAGGCGCTCGCGTACGACAGGGAGAACCCGGGGGTCGGCGAGTTCGGGGTGTCCGGCATGCACGGCGTCATGCTGCTGCGGGGTGTGCTCGCCGGGCGCGTGGGCCGACAGCATCACGCCGACGTCACCCGGGCCGCCGGCGGCACCCGCTGGAACCGGCAGTTCGTCGGGTTGGCCCACGCGGTGCTGCTGGGCCGCGAGGGCAGGGCCGCCGAAGCGACCGTCGCCGCGACCGCGGCCCTCGATGCCGCGGCGCTCTACCCCGTGGCCCGCAACCTGTGCCTGCGCCTGGTCGCGCGGTCGGCGTACGAGGACGGCTGGGGTGAGCCCGTCGACTGGGTACGTGCGGCGGAGGAGTACTTTCACACGGCCGGGATTCCGGCGGTCGCCGGCGCGTGCCGGAGCCTGTTGCGCGGCATGGGTGCGTCGGTCCGGCAGCGGCGTACGGGGACCGAGAACGTACCGCCGGATCTGCGCCGGTACGGGGTCACCGTCCGGGAGTTCGAAGTGGCGCGCCTGCTCGCCGAGCGGATCGGCAACAAGGACATCGCCTACTGGCTGCACATCTCGCCGCGGACCGTGGAGAAGCATGTGGCGAGCCTGCTCCGGAAGACCGGCCACCCCGACCGGGCGGCTTTCGCCGCTGCCGCCCGCGGCCTGGTGGCCGAGCGCGCGCACCACCTGCGGAGCGAGGTCGGGCTGAAGGCTCGTGAGCAGTACACCTGGAGCCTCTCCCAGTGATCACGTACGGAGCCGGATGGCTAGGCTGTGCCCGGTCCTTGAGAACGGGGAGAGTTGTGAGCAGCTGGTCGACCGCACTGACGAAGGCGGGCATCACCGACCCGCGACTACGGCGTGCCTACGACGCCCAACGCCGGCTCGTCCGCAGGTTCGCGCCGCACGAATACACGGCGGTACGGCTGCTGTTGCCGGCGGAGCTGCATCCGTCGGCCGTCGCCGCGGTGGCCTACATGCACGCGACCGACGAACTGATCGACACCGGTGACGTGGACGTCCGCACGGCGACCCTCGCGTCCTGGGACGCCGAGACCACGGCGGCCCTTGAGAGCGGTGAACTGCCGGACCAGGACACCCTGTTGGCGCTCCGGGACACCACACGCCGTCACCCGTACCTGGCCGCCCGGGTGCGTGCCTTCCTCGACGGGGCCACGGTCGAGGCGAGTTGGACCGGCTTCGCGACGGAGGCCGACTTCCAGGCGTACGTGGACAGTTACGCGCTGCCCGCCCTGATGCTCACCGCGTCGCTGCTCGCGCCCGACCCCGACGCCGGACCCGGCGATCCCTACGTCCGGGGGTGCCGGGCGCTGATCGAGGGCTTGCAGCGCGCCGACTTCCTGGCCGATCTCGCGGAGGACGCCGAGGACGGCCGGATCGGCATCCCGGAGGACGAACTGGTCCGGTACGGGCTGAAGTTCGAGGATCTGCGGAGCAAGTCAGCAGCGTGCGAACCCGCGTTGGAGCGGCTGGTGCTGGCGCAGGCCGATCTCGCGGAGGCCACGCTCACGGAGGGCCGGCGGCTGCCCGCGCTCGTCGCGCCCGGGTACCGGCCGTTCCTCGACGCCCTGATCGCCGTCCAGGAACTGCGGCTCCGCGCGGTGCGCCGCGAGGGCGGGAGGCTCCTGCGGCGCGGGGCGAGCCCGGCCGCTCTCGCCTCCTTGCGGGTCCTGGTCCGGCAGTACCGCAAGGCCCGCCACTACGCCTAGGGCGTCAACTGGGCCTGCACGGTGGGTCCGTAGCGTTCCACGACGGTGTCGACGGCGGTCGCTCGCAGCTCGGTGCCCCGCGCGATGCCGAACATGACGCCGAGGCCGAGGATGGTCGCGACGGCGAGTTCGGCGCGCAGGGCTGTGTCGGGGCCGGAGAGGCGCCCGGCGAGGCGATCGACCACCTGGGCGCGGAAGTTGACGCGCAGGATGTCGCCGCTGTCGCCCTGCAGTGGTGCGAACGCGATCCGCAGCAGCGGGTCGGCGCCCCGCTCGCGCTGGCTGACCAGGACGTGCCGGACCATGTGGCGGCCGAGGTCGTCTAGCGGGGCGTCGAGGAGGTCGTCCGCGTCGGTCTCGAAGGACATGACGCGGGCGAAGAGGGCGTCCTTGTTGCCGAAGTACTTGAGGATCAACGGCGCGCTGACACCGGCCCGTTCGGCGACGGCCTTGAGGGTGATGTCGGCGTGCGCGTTGCGCGCGAGGAGGTAGCGGGCGGCCCTGAGGATGGCCGCCTTGGTCGCCTCGGCGTCCCGGCGTGCGGGCGGGGACGCGGTGGGTGGAGTGGTGCTCACGGCACTCATGCTCCCTCCAACGCCTCGTCCCGCGTACCCTCGGCACGCTCGCGTGCGAGCCGCGTGTCGTCGGACGTCGGGTCGCCCGGGATGGTCAGTGCCGCCGCGCTCGCGACCAGGGCGATCACGCCCGCGATGCCGAACGCCATCAGGTATCCGTGCAGCGTGGGCAGCGGGAGCCCGCCGACCAGGCTGGTGTGGTGCACCAGCACGGCGGCCACCACGGCGCTGGAGACGGCCTGGCCGATGGTGCGCATCAGCACGTTGACACCGTTCGCGGACGCGGTCTGGCCGGCCGGGACGGCGCGCAGGATGAGCGTGGGCAGCGCCGAGTAGGCGAAGGTCGTACCGGTGGCCACGACGGTCGCGCCGAGGATGATCGTCCACAGGTCACGGCTGTCGGCGATGCGCACCACATAGCCGAGCGCGATGATCGCGGCGCCGAGCGCGAGCGTGATGCGCGGACCGCGGGCCGCCGAGATCCGGGCCGAGACGGGCGAGAGCAGCAGCATGGTGATGCCGCCGGGCAGCAGGCACAGCCCGGTCTGGACGATGGACAGCCCGAGCCCGTACCCGGTGGCCTTGGGCGCCTGCACCAGCTGGGCGGTGACGAGCGAGTTGGCGTAGAACGCGAAGCCGGTCAGCAGGGCCGCCACATGCGACAGGCCCACCCGCGGCTTGGACACCAACCGAAGGTCCACCAACGGCTGTTCCACGCGGAGTTGGTGCCACCACCACAGCCCGAACACGACGACCGTGGCGAGGAACAACCCCAGGATCCGCGGACTGCCCCACCCCCACTGACCGCCCTGCGACACCCCGAGCAGCAGAGACACCAGTCCTGCGGCGAGTCCCAGCGTGCCGAGCACGTCGAAGCGGCCCGGCTCACGGACGGGCGACTCGCGCACCGCCCACCAGATCCCCCACACGCCGATCGCGCCGAGGGCGCTGGTCGCCCAGAACATGACGTGCCAGTTGGCGTACTGCACGATCAGCGCCGCGAGCGGCAGTCCGAGCGCGGCACCGATGCCGACCGTGGAACTCATCAACGCGACGGCGCTGCCCCGGCGTTCGGGGGGCAGTTCGTCGCGCAGGATGCTGATCGACAGGGGGACCACGGCGGCCGCGGCGCCTTGCAGGGCGCGGGCGAAGATCAGGACGCGGATGTCCGAGGACAGGGCGCACATGACCGAGCCGACGGTCATCAGGCTCAAGGCGCCGGTCAGGACCCGCCGCTTGCCGTACATGTCGCCGGCCCGGCCGAGCACGGGGGTGAGGACGGCGCCGGAGAGCAGGGTCGCGGTGACCATCCAGGAGACGGCGCCCGCGGAGGAGTGGGTCAGCCGGGGCAGGGATGGCAGCAGCGGGACGACCACGGTCTGCATGACCGCCATGAGGATCCCGCCGAACGCCAGCACCGGAACGGTGAGCCGGTCCCGGAAGGGGGTCCGCCCGGCGAGGCCGCCGGACGGGTCGGGTATCGGGACGGGCTGGCCCATGGGCACTCCAGCTGGCATGAAAAAAGAAGGTGAATGACTATTCACCCTAACTGGTGAATAGTCATTCACCCAACCTTCCCAGACCGCTCGCGGAAGCCGGACCGCTCCCGCAGGGTGCCCTACTTGCGCGAGGCGAGCGCCCGCGCGTGCACGGTCCGCGCGACCTTGGGCCCGAGCCACCGCTTGAACCGGCGCAGCGCCTCCAGCCGCCCGGCCGCCTTGTCGATGCCGTAGTAGACCTGCGGCGGGACGTACGGCAGCAGGGGCGAGTGGCGCTGGCCGAGCAGGGCGAACATCCGGTGCGGGGGCAGGTGGATGTAGCGCTGGAGGTTCTCGTACCACTGGGCGCTGTAGCGGGCCGCGCTCTGGATGGACAACAGGGCGGATCTACGGCGCTGTTCGTAGGCGCCGAGGGCCTGCGGCAGCTCGGTGTGGTCGCGCAGGGCGTCCGCGAGCGCGATGGCGTCCTCCAGGGCGAGGGTGGTACCGGCGCCGATGGAGTAGTGGGTGGTGTGGGCGGCGTCGCCGAGCAGGACGAGGTTGTCGCGGTGCCAGGTGCGGTTGGTCAGCGTGCGGAAGTTCAGCCACTGGGCACTGCCGTCGGCCGAGGCGCGGCCGATCAGGGAGTGGCCGTCGAGGAGGTCGGCGAAGAGCTTCTCCAGCAGGGCGAGTCCGTCGGCCTCGGCCGCGGTGTCGAGGCCCAGGCCGGTCCAGGTCTCGGGTGCGCACTCGATGACGCAGGTGCTGCCCTCGGGGCCGAACGCGTAGCCGTAGCACCAGATCCAGCCGTGGTCACTCTCCACGAAGGCGAAGGTGAAGGAGCCGAAGACCTTGCTGGTGCCGAGCCAGATGTACTGGTTGCGGCCGGGCTTGAGTTCGGCGCCGAAGTGGTCGGCGTGGCGGGTGCGCAGCGCGCTGTTGACGCCGTCGGCGGCCACGATCAGATCCGCGTCGGGCAGGTCGTCGGCGGTCACCTCGCACTCGAACTCCAGCCGCACGCCCAGGGATCGGGCCCGTTCGGCGAGGATCTTGAGGAGTCGATGGCGGCCGATGCCGTGGCCCTCGTCCCCGGGTTGAGTGGTCGTCAGGTCCCGGATGCGGGCGACGCCGTCGCTCCAGCGCACCGAGTGCTCGTCGACGGCCCGCGCGGACTCCGGGTCGCACTCCCGGAGTTGGTCGAGCAGGCCGCGCCAGTAGGTGACACCCCAGCCGTACGTCGAGCCCTCGGCGTTGCGCTCGTAGACGGTGATGTCGTGGGACGGGTCCTGACGCTTCAGCAGGATGGAGAGATACAGACCGGCGGGCCCGCCTCCGACACAGGCGACCTTCACGCGCACACCCCTGGGGATTACTCAAAGTGGTCAAGTGGAACCGCAGAGTAGCAGGCTGGAGACACAAGAAAGTCCCATCGGCCTCGGGACCCGAGGACCGATGGGACGCGTCGAGCAGGCGAAGGGCTTACGCCTCGGCCGTGGCGCACTCCAGGTGGCCCCAGCCCTTGGGGTTCTTGCTGATGGGGTCGCCCGCCGCGTAGGCGCGACCGCACAGGCAGCGGCCGGGGAACTTGGCCTTGATCGTGCGGGAGGCCGAACTCGCGCTCTTCCGGGCCGACTTGGCGCCGCCCGCGCGGGCGGGCTTCTTCGGGGTGTCGGGCGAGGGGGGCGGTGCCGGGGAGCCGAGGTCGCTGCCCGCGGGCTCCTGGACGATGGCCGCCTGGCTGGCCGCGCGGTCGGCGAAGTCGTTCAGCGGGTCGCCGTCGACCTGGTGGGCGGGGACGTAGCGGAACTCGACCGAGCGGCCGTCGAGGAGTTCGTCGATGCGGACGACCAACTCCTGGTTGGCGACGGGCTTTCCGCCGGAGGTCTTCCAGCCGTTGCGCTTCCAGCCGGGCAGCCAGGTGGTGACCGCCTTCATGGCGTACTGCGAGTCCAT
Organism: Streptomyces sp. N50; assembly: GCF_033335955.1. GTDB lineage: Bacteria > Actinomycetota > Actinomycetes > Streptomycetales > Streptomycetaceae > Streptomyces. The sequence goes on from NZ_CP137550.1 coordinate 1,062,704, forward strand.
GCGGATCTCCAGCGGTACGTCCGGTGCGGTCGCCGTCAACAGGCGCTCCAGCGCGGTGAGTTCGGCGACGTTGTTGGTGGCCTTGCCGAGCGGTCCCGCCTCCCAGCGGGCCGGGCTCTCCTTGTCGTCCGAGACGACCCACGCCCAGGCGGCCGGCCCGGGATTCCCTTTCGAAGCCCCGTCGCACGCGGCCACCACACGTTCACGCATGCGCCCGATCATGCCATGGCCGCGCGAGGGGCTCGGCGTCGACCTCGGCGAGCGGGGCCTGTTCGAGAGGCGGCTTTCACGGCCACTGCTAATATACAGATGTCAATTAGTCCACCTTTTGGGGTTCCAGATGTTCAGTGCGGACACAACCGCCGCCGAAGTGATCGACGGCGTCGACCTGCACGGCCGCCGTGCCGTGGTGACCGGGGCCAGTTCCGGGATCGGGGTGGAGACGGCCCGGGCGCTCGCCGCGGCGGGTGCCGATGTCACCCTGGCCGTCCGGAACACCGACGCGGGTGCCCAGGTCGCCGAGCGCCTGGCGAAGGAACTGCCGCCCGGATCCGGGCAGTTGACGGTCGGGCGGCTCGACCTGGCCGACCGGTCGACGATCGCCGCGTTCGTGGCGGCCTGGCAGGGCCCGCTGCACATCCTGGTGAACAACGCCGGCGTGATGGCCACACCCGAACTGACCCGCACGCCCGAGGGCCGCGAATGGCAGTTCGGCGTCAACCACCTGGGCCACTTCGCCCTCACCACCGGCCTCCACGCGGCCCTCGCCGCCGCGAACGGCGCGCGGGTCGTGTCGGTGAGCTCCATCGGCCACCTCTTCTCCCCCGTCGTCTTCGACGACCTCGACTACCGCTTCCGCCCCTACGACCCCTGGACCTCCTACGGCCAGTCGAAGACCGCCAACGCCCTGTTCGCCGTCGGTGCCGCCGAGCGTTGGGCCGGCGACGGCATCACCGCGAACGCGCTGATGCCGGGCAACATCGCGGACACCTCCCTGGCCCGGCACATGGACATGGACCAGGTGGCCGCCTTCATCGCCTCGGGCGACCTCGCGCTGCCGCCGCAGAAGTCGGTGGAGCAGGGTGCCGCGACCTCGGTCCTGCTGGCCGCTTCACCGACCGTGCAGGGAGTAACCGGCGCCTATTTCGAGGACTGCGCCCGGTCCGAGCCGGTCACCGAGCGGGCCGGTGCAGTCGCCGGCGTCGCGCCGTACGCCCTCGACCGGGACAACGCGGCCCGCCTGTGGACCGTGTCCGAAGATCTCGTCCGCTAGCCCTCTACGCTGCGCGCATGACCTCGCGACAAGAGCAATGGGCCCGGGTGCGCCACCACTTGTGGCGGCCCCCGCGCCCCCATGGCGAGCAGCCGCGCGAGCGGGTGGTCGGACCGCTGGAACTCTTCTACGACCTCGTCGTGGTCGTACTGGTCGCGCAGGCCGCCCACCATCTGTCCGGGGAGCTCGACTGGCGCGGACTGGGCCTGTTCGCCGCGGTGTTCGCGCTGGTGTGGATCGCCTGGCTGAACGGCAGCCTGCACCACGAACTGCACGGGCACGAGGACGCCCGCGGCCGGAGCATGTTCCTGCTGCAGATCCTCGTGCTCGTCCCGCTGGGCGCGTTCATCCCCGGGGCGGGCGACGAGCGCGGTGCCGCGTTCGCCGTCGACGCGGGGGTGCTGTTCGCGGTCCTGGCACTGCTGTGGCTGCTCGCCTCGCGCAGCGACACCCCCGAGTTCCGGCGCCCCAGCATGCTGTACGTGACGGGGACGGCGGCCTGCGCTGTCGTGCTGGCGGCGAGCGCGGCCCTGCCCGCGGACGCCCGCGTGCTGACGTGGGGCGCGCTGGCCGTCGTCTACCTGGCGGGGTTCGTGCTCGTGATCGGGAGGGCCATCCCGGAACAGGTGGTCGCGCTCAGCGTGACCGACGCGCTCACCGAACGGTTCGGCCTGTTCATCATCATCGTGCTCGGCGAGAACGTGACCGGGGTGGTCGACGGACTGGCCCACGAGCCGACCAACGCGCTCACCCTTGCCGTAGGACTGGTGGCCGTCGTCGTCGGATTCGGCGCGTGGTGGACCTACTTCGACTTCGCCGGACACCGGCTGCCACGGCCCACGCGCGCGTGCGCCCTGCAGTGGATGGTGGTCCACCTGCCGATCACGGCCGCGGTGGCCGCCATGGGCGCCGCGATGGTCGGTCTCGTCGAGCACGCCCACGACAGCCGGACCCCCGCGGCGACGGCCTGGGTGCTCTGCGGGGGCGCTGCCGTCGTCCTCTGCGCCACGATGGCGCTCGCGGCCTCCACGCGCGCGTGGAGCGAGAACCTCGGGCTCTACCGCCCCCTGGCCCGCACCTGCGTCACCATGGCCGTCCTGTGCGTGGGCGTCGGCGCCCTGCGCCCGGCACCCCTCGTCCTCGGCCTGGCGCTCGTCCTGCTCTTCGGCATCCCCTGGGGAGTCGCCGTGGCCAACCGCGTGGCCAACTACGAGGAAGAACCGGCCACTTGACCGCACACCGGTGTCACGGCGTCGAGGGGCGCGTCTCGGTCCAGTCGACCATCAGCCGGCGTTCGGCGAAGTACCAGTCGCCGTCCAGTTTGGTGAACTCGTCGAGGTAGCGGATGGAGGCGATCATCAGCGTGCGCCGCCCGGAGTCGTCGACCCCGATGTGATGGGCGATGCAGTAGCTCTCGCCCGTCGCCCGGTCGTCGCCGTCCAGGGTGACGGTGCTCTGGCCGTTGAAGTGGGTGGTCGCCCGGTAGGTGTTGAGGTTGTCGAAGACCGGGGCGAGGGACTCGCGCCCGTGCAGGGTCTGCGTCGGCTCGGCGGCCATGGCGTCCATGAACACCAGGAAGCGGGTGTCCTCGGTGAACAGGCTCATCTGCCCCTTGGCGTCGCGCCGGTCCGCGCAGTGCGCGTAGGCGTCGATCAGCTCGCGGATGGCCAGCCGGTCGGCGGCTTCCCGGGGCGAGATCTCGGTGTGCGAGGTCATGACCGTTCCTTTCGCCGCACTATTTGACATGTGTATAAAATCACTCGGCATGGCAGAGTGCAACGAGAACCCCCGGGAGGGCAGAGCACTGAGCGATCGGATCGATCCGCGCATCACCCGTACGACGCGGGCCTTCGAGGAAGCCATCGTGGAGCTGGCCGGCCGGCGGCCCGTCTCGCAGATCACGATCGGGGAGCTGGCCGACCGCGCCGGGGTCACCCGCGCCACGTTCTACAACCGCTACAGCTCCCCGCTGGACCTGCTCATCCAGGTGCTCCGCGCCGACCTGGACCGCGGCCACCTGCTGGAGGCCGAGCGCCGCGCACAGGGCGACCCGGCCCCCAAGCTGCTGCGCCTGGCCACGGCGGAGGTGGCCGACCACGTCGAGCGGTACCTGCCGATATACCGGCACGCCCTCGACGACCCGGCGGACAGCGGTGTGTACGAGGCGCTCGTGCGCCACTTCAGCGACTACACGCTGGCCCTCATGGCCGACGGCCACCACTCGGGACTCCCCGAGGCCAACCGTCACGTGATCGCGCAGTTCATGGCGCGCGGCTTCGCCGGAGCCATCAGGGCATGGCTCGACGACCCCTCCGTCACGAAGGAGGACCTCGTCGACGCGGCCGTGGCCTGCGCTCCCGCCTGGTGGGCGGCCGACGGGAGCTGACGCACGGCCTCGGCTAGACGTCCGTGCTCGTGGGCATCTCGCCCTTGGTCGTCGTCACGTCGATCACCGTGAACGAGGCGCCCTGCGGATCGCTCAGGGCCGCGAACCGCCCGAAGGGGCTGTCCATGGGGCCGAAGCGGACGATGCCGCCGAGCTCGGTGGCCTTGGCGACGGCCTCGTCGCAGTTCGGCACGGTGAAATACACGTTGACGTACGACGGCACCTCGGGCGGGAACTCGTCGCCCATCTGCATCCGGCCCAGCACCGGCTGATCGCCGAGGCCGTAGATCCGGTAGTCCATGTCACCGCCGTCCATCTGCTTCTGCGCGTACGGGAAGACCGCCGCGAAGAACGCGTCCGCCTTCGCGGGCTCGCGGGTGAAGACCTCGGCCCAGGCGTAGGCGCCGGGTACACCCACGGCCTCGAAGCCCTCGTGGACGTCGCCCTGCCACACGCCGAAGACGGCGCCGCTGGGCTCACTGGCCAGGCACATCGTGCCGAAGTCGCCGACCTTCATCGGCTCCATCAGCACCTGCCCGCCGTTCTCCCGGATCTTCGCCGCGGTGGCCGCCGCGTCCGGTGACGCGAGGTACAGGCACCACTGCGACTGCCCCTCCGCTCCGGGCATCGGCGGTACGACGGCCGCGACCGCCTTGTCGTCGACGAAGGCCTGCGTGTAGTTGCCGTACTCCGACGACGCGTCGCCGAAGGTCCAGCCGAGGACCTCGCCGTAGAAGCGCTTGGCCCCCTCCACGTCGCTGAACATCGCGTCGGCCCAACAGGGGGTTCCCTCAGGTTGTACGGCCATGATCGCGGCCCTCTCCGATAGGTCGGGTTGTCCGAATTCTCACGCTAGTCACCCGGGGAGCGAGGCGCGCGCCGAACGTCGCGTTCCGTTCCACACTGGACGCATGGCGGATGCGAGGACGATGCGCGCGTGGGCCGTGACCGAGCCGGGGCCCGTCGAGGAGGGCGGTCTCCGGTTGGTGGAGAAGCCGGTGCCGGTACCTGGGGATCACGAACTGCTCGTCCACGTGCGCGCGTGCGGGGTGTGCCGCACCGATCTGCATGTCACCGAGGGCGATCTGCCGGTGCACCGCCCGGGGGTGACGCCGGGGCACGAGGTCGTCGGGGAAGTGGCGGGGTTCGGGACCGGGGTGAGCGGCTTCGCGCTCGGTGACCGGGTGGGCGTCGCGTGGCTGCGGCACACCGACGGCACCTGCGCGTACTGCCTGCGCGGGGCCGAGAACCTGTGCCCGAACTCCCAGTACACCGGCTGGGACGCCGACGGCGGCTACGCAGAGTACACGACCGTACCGGCCGCGTTCGCCCACCGACTCCCGCCCGGCCTCGACGACGTGGCGCTGGCCCCGCTGCTGTGCGCCGGGATCATCGGCTACCGCGCGCTGCGCCGGGCTTCCCTGCCGCCGGGCGGCCGCCTCGGTCTCTACGGCTTCGGGGGCAGCGCCCATCTGTGCGCCCAGGTGGCGCTCGCGGAGGGAGCCACCGTGCATGTGCTGACCCGGGGCAGGGCGGCGCGGCGGCTCGCGCTGGAGCTGGGGGCGGCCTCGGCGCGCGACGCGTACGAGGCTCCGCCGGAACCGTTGGACAGCGCGATCCTGTTCGCGCCGGTCGGTGATCTCGTGCCGGTGGCGCTGCGCGCGCTCGACCGGGGCGGTGTCCTCGCGGTCGCGGGCATCCACCTCAGCGACACACCGCCCCTGGACTACGAGCACGAGCTGTTCTACGAGAAGGAGTTGCGCAGCGTCACCTCCAACACCCGTGAGGATGCGAGGGAGTTCCTCGACCTGGCCGCCCGGCACGACGTACGCGCGACCACGCACACCTATCCGCTCTCGCGGGCCGCGGACGCGCTGACGGATCTGAAGGCGGGCCGCTTCGACGGGGCGGCGGTGCTGGTGAACGACCTCAACGGGTAGGCAGCGCACGGGGTTTCGCGCATGGATGACCTCAATGGGCGGTCGGCGCACGGGGTTTCACGGGCGGACGACCTCAAAGAGCGTGCGGCGGGTGGGGTTCCTCGCGGGTGGGCCGCCCCAACGGGCATGCAGCGCACGGAACTTCGCACAGCCGAGGCGTTCCCGCGCCCCGCGCGCCGGGGCACGGGACGGATCTCTTCCTCTCCCCGCCTCGATCGGGGGTTTACGCCCTCCGGGGCGTGAACCCGCCCCCCGCGCGCGGTTACCGGTCCTGGGCAGGACTGTTTGGCTTGTACACCGACGACGCGCTCACCCCTGTTCACCTCCCGGGAGGGAATGTGTCCACTCCGGAAAGCGCCCACGGATCCGCCACCGACGAACCCGACCCCGCGACAACCGGCAACGGCCAACTCACCAGTCTCAGCACCCTGGCGGCACGTCAGCTCGCCACGACCACCAAGTCCGAACCGCAGATGCAGGCCATCACCTCACGATGGCTGCTGAAGATGCTGCCCTGGGTGGACGTGCGGGGCGGTGCCTACCGGGTCAACCGTCGGCTCCAGCTCAGTGTCGGCCGCGGCCGCGTGCGGTTCGAACAGAACGGCGCCGACGACATCAAGGTCATCCCCGAGACACTCACCGAACTGCCCGTGCTGCGCGGATACCCCGATACGGAGGTCCTGCGGGAGATCGCGGGCCGCTTCCGGGTCCGGGAGGTGCGGGCCGGCCAGATCCTCTTCGAGGCCGGACAGCCCGTCACCGAGGCCTACTTGGTCGCGCACGGCCGCTTCACCCGCTTCACCGCCGGCAAGTACGACGAGGAGGAGATCCTCGGTGTCGTCACCGACGGCGACCAGATGGGGGACGAGGCGATAGGGCAGTCCGACCCCCTGTGGCTGAGTTCCGTGCGGGCCGAGACCGCGGGCGTCCTGCTCGTCCTGCCGTGGGACGTCGTGGCCGAATTCACCGACCGCGTACCGTCGTTGGCCACGCACCTGCAGGCGTACGCCGAGCGGCAGCGCCTGCCGATGAACCGCAAGGGCGAGGCCGACGTCCCGATCCAGGCCGGCCATGTCGGCGAGCCGACGCTGCCCGGCGGGTTCGTCGACTACGAACTCTCCCCGCGCGAATACGAGTTGTCGCTCACCCAGACCGTACTGCGAGTGCACACCAGGGTCGCCGACCTCTACAACGACCCGATGGACCAGACCCAGCAGCAACTCCGGCTCACCATCGAGGAGATCCGCGAGCGCCAGGAGTGGGAGCTGGTCAACAACCGGGAGTTCGGGCTGCTGCACAGCGTCGACTACACCCAGCGCATCAGCACCTTCACCGGCCCGCCGACCCCGGACGACCTCGACGAACTCCTCGCGATGCGGCGCAAGACGCGGCTCTTCCTCGCCCATCCGAAGGCGATCTCGGCCTTCTTCCGGCAGTGCAACCGGCGCGGTCTGGTGCCCGGCACGGTGAACGTCGAGGGGCACGAGATCCCGGCCTGGCGGGGTGTCCCGTTCTTCCCGTGCGGCAAGATCCCGATCACCCCGCAGCACACCAGCAGCATCATCGCGCTGCGCACCGGCGAGGCCGACCAGGGTGTCGTCGGGCTGTTCCAGACCGGTATCCCCGAGGAGTTCCAGCCCGGTCTGAACGTGCGCTTCATGGGCATCGACTCGGCCGCGATCATCCGCTACCTCGTCACCGCGTACTACTCGATGGCCATCCTGGTCCCCGACGCGGCCGGGATCCTCGAGAACGTCCAGATCGGCCGGACCGCCGAATGACGGCCTGGAGTACTCCATGACCACATCTCTTTCGCTGCCCGGTCCGCCGAACCTGGCCGGCGCCGTACGGGCCCGGCGCACCGGCGCGGTCCCCGGACTCAAGTACCAGCCGGTGGCCCCCGCCGACCCAGAGAAGGCGGCGGAGATCGACCGCAGACTGGAGGCCTGGGCCCGCGAGCTCGATCTGTTCCCGGCCGCGTGGGACGGGGACTTCGCCGGGTTCCAGTTCGGCCGGGCCGTGGTGCTCCAGCACCCGGGGGCGCTCGACCTCGAACGGCTCACCGTCGCGGGCAAGTTGCTGCTCGCCGAGAACATCGTCGACAACTGCTACTGCGAGGAGGACGAGGGCAAGGGCGGCTCGCACCGCGGCCTGGGCGGACGGCTGATCTTCGGGCAGTCGGCGCTCGACCCGTTCCACTCCACCCCCGAGTACGAGGAGGAGTGGCGGCACGGCGTCCAGGCGGACGGCCCGCGGCGCTCGTACCACTTCGCCCTCAAGGACTACGCCCTCCTCGCCACCCCCAGCCAGACGGACCGGTTCGTGCACGACATCGCCCGGCTCCACCTCGGCTATCTCGCCGAGGCCGCCTGGGCCGAGACCCGGTACAAGCCACGCGTCTGGGAGTACCTGGTGATGCGGCAGTTCAACAACTTCCGCCCCTGTCTGTCGATCGTGGACGCGATCGACGGCTACGAACTGCCCGAACCGGTCTACGCCCGGCCCGAGATCCAGCGGGTGACTGCCCTGGCCTGCAACGCCACCACGATCGTCAACGACCTCTACTCCTTCACCAAGGAACTGTCCGAACCCGACCACCTCAACCTGCCGCAAGTCGTCGCCGCCAACGACCGGTGCGGCCTGAAGGCGGCCTACCTGAAGTCGGTCGAGATCCACAACCGGATCATGGACGCCTTCGAGGGGGAGTCCGCGGCCCTGTCCGCCGCGTCGCCCCTCGTCGAGCGCTACACCCAGGGCCTGGCCGCCTGGGTGGCCGGCAACCACGAGTGGCACGCGACCAACAGCCACCGGTACCACCTGCCCAACTACTGGTATCAGAACGGCCCCTGACCTCTCGTCAGACGTACGACGCTAGGAGTCACCGTTGACCACTGCCGACGCCGGCCCCACCACAGCCCCGGTGCCGACCCAGTCCACGTACCAGAACCGTGTCGCGGACTACTGGAACGCCGAAGAGAACCCGGTCAACCTCCACCTCGGACAGATCGACGACCTGTACCACCACCACTACGGGATCGGCGGGGCCGACGAGTCCGTGCTCGACGAGCCCGACCCCGTACGGCGCCGTGAGCGGCTGACCGCCGAACTGCACCGCCTGGAACACGCGCAGGCCGACCTCCTCGCCTCGCACCTGGGCCAACTCACCCCGGACGACCGGGTGTTCGACGCGGGCTGCGGGCGCGGCGGCGGCAGTGTCGTGGCCCATCTACGGTACGGCTGCCGGGCCGACGGGGTCACGATCTCCGCCAAGCAGGCCGAGTTCGCCAACGCGCAGGCACGCAAGCGGGGCATCGACGGCAAGGTGCGCCATCACCACCGGAACATGCTCGACACCGGCTTCCCGACAGGTGAGTTCGCCGCGTCCTGGAACAACGAGTCCACGATGTACGTGGAGTTGGACCTGCTGTTCGCCGAGCACGCCCGGCTGCTGCGCCGGGGCGGACGCTATGTGGTGATCACCGGCTGCTACAACGACACGTACGGCCGGGCCTCGCGCGAGGTGTCCCTGATCAACGCCCACTACATCTGCGACATCCACCCCAGGTCGGAGTACTTCCGGGCGATGGCCCGCAACCGCCTGGTGCCCGTCCACGTGCAGGACCTCACCGAGGACACGATCCCCTACTGGGCGCTGCGCAAGCAGGCCGACCATCTGGTGACGGGGATCGAGGACACCTTCCTGGACGCCTACCGCAACGGAAGTTTCCAGTATCTGCTGATCGCGGCCGACCGGGTCTGAGACCGGGTCCGAGTCTCAGCGCCCGGCGATCCGGGAGGCCGGGCGCCGGGTCCAGCAGGTCCAGCGTGCCGTGCGCCCGCAACAGGCGCACGGTCCGCGGGGCACACACCACGGCGAAGCCCGCCTCGGACTCCCGCACCCGGCGGCGGAAGCGCAGCACCAGGTTGAGCCCGGTGGAGTCGATGAACGTGGTGCGGCGCAGATCGACGACGTAGGCGGGCGCGCGCAGCGCCACCACCGAGTCCAGCCACTCGCGCAGCGGAGTCGCGGTCGCGAGGTCGACATCCCCGTGCAGGTCGACGACCAGCAGGCCGTCCCGCGCGCCCAGCAGGGCGTGTTCACCGGGTGCGGGCCAGGCCGGGGTGGGCACCGGCTCCAGGCCGTTCTCGTACAGCAGGGCGTTCTCGGGCAACAGGCCGTTCTCGTGCAAGGTGTTCCGTCCCCGTTCCGTGCCTTCCGCGCGCGGGCGCGCGATCCGGCGCGGGTCCGTGCGGCGGCTTCGACATCCCCGCACCGCACGAGCCCGCGCCGGAACTCCCCCCGAGCGGCTCCCCCTTGAACCGTGGGTACCAACTGTTCTACCTTCGCCACATGGTCGGGGCATCAACGCCCGCTCATCAGCGACACAACGAGCGGGCCGCAGTTGGGCCAGGTGATCCGGAATGCGTCCGCACCTCGCCCTGATCGAGGACGAACCCGATTTCGCACTGATGTGCCGTTCCTGTCTGGAACGCGAGGGATTCACCGTCACCTGGGCCATGGACGCCCGCGCCGGCAAGTCCGTCCTCTACGAGAGCCGCGTCGATCTCGCCGTCCTCGACCTGGGCCTGCCGGACGGCAGCGGCCTGGAACTCCTGCGCGCACTGCGGTCCACCAGCCGCCTCCCGGTCATCGTCGTCACCGGCCGGGGCGCGGAGGCCGATCGCGTGGCGGGACTGGAGATCGGCGCCGACGACTACCTGGTCAAGCCGTTCTCCCAACGGGAGTTGGTGGCCCGTATCCGAGCCGTACTGCGCAGATCACAGCCACCGGAGGTCCCGGCGGTACTGCAGATCGGCTCGCTGCGCATCGACACGGCGGCCCGCCAGGCGTCCGCCGACGGCGTCTTCCTGACGCTACGACCCAAGGAGTACGCCCTGTTGGAGATGCTCGGCGAGGCACCCGGCCGGGTGTTCTCGACTGAGCAGGTGCTGGAACGGATCTGGGGCGCGTCCTGGCAGCAGCCCGCGACCGTGATCGAGCACGTGTACCGCCTGCGCGGCAAGCTCGCGGCACTCCCCACGCCCGCACCCCGGATCACCACGGTCCGCGGCTACGGCTACCGCCTCGACCCCTGAGAGCCGCCATGCCGCCCCTCGCCACCCCGGACTTCCGGCTCCTCTTCGACGCGGCGCTGTCCCCGCTGCTGGTGCTCAGCCCCGACTTCACGATCGTCGAAGTCAACCGCGCATACCTCGCCGCCACCCGTACGAGCCGCACGATTGTCGGGCAGCGCGTCTTCGACGTCTTCCCCGACAACCCGGAGGACCCGTCGGCGGACGGAGTCGCCAATCTGCGCCGCTCGCTGGAGTCGGTGGTGTCGACGGGCCGCAAGGACACGATGGCCCTTCAGCGCTACGACATCCCCGGCGGCGAGGAGGGCACCTTCGACGAGCGGTACTGGAGTCCCGTCAACTCCCCCGTCCTGGACGCCGACGGACGCGTCACGCACATCATCCACCGGGTCGAGGACGTCACGGACTTCGTCCACCTGCGCCGGGTCGGCCGCGAGCAGGAACGCGCTGCGGCCGAGGCGCAGATGCGGGCGGAGGGCATGGAGATCGACCTGTTCGTCCGGGCCCGGGAGATCCGCGAGGTCAACGAGCAGCTGAGCCGAGCCAACGCCGAACTGGACGCTGCCGGACGGCACTTGAGGGAGGAGCAGCGGGCCAAGGACCGCTTCATCGCCACGCTCTCGCACGAGCTGCGCAACCCGCTCGCCGCCGCGACGGCAGCCGTGGAACTGCTCGCGCTGGATCTGCCGGAGGGCGGTCATCCCGCACTGTCCGTCCTGGAACGGCAGTTGGGCACGCTGGTGCGGATGAGCAACGATCTCCTGGACGGGACACGGGCGTTGACCGGCCGCCTGGAGCTGGTGCCCGAGCGGGTCGACGTGCGGTCCGTGGTCGAGAGCGCGTGCGCCGACATCCGGAGCCTGTTCGGACACGAGGAGCGCACCCTCCAACTCACCTTGCCGAACACACCTGTCGAGGTCGACGGGGACCGCCTGCGGCTGGCGCAGGTGCTGACGAACCTGCTGTCCAACGCGCTCAAGTACACCCCGCCCGGCGGCCGTACGGAGGTCCACGTCACGGCAGCGGAGGGACAGGCACGGCTCACCGTGCGGGACGACGGCATAGGTTTCCAACCCGCCCAGGCCGAGGACCTGTTCGGCGTGTTCACGCGGGCGGCACCGGCTGGCCCCAACACGCCCGAGGGCCTCGGTCTGGGGCTCGCGGTCGCCCGCACGGTGGTCGACCTGCACGACGGCCGGATCAGCGCGCACAGCGAAGGCCCCGGCAAGGGGGCGGAGTTCACGGTGCTCCTGCCGCTGGCCGACGCATCGACCCCGGAGCCGCTACGACCATCCGCGCCCCCGCGTGCCCGGCGCCAAATGGCCATCCTGATCGTGGAGGACAACACCGACCTGGCCGCGACCTACCGCACCCTCCTGGAGCGCCAGGGCCACCACGTCACCGCCGTCCACACCGGCGCCGACGCGCTCACCGCGACCGAGTCCGACGTCTTCGACGTGGTCCTGTGCGACCTGGGCCTGCCCGACACCGACGGCTACACGGTGGCCCGTACGGTACGCGCCCGCCCGCACGGCACCCGGCCGCGTCTGATCGCGGTCTCCGGGTTCAGTCAGGGCACCGACCGCTCGCTGTCCCGGGCGGCCGGCTTCGACGCCCATCTCGCGAAGCCGCTCCCGCTGACCGATCTGCTGGAGTTTCTGGAGAGTACCGAGTAGTCGGGCGCGGTAGTTGGTCGGGCGTCTTCCTCCCGCCGCTCGGCTGTGCTTGCCTGAGGGGCCGTTTTCCGGTGCCCGGGGCGGGAGTTGGCGTATGCGGAAGCCGTGGATCGTGGGTGTGGTGCTGGCCGTGATGTTGCTCGGCGCGTGCACGGACCCGGCGTCCGGGCCCGAGGTCGCACCGCCCACCCCGTCCGTGCCGACCACCACACAACGGCAGGCGCCGGTGTCACCGAGCGGTGCCCCGGTGGTGAAGTCGGCACCCAGCGTGCTGTATCTCGGCGACTCCCTCGCCATGGAGAGCCAGAACGTGCTCGGGCGGGAATTACGCGGCGAGTTGGACGCGACCTACACGAGCGCCCCGTACTCCGGGACCACGCCGTGCGACTACCTGGAGGGTGCCAAGGAGGGTTCGCTGGTCCCGGCCGGGGACAAGGCGGCCGTGCTGGTGCGTGCGCTGCACCCGGACTTCGTGGTGCTGCAGTTCTGGGGCAACGCGTGGGGCTATACGCCCTGCATGGACGGGATCACGTACGACGCCGACCGGGAGGCGTACTTCGACCGGTACACGGCCGACCTCAGGAAGCTCACCGCGCAGATCGCGACCGCCGGGGGCGCCCAACGGCCCACCATCGTCTGGGTGTTGCAGGGCCCCGACCCGATCACGCCCGAGCGTGTCCGGAACGTGAACGCGCTCTACGAGTCTCAGGCCAGCTCCGCGGGCGACCTCGTCGCCGACGCGGGGAAGACCGTGAGCCCGCCCGACGCCCGCTACACCTGGACCCAGTATCTCCCCTGCACCGCCTACGAACGCGCCCACCCCGACTACTGCACCCAGCCGGGCAACGGCCGCACGGCGCTCCACCTCGACACGGACTACCTGCACTTCTGCCTGGCGCCGACGACCTCGACGCCGAGGCCGTGTCCGGTGCCCTCCCCCGGCATTCTGCGGATCGCCCGGGAGATCACCCGGGTGATCGGCGCCCAAGCTCGGTCTCGATGAGGCGGTTGAGGTGACGGCGGGCGTCCTGGGTGCTCAACGGCGGTGCCTGGCGCAGCCGTTGGAGGGCGAGCCCGTCCGCAAGGGCCGCGAAGCGGACGGTGAAGCCGTCGAGGTCGTCGGAGCTGAACTCGCCGTCGGTGACGCCTCGTTGGGCCAGTGCGCGGATCTGCTGGTGCCAGGTCTCGTAGCGATGGGCCTGTCCGCCGCTGAAGGCCTCGTCGGTGCCCTGTTCGCCCGCGTTCCAGTAGTCGAACCACATCCGCCAGTGCCGGTCGGTGTCCTCGGTGAACAACGCGTCGACGAGCAGCCGCAGCGCCTCGGCCCCGCTCGTCGCCTGCTCGGCCGCCTCGCTCAACTCGGCGTAGTAGCGCTCGATATGGAGCACCATCGCCTCGGAGAGGATCTCCTGCACACTGCCGAAGTGGTACGTGACGGTGCCGACGGAGACCCCGGCCGCCGCCGCCACGTCCCGGACGCCGACGGCGGCGTAACCGCGTTCCGCTATCAACGGGACGGCCGCCTCGACGATGAGCCGGCGGCGCACCTCGGTGGGCTGCCGGGTGCGGTCGGCGGCGGCGACGGCGCGACGCGGGGACTTCGCGGCCGGCTGAGGCTGCTTGGCGGCCGTCATCCCGACGTCCTCGGGGTGGTGCGGTGCCATGCTCGCTCGGCCACTGTTTCTCCGTTCGCCCGTGCTTCGACGCGACTGTCCATGACGAAGTCCGCGGCCGTGGCGCGCAGCTCCGTCCGCGCCATGATCTCAGCGTCGTAGCCGTCCCCGCGGCGCAACCGGATCCGCCACTCCGACACGGCGTGCGCGGACAGCGGGTCGTCACTCCGGATGCGGTACGTCTCCCGCGCGCTCTCCTCGTAGCGCAGCCCGTCCGGATACGTCCGCGATCCCCCGTAGTTGGGGTCGACCTCCAGCGTCCACTCCCCCTTGGCGACATCGTGCGTGACGAGCCGCTCGGGGGTCGGCTCGGCCGGCCGGTCGTAGGTCACGTCGAGCGGCGTCGCCTGTTCGGGTTCCTCGAAACGGATCTCCGGCTCAACTCCGGCTTCGCGCACGGGCAGTTGTACGGCACTCTCGGCCGGTACGACCCGCAGCTCGCCGCGCTCGCCGTGCGGCCAGACCCACGGCCAGTAGGTGTCGGAGACGGCGAGCCGGATGCGGTGGCCGGGCGGGACGGCGTAGCCGATGCCGGTCAGTTCGAACTCGACGTCCTCGTACGTCCCCGGTGTCCACTCGACGGCCCGGTCACGGCCGTGCCTGCTCAGGAGGTTGAGCACACCTCGGGTGACGAGCGTGGACGAGCCGTCCGGCGCCACGTCGCACAGCCGGGCGATGACATGGGCGCGCGGGGAGCTGCTGTCGAGGCGGAGCCTGACGCGCGGGCGGCCGAGGATCTCGACGCGTTCGGTGAGGGGCTCGGAGTCGAAGCAGACCGAACGGCCGTCCTCCTCCCGCTGGTCCGGCGGCAGGTCGCTCGCGTTGCCGAAGGGGAAGAAGCGCCCGGCGTCGAGACCGGTGTGCTGCGGCGAGCGGACGAGGACGGGGTCCGTGCTTGCGCCGAGCGGACGTGAGTCCCAACTGACCTTCTGGCTCGGCCACTTGGCGTCACCCACCCAACGGCCCGGCAGCACGTCGTACGACGTCGCCGGCGGGACCGGGTCGGTGATCCAGGCCCGCAGCAGGGGCTCCTCCATCGCTCCCGTGTCGATGCCCTTGAGGTGCTGGTCCCACCAGCGCAGGGTCTCCTGGAGGAAGCCGATCGCCGGGCCGGGCGGCAGTCCCCGGTCGGGGTACTGGTGCGACCACGGGCCGACGATGCCCCGGACGCGATCGGCGGGCAGGCGCTCGACGAGCCGCAACACGGCGTCCCGGTACGGGTCGTTCCAGCCGCCGACCGCGAGGACGGCCGCGTCGATCGCGGTGTAGTCCTCGCAGACGCTGCCGTGCTTCCAGTAGTCGTCGCGCTGTTGGTGGGCGAGCCAGGTGTGGAGGAAGGGTTCGAGGGCGTCGAGGCGTTCGCGCCACATCGGCACCCAGCGGTCCGCGCCGACGCTCGCCGGGTCCGGCGGGCGGGACGCGAAGGCGAGCATGGTGCCGGCCCAGGCGAGCATGTCGATGCCGAGGACGGCGCCGCCCGTGTAGTGGACGTCGTTGTCGTAGCGGTCGTCGGTCGAGCAGACGGTGACGATCGCCTTGAGGGGTTCGGGGGCGAGGGCGGCGATCTGGAGCGAGTTGAAGCCGCCCCAGGAGATGCCGAACATGCCGACCTTGCCGGTGCACCAGGGCTGCGCGGCAAGCCAGTTGACGACGTCGACACCGTCGGCGAGTTCCTGCGCGTCGTACTCGTCGCCGGGCAGGCCCTCGCTGTCGCCGTGGCCCCGGATGTCGACGCGGACGGAGGCGTAGCCGTGTCCGGCGTACCAGGGGTGACGCTGGGCGTCGCGCGGTGCGGTCCAGTCGCTCTTGCGGTACGGGAGGTATTCGAGCAGCGCGGGCACGGGATCCGACTCGGCGTCAGCGGGCCGCCAGACGCGGGCGTGCAGCCGGGCCCTTCCGTCCCGGGTGGGGATCCAGACGTCCTCGCGGACGACCCGGCGCTCGAACTGCTCGCGGTACTTCACAAAGCTCCTTCCGCCACGGGGGCGTTGAGGGGACGCCAGCGACGGACACGGTGGCCGTCGTCGCCCTGGTCGGTCCAGATGTCGTCCCCGTCCGCCGCGTCGGCCCAGTCGGCGGTGTCGTCGACGTAGGGCTGAGCGTCGGGGTCGGGTTCGAGGGCGGCGGCCATGAGTTGGCGGGTGTAGGGGTGCTGGGGGTCGGCGAACACGGCTTCCGTCGGGCCTTCTTCGACGACGACTCCGTGGCGCAGGACGACAACCCGGTCCGCGATGCCGCGTACGACGGCCAGGTCGTGGCTGATGAACAGGCACGCCAGGTCGCGTTCGCGCCGCAGGTCGTCGAGGAGTCGGAGCACGTCGGCCTGGACCGATACATCCAGTGCGGTGGTGATCTCGTCGGCGATCAGGACGTCCGGTTCGCCCGCCAACGCCCTTGCGATGCCTATGCGTTGGCGCTGGCCCCCGGAGAGCTGCGCGGGCAGGCGGTCGGCGAGGGCCGGGTCGAGGCGTACGTCGGCGATGAGCCGGCGGGCCCGTTCGGTCGCCTCCGTGCGGTCGGTCACCGTGCCGAAGAAGCGCAGGGGGTGGCGGACCGCGTCGCCCACGGAGCGGCGGGGGTTGAGCGAGGTGTCGGCGTTCTGGAAGACGAGCTGCACCCGGCGCCGCAGGGACAGCGGGCGTTGCTGTGCGGGGCGGGCGAGGTCGCCGTCCGCGTGCTTCATCGTGCCGCCGGACGGGGTACGCAGTCCGGCCAGGCTCCACGCGAGGGTGGACTTGCCGCTGCCCGACTCGCCCACCAGGGCGAGGACTTCGCCGCGCCGGACGTCGAAGGAGACGCCGTGCACGGCACGGGTGCTGCCGTAGTCGATGGTGATGTCCTGCGCGGAGACGGCCACGGGGGCGTCGGCGGGGACGTCCGCCCGGGGCCTGACCTCCCGCTCACCCGCGTCTCCGACGACCGCGAGCCCGATGTCGTCGAGGCGCGGCACGCTCGCCAACAGGCGCTTGGTGTAAGGGTCTTGGGGCTGCGCGAACAGCTGCCTCGTGGGCGCCGACTCCACCACGCGGCCCGAGCGCAGGACGGTCACCTCGTCGGCCATGTGCGCGACGACGCCGAGGTCGTGGCTCACCAGGACGGCGGCCAGGCCGAGTTCGTCGCTCAGGGCGGCGATCAGGTCGAGGACGCTGCGCTGGGTGATGACGTCCAGGCCGGTGGTCGGTTCGTCGAGGACCAGGACCTTGGGGCGGGCCGCGATGGCCATGGCGATGGCGACGCGCTGTTGCTGGCCGCCGGAGAGTTCGTGCGGGTAGCGGCTGGCCAACTCCGCGGGGCGCGGCAGCCGGACCTGTTCGAGGAGGTCGACGACGGGGACGTCACCGCCCGCTTCGGCGATCTGTCGTCCGATGCGCATGGAGGGGGTGAGGGCGTGGCCGGCGTTCTGGCCGACCATGGCGACCGTTCCGCCGCGCAGCTGTCGCAACTCCCGTGCGGGCAGGGCGAATACGTCGGCGCCGGCCACCTCGACCGAGCCCCCGGTGATCCGCGATCCGTGGCGCAGATGGCCGAGCAGGGTCGCGGCGATGGTCGACTTGCCGCTGCCGGACTCACCGACGAGGGCGTGGGTCTGCCCCTCGGCGACGTCCAGCGACACCTCGTGCACGACGGGCACGTCCTGGCCGCCCGAACGGTAGGCCACGGACAGGGAGTTGACGGACACGATCGAGGCCATCAGGAGCCCTCCCTGATCCGGTCGACGCCCCACGCCTTGGACAGGCCGTCGGCCGCGAGGTTGAGCCCGACCACGAGGGTGGCCAGGGCGATGATGGGGGCGAGGCTCGCCATCGGGACGACGGTGATGGCGGTGCGGTTCTCCGCAACCATCAGGCCCCAGTCGGGAGTTGGCGGGTCGGCGCCGAAGCCGAGGAAGGACAACGAGGAGATCAGCAGCACGACCCAGGAGGCCCGCATCGCGAACTCCACGCACACCACGTCGGTGATGTTCGGCAGGATCTCCCGGCGCAGGATCGACCAGGTGCTCTCGCCGCGGGCGCGGGCCGCGGTCACGTAGTCGGCGGGGACCACCGCGAGGGCGGCGCCGCGCACGACGCGGACGACCTGCGGGACGTAGGTGATCGCGACGGCGAGGACGATGACCGCCGGGCCGGTGCCGAGGGCGGTCACCACGACGAGCAGTGCCAGGACGGACGGGATGGAGAGGATCGCGTCCAGGACCCGGCCCAGTACGTCGTCGAACCAGCCGCCGCGCAGGGCCGCCGCGCAGCCGATGACCGTACCGAGGGCGACGGTCAGCAGGGTCGCGGTGACGGAGATGCCGAGGGCGTACCGGCCGCCGTAGAGGACGCGGGCGAGGACGTCGCGGCCGTACTGGTCGGTGCCGGCCCAGTGGCTCCAACTCGGGCCGAGCAGGGCGTGGTCGGCGTCGTTGGCGATCGGGTCGTAGGAGGTGAGGAGGGGGGCGAGCAGTGCGATCAGGACGTGTACGGCGACGATCGCGAGGCCGACGAGTGCCGTGCGGGAACTGCTCACGGTGCGCCAGGCGCGGACGGTGCGGGCGCCTCGTACGGTCGTCGGCGCGGCGGTGTCGAGCGTGGTCATCGGGTCCTCCCTCGGGTGCGGAGCCTGGGGTTCAGGGCCATGGTGGCGAGGTCGGCGGCGAGGTTGCAGACGACGTAGACGACCGCGCTGATGAGGGCGATGGCCTGGATGGTGGGCAGGTCGCGGTTCTGCACGGAGGAGAGCATCAGCTTGCCGATGCCCGGGTAGTTGAAGACGTTCTCGACCACCGCGACCCCGCCGACCAGCCACGCGACGTTGAGCGCGATGACGTGCAGCGTGGGCAACAGGGCGCTGGGCAGGGCGTGTCGGGTGACGACCCGCCAGGTGGAGAGGCCCTTGAGGCGGGCGGTGGTGACGTACTCGGTGGCCATCACGTCGATGACCGAGGTTCGGGCCATGCGCACGATGTACGCGGCCATCACCACCGCGAGGGCGAGCGCGGGAAGCCATACGGCGGGCAGGAGTTGGGAGACGGTGGCGTCGGGGCCGTAGAGGACGACCGCGGGGAACCACGGGAGGGCGACCGAGAAGCAGAGGACGAGGACGGTGGCGACGACGAACTCGGGGACGCTCATGCCGACGAGGCTGACGGTCGAGATGACGTGGTCGGGCCAGCGGTCGCGGTAGAGGCCCGCGAGGATGCCGAGGACGATCGAGCCGGTGACCGCGAAGAGGACCGTGACGACGGCGATCAGCGCGGAGTTGCCGAGATACATGGACACTTCGCCGCCGACGGCCTTGCCGGAGACGAGGGAGGTGCCGAAGTCGCCGTGCAGGGCGCCCCACACCCAGTGGCCGTAGCGCTCCCAGGCGGGCTGGTCGAGGTTGAGCTTGGTGCGCAGGGCGGCCACCGCGTCCGGGGTCGCGTCCTTGCCGAGGATCTGGGTGGCGACGTCGCCGGGCAGCGCCTGGACGGCGAGGAAGACGAGGACGGAGGAGAGGAAGAGGGTGCCGACTGCGGCCGCGATACGGCGGGTTATGAAGGAGAGCATGGTCAGGCTCCCTTCAGGCCGATGCCCAGGTAGTCGAACTCGAAGCCGTGCTCGGCGTATCCGCGCACCTTGCGGGAGATGCCGACGAGCCGGTCGGCGAACATCGGGGTCATCGCCCCGCCTTTCTCGATCACCAACGTCTGCGCCTCGCCGTAGAGTTCGCGCCGCTTGGTGTCGTCGATCTCTGCGCGGGCCTTGTCGAGTACGGCATCGAAGGTCTTGTCGGACCAGGCGGTCTCGTTGTAGGAGGAGCCGCTGCGGAAGATCTGGGTGAAGAGCTGGTCGACGGGCCGGCCGGTGAACCAATAGGTGGCCATCAGCGGCTTCTTCATCCAGATCTGCGTGTAGTACGAGTCCGCCGAGGCCGTCTTGACCTTGATCCGGATACCGGCGCGCTTGGCCGAGTCCTGGTAGGCGAGCGCCATCGGCGTGAACAGCGGGTCGTAGGACGAGGTGTAGAGGTCCATCGCCAGGCCCTCGTGGCCCGCCTGCTTCAGCAGGTACTTGGCCTTCTCCGGGTCGTGCTTGGGATGCGCGGAGATGTAGGCGGGGTCGCTCGGCGGTACGGGGTTGTCCCAGCCGGCGGTGCCCGCGCCCTGGAGGGCGACCTTCACCACGTGCTCGGGGTCGTAGGCGAGCTTCATCGCCTGGCGGACGCGGACGTCGGTGAAGGGCTTCTCGGTGGTGAGCATCGGGAGGACGTACCACTGGGCGTTCTTCACACGGGCGATGGTCGCGCGGTCGGAGGCGGCGACCACGCGGGCGGTCGCGAAGTCGAGGTTGGTCTGGGAGAGCAGGTCGACCTGCCCTGCCAGCAGGGCATTTGAGCGGGCCGACATGTCGGCGACCGAGTAGAAGGCGATCGCGTCGAGGACGGGGCGGCCCGCGAAGTGGTCCTTGTACGCGGTGACGCGGCCGGGGCCCGCCGGGGCGAACGACTCCAGTTTGAAGGGGCCGGTGCCGATGCCGGTGCGGCCGATGGACTTCGCGCTGCCGTCGGGGATGACGTAGCAGTTGTAGTGCGTCAGCAGGCTCGGGAACTCGGCGTTCGGGCTCTTCAGCGGCACGACGAGCGTGTGGGCGTCGGGCGTGCCCAGCTTCTCCGGGTCGATGAGCGGGGCGAGGACCGCGGCCTGCGGGGACGCCGTCGCCTTGTCGAGGATGTGGCGCAGGGTGTACGCGGCGTCGGCCGAGGTGAAGGCGCGGCCGTTGTGGAAGGCGACGCCCTTGCGGAGGCGGAAGGTCCAGGTGCGGGCCTTGGCGTCGGTCTCCCAGGACTCGGCGAGGTCGGGGGCGAGCTCACCGTTCGCGGCGACACGGACGAGCCGGTTGTAGAGGGCGCCCAGGTACTCGTACGCGGACAGGGAGCTGGCCGGGTCGAGGGTCTCGGCGTCGGAGGCGGGCGGCCGGGCGATGCGCAGGGTGCCGCCGCGGTCGGGCGCGCCCTTCTCGGCGGCGGCCGGCAGGACGGGGGCGGCCTGTGCCCCACTGCAGCCGGTCAGCAGCCAGGACCCGCCGAGCGCGGCGGCCGAGGCGACGCCCGCGGCGAGCACCGACCGGCGGCCCGGGTGGTGGATGTCGGACATGTACCGACCGTCCTTGTCGCTATTCGTTCAGCCGAACGATTGAGTGAAGTTGGTGAACGATAACGAGGGGATGGTTTCCCGCCAACCCTTTGGGCGCGGAAATTAACGTCCGAAACGCACTGGTTACGCGGAGGGGGCGGGCGGGGCGCGATGACGGACCCTGAGGGCGGTCGCTCAGCCGGTGGTCTCGCGGGCCCAGGGCAGCAGCGCCCGCTCGGTGAGGACGACGGCGTAGAAGAGCAGCACGCTCATCGCGCTGAGCAGGGCCATCGCGGCGAAGGCGAGGGGCGTGTCGGCGTTGCCGCCGGAGGCCACGATGACGTAGCCGAGGCCTTGGTCGCCGCCCGCGAACTCGCCGACGACCGCGCCCACGACGGCCAGGGTGACACCGAGGCGCAAGCCGGTGAAGACCTGGGGCAGGGCCCAGGGGATGCGGAGTTTGCGGTAGGTCTGCCAGCGGGAGGCGGTGAGCGAGTGGGCCAGTTCGGTCAGTTCCAGGGGGACCGAGGTCAGCCCGGCCATGGTCGACACGACGACGGGGAACCAGGCGAGGAGCGCCACCATGAACACCTTCGGGGCGGTCCCGAAGCCGAGCCAGACCACGAGGAGCGGTGCCACCGCGATCTTGGGTACGGCATTGACGGCGACCAGCAGCGGCATGACCGCGCGTTCCACGCCCCGGGAGGCGGTGAGCAGGACGGCGGTCGCGAGTCCCGCGCCGACGGCCAGGCCGAAGCCGACGGCCGTCTCGGTGAACGTCTGCCAGGTCTGCCGGAGCAGATAGCCGGGCAGCCGGTCGAAGGCACGGACGACGTCGGGCGGTGACGGCAGCAGGAACGGCCGGATGCCGAAGGCGACGGTCGCCAGCCACCACCCGGCCAGCGCGCACACCGCCGCCAGGACCGGCGGCCCCGCCGCCAGGACGCGTCTCACGCGGCAGGCCTGCGGCCGATGGTCGAGTAGGTGAAGTGCCCGCGCACCAGCAGCCGGGGATCGGCCACCAGCCTTTCCAGCGCCCCGAGTTGGGCCTCCGTCATACCGGCCGCCAGGAAGTCCTCCCTCGCCTGCGCGATGTTCGCGCCGATCAGCAGCGCGCCCGCGGTGCCGCCCGGCCAGGACCGGGCCTCGATCACGGTGTCCACGTCGGTCAGGCCCGCCTCCAGCATGGCGCCGGGCACGCGTCCCGCCCAGGTGGGGTCGTTGCCGTGCGCGGGTAGGACCCGTTCGACGAGCAACTCGTGGTAGCGGTCGACCAGTTGGGCCGCCTCCGAAGTCGGCGCCGCAAGGACCAGCTTGCGGAAGGTCGTCTCGAAGTCCTCCACCACGAGCGCGCCACCGGGTGCGAGCGCCGCCGCGAGCCGTCGGAGAACGGCCTCCCGTCCGGGCAGGTGCAGCAGCACCAGCCGGGCGTGGATCACGTCCCAGGGCCCGTCCGGCACCGGTTCGCTCTCCAGGTCGTGCACGAGCACGTCGTACGGCGGACTCGGCGGCAGATGACGGGTGTTGACGTCGGTGGCCAGCACCCGCCCGGTCGGTCCCGTCGCACGGGCGAGCCAGTCGGCGATGCTGCCGCCCCCGGCGCCGGTCTCCAGACAGCGCCGGCCGGTCAGGTCGCCGAGGGAGGTCAGCCGCGAGATCGTGAACTCGTCCAGGATCGCGGGTAGTTGACCGTGCCGGTCGACGGCCTCCGGGTGGTCGTTGTCGAAGACGTACGGCAGCGGGGTCTCCACCTCCGTCAACTCCCCTTCATGGCAGCGAAGTCGACGACGTCCTGCGGGGTCATACCGGGCTGGATGACCCCGGCGTTCTGGAGGCTGGTGATGGCCCGTCGCATCCGCGCCTCGGTGATCAGGCCGACGGACGACTCGCCCTCGGCGGTCACGGACGGCGTCATCAACTCGATCTCCGCGGTCGCGGCCGTCGCGTCCGTCTCCGGGTGCTTGGCGTGCAGCAGCTTCCCCGCCTCGTCGGGGTGTTGGATCGTGTACTTCAGCCCCTTGAGGAGAGCCGTGCGGAAGCGCTTGACCAGGTCCGGCTTCTTCGCGGCGATGGCTGCCGTGGTGACCGTCGCGTTGCCGTAGAGGTCGGGCAGGTAGGTGCTGTAGGGGAACACCACGACGTGCTTCGACCTGGCCTGCACGGTGGCCTTCTCGATGGTGGGCCGGCCGATCAGGAACGTGCTGAGCGCGTCGGCCTTGCCGCTCGCGAGGGCCGGGCCCAACTGGACGGGCTGGACCGCGATCCAGTGGATTCCGGCGGCGTCGACGCCGGCGAGCTTGGCGTAGCCGGGGAAGAGCAACTGGTTCACGGAGTTCGCGGCGGCCGCGATCCGCTTGCCCTTGAGATCCTTCGGAGTCGTGATCCCCGAACCCTGCATCGCCATGATGGAGACGAGGGTCCGCTGGTGGATGGCGAGTACGGCGCGGAAGTCGCGATAGGCCGTGGAGTTCTTGGCACCCGCGGAAATCATCGCGCCCGTGAAGTCCAAACTCGTGAACTGCGCATTTCCGGAGGCGAGGGCCTTGAGGTTCTCGCCGGTGGCCTTTCCGAGTTCGATCTTCACGTCGATTCCGGCCTGCCGGAAATAGCCTTTCTGCTCGGCCACCCAGGCGAAGGCGTCCCGCCCCGCCGCACCGAAGGCGGTGACGTAGGTGAGGTGATCCTTGGCCGAACTCGGGCTCTTGGAGGAGGAGTCGGAGTCACAGGCAGCGGCGGCCAGGAGCGTGACCGCCGTACAGAACACCGTCGCCGTGCGGTATGAGCGGATCATGCGACCTCCCCTGAGGGGGAATGGGTGGGGGGGACGGCGGCACTTCGTGGGGCTTTATCGCCGGGGTCGCGATCCGGAAAATCGTACGCGAGCATGTCACAATCCAGCAGAGCGATTTTCGGTACTCCGCGCACGGCGGCCGACGGGAGTCGACGCGTGAT
The DNA here is from genome assembly GCF_033335955.1 of Streptomyces sp. N50. GTDB lineage: Bacteria > Actinomycetota > Actinomycetes > Streptomycetales > Streptomycetaceae > Streptomyces. The sequence continues at coordinate 1,086,794 of NZ_CP137550.1, forward strand.
CCAATTACGGGGTGTGTCCAAGGAGTTCGCGCATCGGCGGGGCTTTGTCGAAGCGCTTCACGGTATCGATCTGGAGGCTGCCGACGGCGAGTTCGTGGCGATCGTCGGGCGGTCCGGGTGCGGGAAGTCGACGTTGCTGCGGCTGATCGCCGGGCTGGTGGCGCCGACGCGGGGCGAGGTGCTGATGGGCGGCCGGGCCGTCACCGGGCCGCGCCGCGACTGCGCCGTCCTCTTCCAGCGGCCGGCGCTGCTGCCGTGGCGGTCGGTGCTGGACAACGTGCTGCTGCCTGCGGAGATCTCGGGGGACCGGAAGAACGGCTCGCGTGAACTGGCGCTGGAGCTGATCGAGACGATGGGCCTCGACGGCTTCCAACGCCGCCTGCCGCACGAGCTGTCCGGCGGGATGCAGCAACGGGTGGCGCTGTGCCGGTCGCTCATGCGGCGGCCCCGGGTGCTCCTGATGGACGAGCCGTTCTCCGCGCTGGACGCGCTCACCCGGGACGAGTTGTGCGCCGAGTTGCAGCGGACGCACCGCGAACATCCGTCCACCGTCGTCCTCGTCACGCACTCCGTGGACGAGGCGGTCCTGCTCGCCGATCGGGTGGTCGTGCTCACGCCCCGGCCCGGCCGGATCCGTACGGTCCTCGACATCACCCTGCCCCGGCCGCGCACCCGCGCCCGGGCCGACCAGGCGGAGCAACTGGCCCGGCGGGCGGCCGAGTTGCACGCGCTGCTGCTGGACAGCGAGAGCTGATCCCACCGGGCCACGATGACGACGGGACGGGACGCCCCGCGACGATCGCGGCGCTGCTGGACGCGGCGTGGGAGCTGTTCGCCGAGCGAAGTTTCGCCGCCACGTCCATCTCGGACTTCTGCACACGCGCGGAGCCGACGAGGGAGCGTTCTACTCGAACTTCGCCGACAGGGGCGCCCTGTTTCTCGCGCTGTTCAACCGCCGGTGGCACACCCGCGCCGACCGACTGAGCCATGCCATGACATGCCCTGCCGACGGGCCGGGAGCCGCCCCGGTCCTCGACGGTGACGCCGACCTGCCGCGCGCGGCGATGGAGCCGGACCGCAGGTGGGCACTGGTGTCGATCGACTTCCCCCGTTACGCCATCTGCACCCCATTCCCGGGGCACCGGGGATCGAGCAGGCCCCGCTGGCTCTCCTGAGCCGGAGCCTGCTCCCCGCGATCACCCGTCACTCCCCCGCGAAGGCCTTCTCCAGCGCGGCGAGGTCGAACTTGCCCATCGCCATGAAGGACTCCGTCGCGCGGGCGACCTTCGCGGGGTCCGGGTCGGTGATCATCTCGATGAGCCGGCTGGGGACGACCTGCCAGGACACGCCGAACCTGTCCTTGAGCCAGCCGCACGGGCCGGGCTCGCCGCCGTCGGTGAGCTTGGTCCAGTAGTAGTCGATGTCCTCCTGGTTCTCGCACGGGATCTGGAAGGACACCGCCTCGGTGAACTTGAACTCGGGGCCGCCGTTCAGCCCGACGAACTTCTGGCCGAAGGCCGTGAACTCCACGGTGAGCACCGTGCCCGCCGGCTGCGGGGCGCCCTCGCCGTAGCGGCTGACGCGCCCGATGCTGGAGTTCTTGAAGATCGACACGTAGTGGTGGGCGGCTTCCTCGGCCTGGCCGTCGAACCAGAGGCAGGTGGTGAATCCGTCGGTGCGTGCGTCGGTGGTCATGAGCTCCTCCATGGGCTCCGGGTGCGTCGAACACGGTCATCTGTATCGACCGGGGCAAGCCGCGAAACTCATCGGTCGGCTGCCGAACAATGTCCCGTGCGGTCTCGCGCCCCAAAGGGACGCGGGGAACTGCGCGACCAGCCCCCACCGGCCCGCAGCTTCATCCACCGGCCGCACCTTCATCCACCGGCCGCAGTTTCATCCACCCGCCCCAGTGGAACGCCTACGCTCGGTTTCCATGACGTCCCCGCAGGCAGACAGCGTTCAGCCCTTCCACATCGACTTCCCGCAGGCCGACCTCGACGACCTCCACGCCCGCCTGGACCGCACCCGCTGGCCCGACGATCTGTCCGACACCGGGTGGGCCTACGGCGTACCGGCCGATTACCTGCGGGAGCTGGTCCACTACTGGCGGCACACGTACGACTGGCGTGCGGCGGAGGCGGAGCTGAACGCGTGGCCGCAGTTCACGACCACCATCGACGGCACGAACGTCCACTTCGCCCACATCCGCTCCCCCGAACCACACGCCACCCCGCTGATCATCACCCACGGCTGGCCGGGCTCGATCGTCGAATTCCTCGACATCGTGGGCCTGTTGACCAACCCGGCAGCCCACGGCGGCGACCCGGCCGACGCCTTCCACGTGGTCGTCCCCAGCATCCCCGGTTTCGGCCTCTCCGGCCCGCCCGCCGACACCGGCTGGGAGGCGGGCCGGATCGCCGACGCCTGGGCCGAGTTGATGCACCGGCTCGGCTACGACCGGTTCGGCGCGCAGGGCGGCGACTGGGGCTCGGCGATCTCCCGCGAGCTGGGCCGCGCCCACCCGGACCGGGTCATCGGCGTCCACCTCAACCTGTTGCCGGGTGCACAGGCCCTCACCGAGCCCACGGCCGAGGAGCTGGCCGCGCTCGGCCCACAGGAGCAGGCCGACGCCCTGGAGTCCTGGCGCCGCTGGACCGCCTGGTCGCGCGAGGGCACCGGATACGCCGTCCTCCACACCACCCGCCCACAGACCCTCGCGTACAGCCTCACGGACTCGCCGGTCGGCCAACTCGCCTGGATCGTCGAGAAGTTCAGGGAGTGGACCGACTCACAGGAGCTGCCCGAGGAGGCCGTGGACCGGGACCGGCTGCTCACGAACGTGATGCTGTACTGGCTGACGGGGACGGCGGGTTCGGCCGCCCGCATCTACTACGAGCGGGCCCACGCCACCGGCGCGAGGGCCGCAGCGCCCACCCTCCCCTCCACCACCCCCACCGCGCTCGCCGTCTTCCCGGCCGAGATCCAGATCCCGCTCCGCCACAAGGCCGAACGCACCGAGAACATCGTCCGCTGGACCAAGCTCGACCGGGGCGGTCACTTCGCCGCGATGGAGGAACCGGACCTGCTGGCAGCGGACGTACGGGCGTTCTTCCGGCAGCTGCGCGAGAAGGACGCCGGCTGATCCGTCTGCTCACGGCGAATCTGCTGAAAGCCTAGAAACCCCCAGGCCGGGGCGTTGTCGGCCGACAGTGGAGACAGGTCACGACACACCTTCGACACGCTCGACAAGGAGTGCCCATGTCTCCACTCACGGCCGGTTTCGCACCGGCCCTCATGCCACGCGCCGAGGAACTCGACACCCCGTCCACCCACTTCGACGACCACCTCGCCGCCCAACTGCTCGGCCAGCGCATCGTGTTCCTCGGCACCCAGGTCGACGAGGTCTCCGCGAACCGGATCTGCGCCCAGTTGCTGCTCCTGTCCGCGGAGGACCCGCGCACGGACATCAGCCTGTACATCAACAGCCCCGGCGGCTCGGTGACGGCGGGCCTCGCGATCTACGACACGATGCAGCTGATCCCGAACGACGTCGCGACGCTGACGATGGGCTTCGCGGCGAGCATGGGCCAGTTCCTGCTCAGTGTCGGCACCCACGGCAAGCGCTACGCCCTCCCCCACGCGCGGGTCATGATGCACCAGCCGTCGGCGGGCATCGGCGGCACCACCGCCGACATCGAGATCCAGGCGGAGAACCTGGACTTCACGAAGAAGACCATCGAGCGGCTGACCGCCCGGCACACGGGCCAGAGCGAGGAGACCATCTCCCGCGACGGCGACCGCGACCGCTGGTTCACGGCCGAACAGGCCAAGGAGTACGGCATGGTTGACCGGGTCGTCGCCTCCCTGGACGACGTCCGCCCGGCCGCCTCCAAGCGACGGATGGGGCTCTGACATGGGGACGTACACGATTCCGAACGTCGTCGAGCGCACCCCGAACGGCGAGCGTTCCTACGACGTGTTCAGCCGGCTGCTGTCCGAGCGGATCATCTTCCTCGGCACCGACATCGACGACGGCGTCGCCAACGTCGTCATCGCGCAACTCCTCCATCTGGAGTCGTCGTCACCGGAGAGCGAGATCGCGATCTACATCAACTCGCCCGGTGGATCGTTCACTTCGCTGATGGCGATCTACGACACGATGACGTACGTCCAGGCGCCGATCTCGACGTTCTGCGTCGGTCAGGCCGCGTCGACGGCGGCCGTGCTGCTGGCCGGCGGGGACCCCGGACGGCGGTTCGTCCTGGAGCACGCGCGGGTGCTGCTCGGCCAGCCGGCGAGCGGCGGGCAGCGTGGCATGGTCTCCGATCTCGCCCTCCAGGCGAAGGAGATGGTGCGGATCCGCTCCCAGGTGGAGGAGGTGCTGTCCCGGCACACCCACCACGACATCCCCACGCTGCGCGCCGACATGGACCGCGACAAGGTGTTCACCGCGCAGGAGGCCGTGGCGTACGGCCTCGCCGACCAGGTGGTCAGCCGACGCCTCGGCCCGTCCTGAGCGGCACGGTCAGGCGGCGACCAGACTGAGCTGTCCGTTGTACGGCGAAGTGACCCTGCCCTGGCGCCTGTTGCGGTACCGGCCGAGTTCGTCCCCGGCCAGCGACAGCAGGTCGCCGAGGTCGAGTCCGAGGGCGTGGGCGGCGGCCGCGATGACCTCCGAGGAGGCCTCCTTGCGGCCCCGCTCCACCTCCGAGAGATAGGGCATGGAGATCCGGGCGGCGTCGGCCACATCCTTCAACGTGCGTTCCTGAGCGAGGCGTTCGCGTCGTAGGACGTCACCGACCAGGTCGCGCCACAGGGGTTCCTTGGGCGCGGGAACCTGTGGCTCCGGCAGGTGAGGGGCCGGCTCGTGCGGGCGCAGCGGAATCACGCGGGCTTGGTTCGGCGCTTGGTTGCTCACCCCCTCAGACTAAAAGCCGTGGACGTGAGGGCAAGGGATCAGCATTCTGCCCTGGGGGGAATCGCCGAGACGAAAGGGTGCCGGAACGGTGCTGCGCGACACATTCGACGGAGCGGCGGAGCGCTACGACCGGGTCCGCCCCCGGTATCCGCGCCCTCTGGTCGACGAACTGGCCCGTACGGCGAGCCTGGGCCCCGACAGCCGGATCCTGGAGATCGCCCCCGGCACCGGTCAACTCACCGTCCCGCTCGCCGAGTTCGGCGGCCGGCTGACCGCTGTGGAGCTGGGCCCGTCGCTCGCGGCGCTGGCGCGGCGCAATCTGAGCGCGTTCCCGCGAGCGGACGTACAGGTCGCGGACTTCGAGCTGTGGGAGGTGCCGGACGAGCCGTTCGACCTGGTGGTGACCGCGACGGCGTACCACTGGTTCGATCCTGAGAGGTTCCTCGCGAAGGCGGCGTCCGCGCTCCGCCCCGGCGGGCGCCTGGCGGTCGTCACCACGCATCACGTGGCGGGTGGCACGCAGGATTTCTTCGACCGGTCGCAACGCTGCTACGAACGCTGGGACCCGGCCACTCCGCCCGGCTTCCGGAGTCCCACCGAGGACGAAACGGCAACGGACACGCGGGAGTTCGAGGGCTCCGCCCACTTCGAGGACGTCACGGTGTGGCGGAGCGCTCAGGAGATCACGTACACGACCGACGAGTACCTCGACGTCGTGCTCACGTACTCGAACCATCTCGCGCTGGCCGAGCCCGCGCGCCAGGGCCTGCTGGCCTGTCTGCGGGAGCTGCTGGAGACGCGGTACGGCGGCCGGGTCACCAAGCGGTACCTGCACGAGCTGATCACGGCCGCCCGGAGCGGGATGTGACCTCCTAGCGGTCCTCTCCTCCCAGGTACACCACGGCGCGCACCCGCTTGCCGACCGGTACCCGTTCGACGCTCACCTGCGCGGCCAGGGCGTGGACTATCTCCAGGCCGTGCCGGCCGATGCGCTCGGGGTCCCGGGCGAAGAGCCGGGGCAGGGCGACGCTGCTGTCGCAGACGGACACCGTCACCGAGGTGTCCGTGCCCTCCAGCTCCAGGATGTACGGCCCGTTGCTGTGGCGATCCGCGTTGGTGACCAACTCACTCACCACCAGCAGCAGTTCGCCGTCTGACTGGTCGTCGATCGTGGCGCACCACTCGGTTCTGAGCTGTTCCAGGAACTGGTGGGTGAAGTGCCGGGCCGCTGAGATGCAGCCCGGTTCGCCGGTGTAGTGCGCCGCCCGCCTCAGCGGTTCCACGGGCACGTCGAAACGAGTCGGTATCACTACCCCGTCCCGGTGGTCGATCATGCGTGTCTCTCTCGGAAGGCGGCACTGCCGGTCGCTGTCGTACCAGTGCTCGTACCCAGCACCACGCCCGGCAGTCCCCCCGATCAGAGTGACGGTGAAATCGACCCCGGCGAAACCGGCGCGCTGAAGCTCGACGACGAGGTCGTGGTCGTGTCGGAAGCCAGCGATTCGGGTGGGGAGGACGAGGCCGAGGAGGCGGAAGAGGCGTCCGACGACGCTGTCGACGGCGGCTCGGAGGACGAGGACCCCGGGCTCGACGGGGACTCCGAGCTCGGCGACGAGGAGGACGGCGAGGACGGTGCGCTCGACGTCGGCGGGCACGGGCTGGTGGACGTCCCGGGCGTTCCCGGCGTACCGGGGGCCGTGGAGGCGCACGCCGACGGGGAGTTGGAGGACGGCGAGGTCGGCGGGGACACGGTGACCGAGGGGCTGGCCGGGTTCACCGGCGCCGGGGTCTTGTGGTCGTGCTTGCCCGTGTCGCCGTGGTGGCGGCCGAACCAGTGGCCGTTCTCCGGGTCGTAGATCACGAAGATGTTGATGATCTGCGGTGCGGGGGTGACCACGACGACGTTCTGCGGCCGGTACGAGGACCAGGTGTCGCCGGTGCGCTTAGGGGTGGTCTGCTGGGCGACCGGCGGCGACAGGGGGTTGCCGCAGGCGCAGCGGACGCGGGGCACGCCGTGGTTGTCGACGAGGACGGCGGTGCCGGCCTGGAGGACGGCCTGGTAGCTGGTGGCGGTGCCGTCGCGGTAGCCGTGGTTGGTGACGCGGGTGTCCATCCGCAGCTGTACGGGGGTGAGTGAGCGCAGGTAGGCGGGGACTCCGGCGGGCTGGACGCCGGCGACGGACGCGAACGCCGTGTTCTTCGCCGGGGCCGCCTGGAGCGCCTTGATCTGCTTCTCGACGTCGCAGCTGGAGACGTTCTGGGTGCCGCCGTAGAGGCCGGGGGCGCCGCCGTCGACACCGCGCACCGCGTTCACCGGTTCCGAGGCGGTGGGTGAGGCGGAGACGGGCGGGGCGGAGTTCTCGGTGGCGCTGGACCCGGTGAACGGATCGGGACCGGTCTTGGCAGCGGCCTGCAGGAACACCTCGCCCTTGCTCGCCGTCTTGCTCGAACCGCCGCCGTCGGACCGGGTGAAGACGAGGCCCAGAACCACGGCGGCCACCACGACGGCCGTGAGGATCGCGACCCGCGGCACCGACTTCCACCAGGGCCGGTGCGGCTCTGGCGCCCCGGCACCGCCGCCGCCCGAGGGCTGCGAGGGCGGGCCCGAAGGCGGCTGGGAGGGTCCCGACAGCGGGCCGGAGGGCGGTCCGGTGGGGCGGCCTGAAGACGGAGGTTCGACGCTCACGAGCTCTTCTTCCCGACGCGGTCGACAGCGGCACTTCTACCGATTTGCGCCGCTTTATCCACAACGAACCCATTGTGTGCTCGGGTCATGGTCCGCCCGCAAGCCGACGCGGACGGCCCTCCCGGCGGGCGCGCTCCCCCGCCGCTGCTTAGCGTGACCGTGTGACCCCCCGAACCCCCTCTGACCAGGCAGTAGCCCGCCACGGCTGGCTCCAGGCGCTCGGCACGGTGCTGGCAGGCGTGCTCAGCATGGCCTTGGTGTCCGCGCTGGGCCTGTGGGCGGCCGGCGCGACGGACCTCCCGGACGGCGCGTTCCCCCGGGTCGTCACGGCCACGGTGGTGACGGCGGTGGGCGGCACACTGAAACTCACCGGAAACGCGGGCTCCCTGGCCGACACCAAGGCAGGCCTGACGGTCATCCCCCTCTCGGTGACCCTGACCGGCGCCCTGACGACCGCAGCAGGCTTCCTACGGCCCCTGCGGCACCGCGCGGTCGCCTCGGCGGCGGAACTGGCCGGCTGGGCCGCCCGCGTCGCCGTCCTGTGGCTGCTAGCCCTGATCGGACTGGCCCTGGGAGCGCGCCAGAAGTTCTCGATCTCCCTGGGCACCGGAACCCTCGGCGACATCGGCGACCTGCTCGGCACGTCCCCCGAGGTCGGCTTCGAGGCGGACATGGCACAGACGGTGCTGTTCGGACTCCTCTGGCTGGCAGGAGTCCTGATCCTGGCCCTCCTGGTGTCACCGGGCGCACCCCTCCCCGCCCGCCTCCTCCGCTTCCACGCGTCGGTCCGCCCGGCGGCGTTCGCGGTGGTGGCCCTGCTCCTCACCTACGTGGCACTCGGCGTCGTCCTGGCCCTGGTCGTAGCGGCGACCCGCGGCGAAGCCGCCCAGACCTTCGCGCTCATCCTCCTGGGCATGCCGAACCTGGTCTGGCTGGCCCTGACCATCGGCCTGGGCGCCACCTGGAACGGCCGCGTCGACGGCCCCTTCGGCCTCCCCGTCCCCCGCCTCCTGAACGAGGTCCTGCGCACCCCGGACGTCTCCACCCTGAACCTGCGCTCGCTCGCCGCCCACGACAACGGCGTGTGGTGGCTCCTGGTAGTGAACGCGGTCCTGCTCCTCTCGGCCGCCTTCCTGATGGCCGCCCGCTCCCCGGCCCGCGTACGCGCCTGGCAACACGCCGTCCACCTGGCCATCGCCTTCGCCCTCGCGGTCCTCATGATCTGCCTGATCGGCCGGATCTCCGCCCACTACGGCCTCTCCCTCCTCGGCATCGGCGACGTGGGCGGCGGCCTGTCCGGAGACCTGTTCCTGAAGCCGGAGGTGTGGTCGGCGGTGGGTCTGGCGGCGGTGTGGGGGTTGGTGGCGGGATTCCTCGGGGCCCTCTTGGCAAGGCCGGTCCACCGACGGGGCGAGGTGGAAATCCCCGCGCAGCCGCAGCACCGGACATGAGAGTGTGCGCCGAGCCGACGGAAGGACAGACATGGCGCTGACACTCGAAGACCGCCTGGCCATAACGGAGTTGATCGCCCTGCACGGCCACCTGGCCGACGAGGGCGAACTCGACCGCTTGTCCGAGGTGTTCACCCCGGACGTCGAGTACGACCTCACGGACTTCGGCCAGGACACACTCATCGGCCTCACCCAACTCGTGGACGCGGCGCTGGCGTTGGGTGCGGGGAACCCCGTCGCGCACCACGTGACGAACGTGGTGATCGAGGAGCTGCCGGAGGGCCAAGTACGCGCACGGTCAAAGGGGTTGGGCATCAGGACGGACGGCTCGTGCGGATCGGTCACGTACGAGGACACAGTGGTGCGGGTCGAGTCAGGTTGGCGCATCACACGGCGCAGAATCACGGCACGACGCATCCCCCTGAACGGACAGACACCGGGTACTACAGCGCCCCGCTAGGGGCGCGGGGAACTGCGCGACCAGCTACAACGCACCCGCAGCCGAAACACCTCAGTCACGCCTCCTAAAAACCGGCTCCGCCCACCGAGGCGGCTCAGGAGGCCTCCCGTCCCCCACCCCGCCCACCCGCATGTCCACCTCGGTCGCCGCATGCCCAGAAACACCCCCGCGCAACTCCGTCACAAACGCCAGGCAAGACTCGTACCGATCATCAGGACTCTTCGCCAACGCCCTCGCGAAGACCCCGTCGACATGCCCGGGCAGATCACTCCGAGCCTCCCTGACCGCCGGAGGCATGTCGTACTGGTGCGCCCACAACAAGGCCATGTCATCGTCCCGTTGAAACGGCGGCCGCCCGGCCAGCGTCTCGTAGACGACGCACGCCAGCCCGTACACATCACACCGCCCATCGACCGGCCGCCCCGAAATCTGCTCAGGAGCCACATAGTCGAGCGTGCCGACGAACTGCCCGACAGTCGTGAACCCGGTGAGCGACAACGACTTCTTCGTCAGACCGAAGTCGGTGAGGTACACGTGCTCGGGATGATCGCTGTCGGTACCGCGGGCGACCAGAATGTTCCCGGGCTTCACATCCCGGTGGACCAGCCCGTGTTCATGGGCGGCATCCAGCGCGGACGCGACCTGCGTGGCGATGCGTACGGCCGTCGGGAGCCTCAACGGGCCTTCCCTGTCCAGGAGATGACGCAGGTCGCTGCCGGCGACGTAGCGCATGGCGATGTACAGCACCCCGTCCGTCTCCCCCGCCTCGAAGACGGGGACGATGTGCGGATGGTCGATCGCCGCGGCGACCCGGGACTCGTGGGTGAAGCGTTTGCGGAAGGTGTCGTTGCGGGCGAGTTCGGGGGCGAGGAGCTTCAGGGCGACCGTGCGGTCGAGGCGGAGGTCGTGGGCGCGGTAGACGACGGCCATGCCGCCGCGGCCGATCTCGTCCTCGATGCGGTAGCCGGCGATCTGCTGCCCGATCAGTTCGGAGGGGCGGCCGGAGAAGAGGCTCGCGTCACGGGCCATCGGGGCTCACGACCTGGGTGGGGGCGTGCCCGGGGTCGGCCGGTTCGGCGCGGGGACCGTCGTCCGAGGCGTAGGTGCTGAGGCGGGTGCCGTCGCCGTACACCCAGCGCTCGTGGTCGGAGTCGTAGAGCCAGACGGATTCGCCGTCGACGACCACGCCGATCCGCAGGCCCTTGGTGCGGGCCTGGAAGGACGCACCGTCCAGGCCGCCGCCCGCGAGATCCTCCACCGCGCTGCGGTAGCGGGCCAGGGCCTGTTCGGCGCGGGCGAGCAGCGGGCGCGGGTCGGCGGTGCGGGTGAGCGGGCCGCCCGCGGCCGGCGGGTCCTGGGAGACGGCGATCAGATGGCGGCCGTCGACCCAGGCCGACCAGCCGTTGGAGCACAGGGCGTGGGCCCAGTCCCCGCGCCGTTCCAGCAGCTGCACCGGAAGCAGCGCGTCGAGCGGCACGGTGGGGCGGGCCGGGTCCGGGGCCTCCCAGGCGGGCATCCCGTGCTCGGGGACGACGTGCGTGGGCCGGAAGCCGGGGGGTGGGAGCGTCATCGTGGCGGCCCCTACTTCCGCATCACGGCGGGTTCGTGGCGCCGCAGCAGCCGGGACACCAGGAAACCGAAGAGCAGCGACAGCACGACCAGCATGCCCATGTTGAGCAGCCACACCCCGGCCGAGTGCCGGAACATCGGATCGCCGGTCAGCTCGCCCGGCACGATCCGGGCCAGCCCGATGGTGCCGGCCATCCCGCCGAGCGCCCACCGGGAGGGCACCAGCCAGGACAGCTGTTCCAGACCGGGTACGCCGTGCAGCTTCAACAGGGCGCCGCAGAACACCACTTGGACGATGGCGAGCAGCACCAGCAGCGGCATCGTCACCTCCTCCTTGCGCACCATCGCGGAGACCAGCAGCCCGAGCATCATCGCGGTGAAGGACAACAGGGCGACGGCTACGGTGATTTCGATCAGGGGCGGCATCAACACCCCTTTGCCGCCGGGCGCGTTGAGGTCGACGCCGAACAGTCCGACCAGGGTGAGCACCACGGCCTGCGCCACGGTGATCGCGCCCAGGACGACGACCTTGGAGAGCAGATACGCCGATCTGGACAGGCCGACGGCTCTCTCGCGCCGGTAGATCGCGCGCTCCTTGACGAGTTCGCGCACGGCGTTGGCCGCACCGGTGAGCACGCCGCCGACGCACAGGATGAGCAGCGCGTTCATCGCCGTCTCCCGGGTCAGCTCGCTCCCGGCCAGCGCGCGGGCCATCGCACCCATGACGAACGGCAGCGCGATCATGATGACGAGGAAGGTCCGGTCGGCGGCGAGGGCGGCGGTGTACCGGCGCACCAGCGTGCCGAGTTGAGCACTGCGGCTGCGCGGCCGGGGCGGCGGCGGGGCCGTGGCGACCGGGCCCGAACCCAACTGGTGCGGCTGCGCGGTCGAGTTGGCGATGTACTGGCGCTGGAAGGGGGATTCCCTGAACTCCCCCGCCCAGTCCCGCTCTTGATCCCGCTCGAAGGCCTCGAACGCCTCCGGCCAGTGCTCGAAGCCGAAGAAGGCGAGGGCGTCGTCGGGCGGCCCGTAGTAGGCGACCTTGCCGCCGGGCGCGAGCACCAGGAGCCGGTCGCACACGTCGAGGCTGAGGACGCTGTGGGTGACGACGATGACGGTACGGCCGTCGTCGGCGAGGCCGCGCAGCATGTGCATCACCGAACGGTCCATGCCGGGGTCGAGTCCTGAGGTCGGTTCGTCGAGGAAGAGCAGCGAGGGTTTGGTCAGCAGCTCCAGGGCCACGCTGACGCGCTTTCGCTGGCCGCCGGAGAGGCTGTGCACGGGCTGCGTCGCCCGTTGTTCGAGGCCCAGTTCCCGTACGACCTCCTCGACCCTGGCCTGCCGTTCGGCCTTGGCGGTGTCCTGCGGGAAGCGGAGTTCGGCCGCGTAGGACAGGGCGCTGTGCACGGTCAGCTGGGCGTGCAGGATGTCGTCCTGCGGGACCAGGCCGATGCGCTGGCGCAGTTCGGCGTAGTCGCGGTAGAGGTCGCGGCCGTCGTAGAGCACGGTGCCGCGGTCGGCGGGGCGCTGGCCGGTGAGGGCGTTGAGCAGGGTGGACTTGCCGGCGCCGCTGGGTCCGACGACGGCGAGCAGGCATTTCTCGCCGACCGGGAACGACACCTGGTCGAGAAGGACCTTGCGGCCCCGGTCGACAGCCACGGTGAGGTCCTGTACGTCGAGGGAGACCTCGCCCGTGTCGACGTACTCCTGGAGCTGGTCGCCGACGAGACAGAACGCGGAGTGTCCGATGCCGACGATGTCACCCGGCCCGACCGGGGCCCGGGCGACGGGCTGGCCGTTGAGATAGGTGCCGTTGTGGCTGCCGAGGTCGACGATCTCGTACGTCCCGTCCGGCATGGCGCGCAGCTCGGCGTGGCGGCGGGAGACGATCAGGTCGTCCACGACGAGGTCGTTGTCGCCGGCCCGGCCGATGCGGACCGTACGGCTGGGCAGCGGTCGTACGGTCGTCGGCTGCCGGAAAGTGCCGGTGAAGGCGGGCATGGACACGGCCGAGGGGCGTTCCGGGGCCGGGGCGGGGCGGTCGGCCAGGGTGACGCACGGGCCGTCGGCCGGGTTGCCGAAGCGGATCACGCTGCCGGGGCCGACGCCCCACTCCTCGACGCGACGGCCGTCGGCATAGGTGCCGTTCGTGCTGTGCTCGTCCTCCAGCGTCCAGTGGCCGGCCTCGGGCCGCAGGACCGCGTGGTGCCAGGAGACGCGGGCGTCGTCGATGACGATGTCGCTGAGGGGGTCGCGGCCGACGTGGTAGTCGCGGCCCGGGGTCATGACCGTGGAGCCCGATTCCGTCTCCAGGAGGAGTTCGGGTGCGGTCGGCGCGTTCGGCCGCTCTGACATGCCCCGAATTCTACCGATTCGTTCACCTGTGCGCCCGGTCAGCGGTCAGGGGCGTGCGGTGGTCGACACGTGTCAGGCGACGGGGACGACCAGTGCCGGAACGGTCCGCTGCATCCGGAGGGCGTCTACCGATTCGGCGAGCAGCTCGTACTCGGTGGTCTCGTCGCTGATGGCGATCTGCACGAGCCGTCCGGCTGCCAACTCGTAGGCCACCTGCTCCTGTTGACCCACGTCACGCGACCAGGTGCGTAACGCGCGGGGCACGTCGGGGGCGGTGTCCGAAACCGGTACCAGGGCACCACGGGGAAAGCGCGGGTTCTCCGGTTGCGGGTCGAGCCGGTCGGCCATCCACACCGCGCGGTCCCGTAACCACCACAGGGCGAGCGCCAGGGTGGGAGCGCGGTAGGTTCCCAAGGGCACCCCGACGCGCTGTCCGCCGCAGGTACCGTACGCGGTGACATGGCACAGGAATTCGTCGTGCACGATCACTCCCCCGTCGCGTGTCGATTGCCGGTCGGGCCTCGCTTTCCATGCGGCTCTAATGGGCGGCTCGGGTGGCTCAGGTGGTGCGCACGATGGCGGATTTGCCTCGTGAAGTCATGCCCGGGCACGCGTGAAGTCATGCCCTAGCAGACGAGTATGTTCACTCCTGAAACACTGTCACCACGACTTTTTAGCCACTCTCTTGGCATATTCACAGCCTTGGTTGGCCGAAAAGCTTCGTAGCCCGTTTTGCGGGGTTCTCCCGCCGCCATTACCCGAGGGGTAATCGACGCCTCCCGCGCGCCCCGGCAGGGTGGGGTCACCGGGTCGGCAGGCATCGGATCCGGTCCCTGACCAGTACGAACAACCTCGCTGGAGGCTGATTCAGCATGTCCGTGAACACCGACCGATACGAGAGCGCCGTCGCCCGCTACTTCGAGGCCTGGAACGCGGGCGAACCGGAGGCGCTGGCGAAGGCGGTCGCCGCCGCCTGGTCCGTCGAGGGTACGTACACCGACCCGCTGGCGTCAGTCACCGGCCACGCGGAGATCGCGGGGCTGATCGCCGGGGCGCACGAGCAGTTCCCCGGGTTCGCCTTCCGTCCGCTGGGCGCCGTCGACGGGCACCACGAAACCGTCCGCTTCGCTTGGGAGTTGGTGAGCGGAGCCGACGGCTCGGCGCCCGTCGCCGGGTTCGACGTGATCACGCTGGACGGGGACGGCCGTATCCGCTCCGTGCTCGGTTTCCTCGACCGGGTGCCTGCCGGGGCCTGAGGGTCGGCGTCCGCGATGAGTTTTCCCGCTCGGGGTGGTCTCTTGTACCGCAGGCCATCCCGAGCGGAGGACATCATGAGTACCGGCACCCCGTTGAACGAGGAATTCACCGCCGAATTGATCAAAAGCCCGAACGACGGCGGCTGGACCTATCTCGTCTGGCCCGGGTCCGTCGCTTTCTTCGGCACCCGCGGTCTGGTCAAGGTCCGCGGCACGATCGACGGACACCCTTTCCGCAGTTCGTTCATGGCCCTCGGCGACGGCACCCACAAACTCCCCGTGAAAGCCGATCTTCGAAAGGCCATCGCCAAAGGCGAAGGCGATCAGGTCACCGTCCGCCTCGAAGAACGGCTCAGCTCCTAGCCAGGGCTTCTTCGCGATAGCGTCGCGGTGCCACCCCGACCGCCCGCTTGAAGGCGTTGCTGAAGGCGCTCTCGGAGGTGTAGCCGACGGAACGGGCGAGCGCGCCGACCGGGGCGGCGTCCTGGCGCAGGGCCCGGGCGGCAAGATTCATCCGCCAATTGAGCAGGTAGGTCAGGGGCGGCACACCGGCCGCCTCCTTGAACCGTACGGCGAACGTCGTGCGGGACATCGCGGCCGCCCGTGCCAGCTCCTCCAGCTGCCAGGGGTGGGCGGGGTCGCCGTGCATCAGCCGCAGCGCGGGGGCGAGGCGTTCGTCGGCGAGGGCGCGCAGCCAGCCGGGCGGCAGCCCGTCCGAGTCGGTCAGACAGACCCGCAGCACCTGCACGAACATCAGCTGCGCCAGCTGCGCCGAGACGAACTCGACCCCGGCCCGGCGTGTGCGCATCTCGGCCGCCAACTGCCCGATGAGCCACCGCAGTACACCGGCTTCGGGCGAGTCCGCGCGCACGTGCACGAGCTCCGGCAGCGCCCGCCGCAGCAGGTCCCCCCGGTCGCGGCTCAGGTCGATGTGCCCGGACACACAGGCGACGTCCACCGCGTCGCCCTGCCCGAGCCGGCCCATCCGGGTCGCCGGGTCCATGACGACGTCCGCGGAGTCGGTCGGCGCGACGCCGGGCCGGCTGCACAGGGTGTACGGCTGGCCGCCGTCGGAGATCACGACGTCCCCCTCGGCGAGCCGCAGGGGCTCACCGCCGTGCCGGACCAGCAGACAGCCGCCCTGCACCACGGCGTTCACCTTCAGCCGGTCGCGTCCGCGCAGCTCGATGGCCCAGTCGCCGCCGGCCGTGAAGCCGCCGGAGAACACGCTGCGGGCATCGGCGACGGCAAGGGCGTCGGAGAGGGGGTCTGAGAGGGGATCCACGACCATGTTCGAACTATCACGCAAGTTATGCGGATTCTCAAGTATTCATCGTACGGATCGGTCGACCTACGGTGATCTCAACAGCTCAAGCTGATGAGGGAGAGAGCAGACATGACCACCGCACAGCAGCCCCTGAATTCCGGCTTCGGCGCCTCGACCACCGCCGAGGAGGTGATCAAGGGCGTCGATCTGACCGGCAAGGTCGCGATCATCACCGGCGGCTACTCCGGCATCGGCCTGGAGACGGCCCGCGTGCTGCACGGCGCCGGGGCCAAGATCGTCGTACCCGCGAGGGACGTGGAGCGGGCCAGGACGGCGCTCGCGGTCCTCCCCGGAACCGAGGTCGAGCACATGGACCTGCTGGACCCGGCGTCCATCGACGCGTTCGCGGAGAAGTTCCTGGCCTCCGGGCGTCCGCTGCACCTCCTGGTGAACAACGCCGGGATCATGGCGACCCCGCTGGCGCGGGACGCGCGCGGCTACGAGTCGCAGTTCGCCGCCAACCACCTCGGACACTTCCAGCTGACCACCAAGCTGTGGCCCGCACTGGTCGCGGCCAACGGCGCGCGGGTCGTGGTCCTGTCGTCGCGGGGCATCCGCTTCGCCGGCGTCGACTTCGAGGACCTGCAGTTCGAGCACAGGAAGTACGAGCCCTTCCTCGCCTACGGCCAGTCCAAGACGGCCAACGCCCTGTTCGCCGTCGAGGTGGACCGGCGCGGACAGGCCGAGGGCATCCGGGCGTTCGCGGTGCACCCGGGCCTGATCATCGACACTGGCCTGGTCAAGCACCTCGACCCGGCCGCGCTCCAGGCCGCGGGCGCGCTCGACGCCGAGGGCAAGCCGATCCGTGACCCCGAGCGCCAGATGAAGACCGTGCAGCAGGGCGCGGCCACCAGCGTCTGGTGCGCGACCAGCCCCCAACTCGACGGTCTCGGCGGGGTCTACTGCGAGAACGTCGACATCAGCCCGCTGCTCGCCCCCGAGGACGAGGCCGCCTGGGCCGGCGGGGACACCACCCCAGGGGTGCTGTCCCGCGCCGTGGACCCGCAGGCGGCGGCCCGTCTCTGGGAGGTCAGCGAGCGGCTCACGGCCTGACGGCCGTGCGGTGCCCTACGGCTTGATGATCGCGTCGATGCTGGCCAGCTCGTCGGCGTCGAAGTCCAGGTTGCGGGTGGCCGCGACGCTGTCCT